>DATIBI010000245.1:0-50921 GCA_035457605.1 Nocardioidaceae bacterium
AGCGGCATGCGCTGGCCCGTGACCGCGCGGTCATCTCGTGGGTCACCGCGGCGCTCGGCGTACCTGTCGCTCGTCGGTCCGGTGGCCGTCGCCGATGCTTGACGAAGCAGCCGGAACCCGGTCAGGCGCTGCCGCTCAGGGGGCAGGGACGAGCACCCAGACCACCTGGGTGCCGCGCGATGTGCTGGCGTCGACCCCGGTGTGAGCCCCGCTCCGCGAGCGGCGGTTCGTGCCGTGTGCGCCGGTGTTCGCGTTCCCGGCACGCGACACGACGCCGACCTCACCGAAGGGCAGGCACGCCTGCGTGTGCGGCCTCAGCCGGCCAGCAGGAGCACCACGGGCACCAGCACGATCAGAGCGGTGAACGCGGCGACGGCCACCCACATCCAGCTCGACCGGGAAGCCTCAGGCTCTTGCCGATCGAAGAAGGCCTGGAAGACCTGCGTGCTGGCGCCGGGGTCGAGATCGTCTTCAGACATGGCCCAAACCCTACATACCGACGGAATGCTGCCTGTGGCGGTCTCGAAGCCCAACACGCCACCGAGTTGTCGACCCCGTGCTCGAGGTGCTGGGGCGAGCCAAGTCCTGCCGATGTGACAAGGAGCCGCGTGCACAGCCGACTGGCAGCAGAGCATCGTGTCGTGCGGCCCGATTAGCTCATGCTGATGGAGACTGCTGCCATGGACGAAACGAAGGATGACTACCAGCCATCGAAAGGGCTGGTGTACGCCATCGCGGGGGTGTCCGTCTTCGTCGTCGGAGGGCTGATTCTGGCGAACAGCCACGACGAGGACCCCCTCTTCCTCCTGGGCCTCGCCCTCGAGGGCACCGGGATCTACCTCCTGCTCGCCGGCGCTGTCGCCAGGGGCATCCAGATGGCTCGCGGACAATCGGTGAAGCACCGCTAAGGCCGACAAGTCGCCGCGGGGCCGCCGACGTGGTGAGCGAAGACTTGCAGCCGGCGCCCGGCCGCAAAACGGCGCCGCGCGTCGCTCCGCGAAGACCGCGGCCCCCCTTGCCCCTGGGCACCGACGAACAAGCGGCCGGTTGGCGGGTGGCTCCTCCATAGCCAGATGTCGACATCGAGCATGTGTCCTGACAACCTCGCGCCTGCCGGATACTCTCGCCCGATGCCCCACCCGTTCATTGCAGGCCTTGGTACCACGGAGCTCCTGCTCATCTTTCTGGTGCTGCTGGTCACCGTCGTGCTTCCCGTGCTCGTCATTCTTGGACTCGTCCGCTTGGTTACGCGAAAGCAAAGGCAAGGCCGAGCAACAAGTCACCCACCGCGCAGCGAGCTGCGTTGAGGGGGAATCCTCAACCAGTGCTAGCGAAGTAGCCCCTGCCGAGACTCGGTAAGAGTTGGGGTCGGTCCGACACGCCGACCGGCTGCTATTCCGTTCGACTCGTTGAGTGATCCGCAGCAGGACGTCGAAGAGCCAAGCTCGACACCCTCGATGGGGTTGGCGCCGTTGCAGCCGCTCCGAGCGTTCAGATCTGCTGGGCCAGAGCCAGTGGCTGGCGACGGCAATCCCAAGCCTGCTCACATCACACAGACCTGCGCGGTCTCGTGCTCAGGCCGCCGTCCTTGACATGCGCCCGACCTCAGCGTCACATCGAATGAGACGGAGGGAGGTGGCCCATGTACGGGTACACCATGCATGTTCCGGCGCCGATCGAGGCTTACCAGGCGGTGCACAAGGCAGTCTTGGAGGTTCTCGGCGAGGACGGCGGAGGAGAGGGACTGGTGCTGCACCTCGCGTACCCCACTGAGAGTGGGTTCGACCTGACCGAGGTGTGGGAGTCCAGGGAGCAGTCCGACGCCTTCAACCGGGACGTGTTCCCGAAGGCACTGGCACGAGCCGGTGTGCCGATGGACGGACCGGCGCCGGAGCCTGTGGAGTTCGACCCGGCCGGGGTCATGACTCCCCGGGCCTTCACCTCCGACGTCCCGACCTGAGCATTCCGCACAATCTCAGGGCTCCTTGTGGTGCACGGGTAAGGGTTTCCGTGCCGCCGGAGAACGACGAGGCACGACGAGGCGCGACGGGGCACACTGAGAAGGTGGTGCGCGGAGTCGTCGCGACGGTCGTGGTGGTGGTGATCCTGCTGACCTTGGTGTGGGCGTTGCAGCGCCACCTCATCTACCTGCCGGCCACGACCGAGGTGGCTCCGGCCGCCACGGTGCTGCACGGGGCGCGCGACGTACAGCTGCACACCAGTGACGGACTGGTCCTGGGTGCCTGGTTCCTGCCCGCGACGGGTCCCGACCGCGGTGTCACCGTCCTGGTGGCGAACGGAAACGCCGGGGACCGCTCGCTGCGTGCCTCCCTCGCACGGGCGCTCGCCGCAGCGGGCCTGTCCGTGCTTCTCTTCGACTACCGCGGCTACGGGGGCAACCCCGGCAGCCCGAGCGAAGAGGGCTTGGCCCGCGACGTCCGGGCAGCACACCGGTTCCTGGTCCAGGAGGCCGGTGTTCCACCTGAGCGGTTGCTGTACTACGGCGAGAGCCTGGGTGCCGCGGTGGTGACCGAGCTCGCGAGCGAACACCCTCCGGCGGGGCTCGTGCTCCGCTCGCCGTTCGTCGACCTCGCGTCGGTCGGCGCAGTCCACTACCCGTTCCTGCCGGTCCGGACCCTGCTGCGGGACCGCTTCCCGCTCACCAGCTACCTCGTCGACGTCCGCGTGCCCGTGACGGTCGTCTACGGAAGCGAGGACTCCATCGTCCCGCCCGACCAGAGTCGCGCCGTGGCGGAGTCGGCGCCGCGACTGCGCGAGCTCGTGGAGGTCGCCGGTGCCGACCACAACGACCTCGACCTGCTGGCCGGGGATCAGCTGATCGATGCCGTGGCCGACCTCGCCGAGCATGTCGCCGACAGGGGGTGACAGCGAGCCGAGCGACTCGAGACGACCCTCGCGCTCCGGGCCCTCGGCCCTTCGCGCACCCCGAACCGCTGGGTGGGAGAGCCGTGCCGGCAGAGCGCCCGAGCCGAACCCGGTGGGGTCCGAGCGTTCGGGTGCCCTCAGTAGGGCATGCTGAACGGATGAAGCCACGATCTGCCTCGAGTCGGCGCTATCTCCCTGGGAGTCCCTTCAACAACCACCAGCCCGTTCCGGAGATCGAGCGATTCGCGGTTCAAGACCGTGTCACCCACGACAAGTACGGCCTCGGCCGCGTCGTCAAGACGGAGACCGAGGCGGTCACGGTCGACTTCGGCTCCCGCAACATCCGGATCGACAGCCCGTTCCACAAGCTGACGAAGCTGTAGGTCCCTGACCACGACCGGGTGGTGGCCGGCGTACCGTCCTTGCAGCGCGTCCCGTCACCCATCCTGCCCGGATGATGCCCCGGGTCGGCATCCGTGTGGATGATCGAGCAAGGCCCTCGAGCTCGGAGCCTTGTCCTGCCATCGATCGAGTCCTGGTGATGCCGGTATGACCCTTGCGGCCATCCTCCCGCTGTCCTTCGTCATGATCGCAGGGCCTCAGATCATCAGTGCCTTCTTCCTCGCCACCAGCGCGGACTGGGCGAGGAACTCGCTGAGCTTCCTCGCCGGCGCCGCCGTGTCGGTCACCGTGGTGGTCACACTCACCTACGTCGTCGCCACGGGCACGACGCAAGCTGCGGGGAGCCGGATGGAGGGCACGGCCGGCGTGGTGATCGACTGGATCGTCCTTGCGATCGTGCTGTTCCTCATCGCGCGGGTCTACCTCACCCGGAACACGAGCGAGCCTCCCAAGTGGATGGCACGACTGCAGGAAGCCCATCCGAGGTTCGCGTTCCTCCTGGGCATGGCGCTGCTCGGCGTGTTCCCTACCGACATACTCGGCTCGATCACGGTCGGCCTGCACGTCGCTCATCACGGCGACGCCTGGTGGCAGTGCCTGCCCTTCGTGGCCATGACCTTGCTGCTGCTCGCGTTGCCCGCTCTCGGGGTCGTGGTCCTGGGCAGACGGGCCGAGGTCGTGCTTCCGGCGACGCGGGACTGGATGAGCGAGAAGTCCTGGGTCGTCAGTGAGGTCGTGCTCGTGTTCTTCGCCGCGATCACCCTGAGCAGCTTGGTCAGCGGATGACGGGAGACGGCGTGCGCGGACCCGGTAGGCCCTGCGCTCGACACCGGCCGTGCAGCAGGCGTGACGATGGCGCTCAGGAGCTTCCCGGCGGAGCCGTGCCCGCCTGGTACTCCTGCATGTCGACCTGTCCGGCTGCCCAGGCGCTCACGACCGGGTCGATGATGCGCCAGGCCTCCTCGGCCTCGTCACCACGGATGAACAGGGTGGGGTTGCCGCGGAGCATCTGGAGGATGAGGTTGCTGTACGCGCTTCGTCCCGAGGCTTCGGAGCGGACCTCCAGCTGCTGGTTCTCCGGCAGCCGGCTCGCTCCGTTCAGCGTCGTGTCCAGGCGCAGGTACGGCGCGTTGAGCCCGAGCCTGAGAACGTTGGGCTCCACGCCCGGCCATCGTCTGAGCATGTACTTCGGCAGCGGCCGGAAGTGGATCGCGATCTCCGCGGTGTCCGCGGGCAGAGACTTGCCCGAGCGAAGCGTGAACGGAACCCCGCACCACCGGGCATTCTCGACCTCGAGGGTCAGGGACGCGTAGGTCTCGGTGTTGCGCGCGGGATCGACCCCCGGCTCGTCGACGTACGACGGGACCTCCCGGGAACCGATCCTGCCGGCGGTGTACCGAGCGCGGACCGTGTCGGTGCGTACCCGCTCCGGCTCAGGGGTGGCGACCGCGCGCAGGGCCTCGACGCGGGCGCTGCGCAGGGAGTGTGCGTCGACGTGGGCCGGCTGCTCCATGAGGACCAGGGTCATCACCTCGACGAGGTGGTTCTGCACCATGTCCTTCAGGGCCCCGGCGGTGTCGTAGTAACCCGCCCGGCCCTCGAGGGTGAGGCTCTCGAGCCAGCTGATGTCGACGTGGTCGACGTGTGTGGCGTTCCAGGTCGGCTCGAAGATCTGGTTCAGGAACCTCAGGACCATGACCCGCAGGACGAGCTCGTCGGACAGGAAGTGGTCCACCCGGAAGATGGTGGGCGCGGGCAGGTCGACCCGGATCATCTCGTTGAGCGCCCGTGCCGACTCCAGATCGGTGCCGAAGGGCTTCTCGATCGCCACCGCGTCGCGCCCGTTCAGGCGGCTCGCGGTCAGCGCCGACAGGACCGGCTGGAACAGCGAGGGTCGGAGCGCGAGGTAGACCAGCGTGTCGGGGTGGTCCTCGCCGACCAGGCGGCTGACCTCCTTGGGCGCCGTGACGTCGAGACTCTGGTAGCTGAGCATCCCGAGCACGGCCTCGCGGGCCGCCGAGGTCACGGTCGAGTGCTTCGCGAGCTCGGTGGAGATGTGCTCGGCGAAGTCGTCGTCCGACCAGCTCCGCCTGGCCGCACCGACGATCGTGAACCCGTCGGGCAGGAGTCCCGACTCGGCAAGCTGGGCGACCGCGGGCAGGAGCAGACGACTGGTGAGGTCCCCCGAGGCCCCGAACAGCAGCATGCGTTGGATCATGGGGTCAACCACCCCAGATGTCCTCGACGAGACGGTCCGCCGACCGGAGACCGGCCAGCCAGGCGTCCGCGTCGGCCTCGCCGGCCCCTGTGCGGTCACGGAAGACCTTCTTGAGCGACTCCCTGACCCCTGGGGCGATCGTGGAGGCGTTGCCGCACACCAGCACCACGGCGTCACGCTGCAGGAGGTCCCAGACCTCGTCCGCGCAGTCGAGCATGCCGTCCTGCACGTATCTGCGTTCGGCTCCGGGCGCCCTCGAGAAGCATCGCTCCACCCGGACGAGGCCCTGGCGCTCGAAGTCCTCCAGCTCCTGCGCGTAGAGCAGGTCGATGTCGGGGTTCCGGCACCCGAAGAACAGCAGGGAGGAGGCGACCGGCACCTGCTGGGCGCGCAGTGCGGCGCGTTCCTGCAGAAAGCCGCGGAAGGGTGCCAACCCCGTCCCGGCGCCCACCATGATCATCGGGACGTGCGGGTTCTCCGGGGGCCGGAAGGGGATCGACGGCTGACGGACGAAGGTGAACACGGTGCCGTGCTCCGGCGCCAGGGCGAGATGGCCCGAGGAGACGCCGGTGAAGGTGCCGTGGCCGGACCGTGCGGGACCCTCCACGACTCCGACGGTGATGCTGCAGGTGTCCGGGCTGACCGCGGGTGACGAGGAGATCGAGTAGTACCGCGGGCGCAGCGGGGGCAGCATGTCAAGGAACTCCTCGAACGGCAGCCGGCAGGCCGGGAACTCGTCGAGCACGTCGAGGACCGACCGGTTGGGGGTGTACACCTGCTCGCGGTAGGCGGCGTGCGACTCCTCGTCGTCACCGGCCATCGCCTCCAGGGCCGCCTTCTGCTCCGGGTCCTCCGTGTGCCTGGCGAGGATCGCGAGGTCGTCCCTGCTCGCGACGTCCTGCAGCTCGACGCAGCTGGCCAGGACGCCGAGCAGCGGGGTCGGCTCCTCGATCGGCAGGTGGGTGTGCGTCCCGCTGTTGGGGATGATCGTGACGTACTGCCCGGCATCGAGCCCGAATCGCGCCATGACCCGCCGGATCGCGCCGAAGCTGTTCCGGGGCAGGACGCCTAGGTGGTCTCCGGCCTGGTAGGTCACGCCGGACGGCAGGGCGATCTCGATGTGCCGGACCGACCGCGACGGCGTGCCCTGGGAGTGGTCGAGGATCAGCTCGCGGTTGTCCCGCACCAGGCCCGGATGCGCCTCGTAGGACACGATGACGGGGTTGGTGACCTGCCGGTTGGTCAGCGTCAGGGACAGGCGAGGTCCGGAGGTCCCGGCCTCGGCGACGTCGCTGGGGAGGTCGAGGGCCTCGGCGATGTCGGACCAGACGTCGCCGTGCCAGCTGCGGTACTCGGCGTCGAAGTCGCCGGCAGCGTTGCCCTCGCCCCGCCCGTGGATCCGTTGTCCGCCATGTTGCTCGAGCTGCTGGTCGATCAGCTTCGGCACTGCCTGGTACGTCGCGGCCCACTCGGTGTTGCCGCACCCGAAGACCGAGTACGACACGCCCTTGACGGCGTCGGGAGCCGCGTTCGAGATCCAGCGACAGAATGCCGCAGCGTTGTCGGGAGGGGTGCCGTTGTACGACGAGGTCACGATGATCGTCGCGCCATCCACGGGAAGGTCCGACACGTGGTCGTCGAGTGCGCCGACGGTCACGTCGAACCCGCGCTCCGCGCCTTCCTGGGCGAGCCGGGTCGCGATGGACTCGGCGGTGCCGAGGTTCGAGCCGAACAGGACCGACAGCTTGGTGCCGTGCCGCGGGACCAAGGCCTTGGGCGCGGCGGCGGGCGCCGTCGTGGCTGCTGCGGCGTCCGCCTGTGCGGTCTCCGCCGGCGCGGGACGGTCGATGTGAACCCCCGGCCTGGGGCGCACCTGGATGCGGAAGTCGGCAGGCTTGACCGTCAGCGTGGTCTTGGTCTTCAGCTGGTAGTCGAGGTGGTCGACGAAGTCGAAGCGCCGGAGGAGCATGCCCAGCACCAGCGCCGCCTCCTGCAACGCGAACTGCCGCCCGATGCAGGCCCGCTGGCCCGTCCCGAAGGGCTTGTAGACGGCAGGCGACAGTGAGGCCACCCGCTCGGGTGCCATGTGGTCGGGGTTGAACTCGGACGCGTCCGGACCCCACACGGACGGGTCGCGGTGCAGTGCGGGGGTGAGCACGGTGATGGGCGTGCGCGCGGGAATCGCGTACCGGCCACCGATCACGGTGTCCTCGAACGGGTAGCGGGTGAAGCCGGGCGCCGTCGGCCACAGACGCAACGACTCGTCCAGGACCTGGCGGACGTAGGTGAGCCGGTGCACCTGCTCGAAGGTCGGGAACGAGGTGTTGCCCAGCACCTCGTCCACCTCGGCCCGGGCGCGCGCGAGGACCGCGGGGTCCTTGAGCAGGTAGTAGATGGCGAACGAGAGCAGGCCCGAGGTCGTCTCGTGACCGGCGATGAGGAAGGTGATGCACTGCGCCCGGATGTTGGAGTCCGGCAGCCGCTCACCGGACTGCTTGTCCACCCCGGTCAGCATCCTGCCCAGTAGGTCGGTGGTGACCCCGGCATCCCCCTGCGCACGACGCTCCGCGATGAGCCGGTCGACCAGCTCGTCCATGAAGGCCTGGTCCTCCTCGACCTGCCTCTGCGCACGGATCTTCAGCCGGGTCTGGATCGGAAGCTGGCGGGCCCGGGCCTGCGACTCCGACAGCGTCCGGACCATCGCCTGCACGAACGGATGCGGGGTGTCGCGGTAGAACGAGTTGAACCGGTAGCCGAAGCCGCACAGCGCGATGGTGTCCAAGGTCAGGCGAGTCATGTCCGCGGGGACGTCGACCTCGTCGCCCTCGTTGAGCCGGCTCCACTTGTCCATCAGCTGGTCGGCGATGTCCACCATCCGGGGCATGTAGTCCCGCATCGCCTGCAGGCTGAAGGGGGCCATCAGGATGTTGTGCGCCCGCCGCCACATCGGGTCGTCGGTCTCGGCCGTGAAGAGCCCGGTGTCTGCCGCGCCTTTCTTCAGGTTGGCCAGCCCTCCGCCGACGAGCTTGTCGAAACGGGCGTCGTCGCACACGTCCTCGACCAGGTTCGGACCCGAGATGATCAGCCGCGTACCGCCGGGGACGCTGAGCTTGAAGATGGGCCCGTACTCCTGAGCCATCGTGATGAAGCCCTCGATCGGGTTGTGGGAGTCGATGTCGAAGACGTTGCCGACCAGCGGGAGGCCGTGGGGGCCGGGTATCTCGTCAAGCTCGATCGTCATGCTCATGGGCGGTCTCCTGTAGGGGCACCTTGGGTTGCTTCCGGTGGGCACGTCGCGGCGCGGCTGCGGTCCGGGGGAGCGACAGCGGCGAGTGGTGGCCGTGGGTGTCGACGAGGAGTACGACGCTCAGCACGAGGACCCACCCAGGGAAGATGAGCAGGATCGCGGGATGGAACGTCGTACTGACGAGCAGGAAAGCTGCGGCGAGATAGCTGATCAGCGTGAACCAGCCTGGGACGAGGCCGCGTTTCCGGCTGAGCGTGGTGGTGGTGATCATGAACATGCCGGCTGCCCGGACGCCGAAGACGAACACCAAGCCGTAGCCCGCGGCGCTCAGGGCACGGGCGACCTCGGGAGGGGGCAGCGGCGCGGTGGAGACCACAGTCAGCAGCGCCACGGCGCCGACGGCTGCGGTGCCGGCGAAAAGCATGCACACGAACAGGACGCCGGAGCTCAGCTGCAGCCAGCGCGGCATCTCCGAGGACGGGCCGGGCAACGCCTCGATGACGGTGCGCAGTGCGCTCATGTGCCACATGAACGCGATGCCTGCGAAGGGCACCACGTAGAGCCCGGCCGTGACGATCACGTTCCCTCGCCCGACCTGGTAGAAGTCGGCGTAGACGCGGTCAGGCACACCCAACCCAGGGCCCTGACGCACGAGAACCAGGGCCAGGACGAACAGTCCCGCGAACAGAATTCCTGACAGGGCGCTCACCTGCGCGCTCTTCCGGAGTGCCGTCGTCGAAGCGCCGGACGGGGTCGGCTTGCTCGCCGGCATCGCCGAACGGCGACTCACGGGTGATCCGGTTCGTGACCCGAGACGAACCATCGAGACCTCCCTCCGTCCACGGCGGGGGCGACGGGCAACAGGGTTCACCGTTCCACCAGGCCGCGGATGCCGGTAGACCCGGTTGGAACCGGTCTACCTAGACCTGGTGGGGACAGGTCTGACTAGTCACCCAGGTCCGCTCGGTGCGATTTTGCCGGAGGTCGGACGTCAGGCGTCCTCGCCCTGGGGCAGGTGCGCCTTCGCCTCGTCGTACCCACCGGTGGGGGACGACTCCGCCGGAGCGTAGACCGCGTGTACGACGCCGGTGGCGAAGGTCTCGGAGGAGAGCAGCCGCAAAGGGACGGGGGAGTCGTCCTCCTCGAACAGGCGCATGCCCTTGCGGACCGCGATCGGGTGCACCAGCAGGTGCAGCTCGTCGAGCAGCCCAGCGGCCAGCAGCTGACGAACGACCGAGATCGATCCGCTCATGGCGATGTCTGTGGCACCCGGCTCGTTCTTCAGCGTGGTGACCGCGTCGACGAGGTCGCCATCGAGCTGCTCGGAGTTGCGCCAGGTGAACTGGAGCTCCTGGTTCGACACGACGATCTTGCGCGCGTCGCCGAGCTGCTTGGCGAAGTCGGCGTCCTCGCCCCCGGCGGCCTCGCGGTCCGGCCACGCGCCGGCGAAGCTGTCGTACGTCTTGCGGCCGAGCAACAGCGTGTCGGCACTGCCAAGCTGGGCGTCGACGGCCGCGCCCATCTCGTCGTTGAAGTACGGGAAGTGCCAGTCGCCGGGGTCCTCGACGACGCCGTCGAGCGAGATGAACAGACCGGCCGTGATCTTCCGCATCGAGCTACTCCCTTGATGATCGAGCTGGGTGTTGTGTCGTCGAGGTTGACCGCGGCCGACGCGGAAACTCATCGGGGACGGTCCGTCGTAGGCGGCCAACGCCAAGGCCGCCAAGACCTTCGGCCACGTCTCGAACCCTGGCGCACGTGGCGCGAGACTGTCCAGAGGTACGGCGCGGCTCCGTCGGCCTCTATCCTTGCCCGGTGCTGCGCTGCGACATAACGGACCTTGCCCCCCACGAGTGCGCCCACTGCCAGGCGGGAGACAAGGGTTCCTCGGCGTCTGTGGGACGTCGCGCGCCGGTCAGCGCCAAAGCCGGTCGCAGCAGCCGGGAGCGAGCGCGGCCGCGAACCCGCCAGCGCCCGGCTGACATGCCCGCGCTTCCAGGGGCGCTCGAGGTCTACACCGACGGAGCCTGCTCGGGGAATCCAGGCCCGGGCGGATGGGCGTGGGTCGTGGACGACGGGCGGCAGGCTTCGGGGTCGGAGCCGGTGTCGACCAACCAGCGGATGGAGATCCGCGCCGCGCTGGAGGCGGTCCGTTCGCTGTCCGGTCCTCTGGTCGTCGTCAGCGACTCCACCTACGTCGTGAACTGCTTCCGGGACGGCTGGTGGCGCCGTTGGCGCACCCGCGGCTGGGTCACCACGGCGAACAAGCCGGTGGCCAACCGCGACCTGTGGGAGCCGCTCGTCGACCTCGTCGACACGCGGGGCGACGTCGCGTTCCGGTGGGTCAAGGGCCACTCCGGCAACCGCCTCAACGACCTGGCGGACGAGCTGGCCGTCAAGGCGGGCATCAACCAGGGCTGAACGCCGGAACCGCGTGCGAGGGCGTCGGGCCGATCGACGTGGGCCCGGCACTCCCGATCCCACTAGACTCGCGGCGATGGCGGTGGGGCTCGCCGACAACCGCAGCGACAGCTGCCAACAGTCCCTACCTTGCGGTGCAGGACGGCAACGGTAGGAGGACCCGTGTCCGGAGCACGCTCGCCCGACCGGTCCGAGGTCGAGGCCGTCGACCCGGACGTCGACCTGCACGTGCCCGCGCAGCGTCGGGAGTGGACCGCTCACCGCTGGGTGCTTCCGGTCATCGCCCTGGGTGGGATGGCGGGCGCGTGCGCGCGGTACGCCCTCGAGCTGTGGCTGCCGGCCGGCGACGGGGGGATGCCGTGGGCGACCTTCCTGACGAACATCTCGGGGTGCTTCCTGATCGGCGTGCTGATGGTGCACGTGGTCGAGGCCGGCGGGGCCCACCCACTGGTCCGGCCGTTCCTGGGGGTCGGCCTGCTCGGTGGGTACACCACCTTCTCGACGTACGCGGTGCAGACCACGACCCTGCTCGTCGACCGGCAGGCGTACCTGGCCTTCACCTACCTGTTCGGCACCCTGCTCGCGGCGATGGTCGCCGTCGTCCTGGGTGTCTACGTCGCGCGCGGGGTGCTGCTCCTGCGCCGCCGGCTTTCCCGCCACCGGAGGGGCTCACGATGACACTGCAGGGGACCGCACGCCGTCTCACCGTCTACCTCGGTGAGGGCGACACCTGGCACCACAAGCCGCTCTACACGGAGATCGTGCACCGCGCGCACAAGGCCGGCCTGGCGGGAGCCAGCGTGCTCCGCGGCATCGAAGGGTTCGGGGCGAGCTCGAGCCGCGTCCACACGAGCCGGATCCTCTCGCTGTCGGAGGACCTGCCGGTCGTGGTCGTGATCGTCGACACCGCGGAGAAGATCGCCGCGTTCCTGCCGCAGGTCGAGGAGATCGTGGGCGAAGGCCTCGTCACCCTCGACGACGTCGAGGTCGCCGTACACCGGCACCGGAAGCCCGGCTCGTGACCGACCTCGCGTTCGTGTGCCTGGGCGCGGCGCTCGGCGCCCCGCTGCGGTACCTCGTCGACCGGGCGATCCAGGCGCGCCACGACTCGCTGCTGCCCTGGGGGACCCTGAGCGTGAACCTGGTCGGGTCCCTCGTGCTGGGGGTCCTGGTCGGCCTGGGGGTCGGTCACGATGTCCCCGAACCGGTCTCCCTCGCCGTCGGCACGGGACTGTGCGGGGCGCTGACCACCTACAGCACCTTCAGCTACGAGACCCTGCGCCTCTACGAGGACGGGGCCCGCCTGTTCGCGTTCGCGAACGTGACGGTCAGCCTCACCCTCGGGCTGGGCGCGGGGGTGCTCGGCTACGTGCTCGGGTCCGCGCTCTGACTGGTCGGGAGAGGCGGTCGGCGCGGGGTCGCCCGTTCTCGCTATGGCGCCGGCCGCGCCGGAGGAGTTGACTGGTGAGGTTACCCGGACGGCCCTGTCCCGGGTCGCCCGGCCACCGCGACCTTCAGGAGGTGCAACATGGGGCAGCCACGTGAGCTGATGGACCGGGCAACCGAGGCGGTCGTCTCGGGGAACCTGGACGCGCTGAGGGAGATCTACTCACCCGACGTCGCCGCGTCCACGCCGGACGCCGGGACCGTGCACGGGATCGAGGCCTTCATCGAGTGGAACCGGGGCTTCGTCGACGCGTTCTCCGACCGGGCCTACCTTCCGGACCGGGCGTTCGAGACCGAGGACTGCGCGATCGACCAGGGCTACTTCCGCGGGACGCACACCAAGCCGTTGCAGCTGGCCGAGGGACAGAGCGTCCCTCCCACCGGCAAGCAGATCCGGCTGCGCGCGATGGACGTGGCCACGGTCGCCGACGGCAAGATCGTGCGTCACGACTTCTACTACGACACGCTGGACATGCTCACCCAGCTCGGGTTGATGGAGGCCGCCGCCCCGACGACCACGACCTGACCCCGCTCAGGCCCGAAGGGCTGCCCTCGTCTCGCGCAGGCCGTCTCGACAGGCCGCGTCGACGGGCCGGGTCAGCGACGCGGCGTCTGCGCACAGGCATCGGCCGTGCGCTCCCCGTCGAAGTCCGCCGCCCGGTCGAAGTCCGCGGCCTGGTCGAGGGAGGCTGATGGCGGCGGGCAGGAGAGGCGCGTCGACACGCGAGTGCCGGGTCCGGCCGCCTCCCGGGGATCCTGGTGCCGGTGCGGGCGCCGCCGATCCGCGCGGTCGTGCTCCGCCTGTCCGTCGCGACGCTTCGCGGCCGCCTGGCTCGAGGCAGCGGCCGTCTGGTCCGCGCCCTTGTCGGAGGCGCTGTCCGCCTTCCCGCGTCCGAGGGCGTCCTGCCGCCGTGGCGCGTCGGTCGTGTCGGTCTCATCGAGCGGCGAGGAGTCGGCTCGTGTGCGTCCTTCGGTGCCGGCGTCCACGCTGTCGGTGTCGCTGCCGGTACCCCCGTCGCCGGCACCGGAGCGTGAGACCTCGGCGGACCCGGTCTGCTGGTCGTTCGCCGGTCCCTCGACCCCGAACCGGGCCAGCAGGTCGTGCAGCGCGCCCTCGGCCGGAAGGGGCAGGGCTCCGGTGGCCGACGCCGCGACGCCCCCGGTGAGCAGGAGGCCGGCGCTCACGGTCACAACCGCGAGGACCCTTCGCCCGCGCGCCGGACGGCGTCGCGACCGCCGGGTGAGCGCGGCCGCACGAAAGGCGGTCAGGGCCTCCGCCTCCCCTGGCTGCGGCCCCGGCTCGGTCGGTGCGGCCGCGGCAGCCAACAACGCCTCGACACGGCGGTCGTGCCGCCGCTCGTGCGTGTTGGGCCTCAGCTCGTTCACCATCTCACCTCAGTTATCGATCATCTCGTCCAGCGCGTTACACGCGTCGGCTGTCGCGCCGGCACTCAAGATCGCGGCGAGACGCTTCAGGCCCCGGTGCGCCGCCACCCGGACCGTACCGGGCCGTTTGCCGAGCACCTGCGCGGTGTGGGCTACGTCGAGGCCCGCGACGTGCCGCAGCAGCACGACCTCCGCCTGCTCCCGGGGCAGCCGCCCGATCAGCGCGAGGGCCCTCTCCGTGCTGAACATGACCTCGACGCAGGCGGCCACGTCGATGCCGTCCGGCTGGGACTCCAGGAGCTCCTCCACGTCCACGGGGGTGGGCAGTCTGCTGGCCTGCCGCTGGGCGTCGATCAGCCGCGCCCGGGCGATCGTGAACACCCAGGCACGCCAGCCGGCCTCGTCGCCGCTGAACCGGTGCAACCCGCGAACCACACTGACCCACGTCTCTCCAGCCGCGTCCTCGGCCACGTGGCGGTCGAGGGTGCGGAGATAACGGAGTACGGCGGGCTGCACCGACCGGAACAGCTCCGCGAAGCTGTCCTCGTCACCCGCTTTGGCGGCGGCCAGCCGTCGCTCGAAGTCAGAGGTCAACCTGCACCACCCCTCCAAGGCTCCCGGCAACAGCCCGAACCATGACACACGGCCGGCCCCACGACAGGGAAGGCACACCGGTCGTCCACCGGCCGGCGGCACGTGTAACGGGACCGCGGTCCGGATCGATGTAGAAGCAGGATGGGAGCGGAATCCCACCCCGAATCGGCGGAGGGCTTGATGGATCTGGCGCTTGCGGCAGTCGCGGAGACGCTGGCATACGAGTTCGGACACCTGCAGGGCGCCGCGGTGGTCCGCGTGCTCACCGACTGTGCGGACGACTTCCCCTACGACGGTCCGCACTTCATCGAGCAGGCGGCGAGGGCGCGGCTCTCGCGTCTCGAGCAGCCGCAGGCGGGGTGGTACTCGGTGCCCGTACGTTGTTCTCTCGATGTGTCCCTGCACGACGACGACCTGGCCGACGAGGTCGAGCTGACCGCCCGGCTGATGGTCGCGGCCAACGAGGTGGAGCACGCGCTCGCGCAGGAGGAGGTCGACGCCATCCTCGGCGTGCAGTCGCTGCTCCTGACGTCCCCCTGACGTCGCCGTGACCCGGGTCCTGTTCGTCCGGCCTCCCGCATGAGTCGGTCAAATTCCATGCATGCCCGCAAATTTTGCGATTCGTATGCAACCTGGCGAGGATCCGCTGCGTCTACCGTGTGATCGGGCTCACTCAGCGGGAGTGGGCCTTTGTATGCCACGGGGGGTCATGTCATGGGTTTGTCGAGCCTTGGTGCGTCCGGAGTCGCGCGTCGGAGCCTGCTGGTCGGTGGAGTCGGGGGACTCACGGCACTCGCCCTCGGTGGTGGACAGGCGGTCGCTGCTTCGTCGAGCACGGGCACGCCGGCTCCGGGGGACGTCTCGGCCGAGTGCGCGCACGCCTGGATGGCGACGATCTACGACGTGGTCTGGCCCGAAGGGCTGACCCCGACCAACGCGGCACGGGTCTACGCCTACTGCGCGATCGCGATGTACGAAGCCGTCGCTCCCGTCGCCGACCTGCGTTCGTTGGCGGGCCAGGTCACCGGCCTGGGGTCGCTGCCCAAGCCGCCGCCGGGCAGGGTCGACCTGCCGTGCGCGCTCTCGGCGAGCGTCGCGGCGGTCGCCGGCGTCTTGTTCTCCGGTGCCGCGGACACCTCCAAGGGGCTGCTGTCCCGCCAGCTCGACTCCCAGGTCGCCGCCCGCCGCGCGGCAGGGGTCCCGGCCGGCGTGGTCAAGGCCTCGCTCGCCCACGGCAGGAGGGTCGGCGAGGCGCTGACCACCTGGATCGCCGGCGACGGCTACGCGTCGATCGTCGGTCGCGCCTACACCCCGCCCGTCGGCCCGGACAAGTGGGAGCCCACCCCGCCGAACTACGGACGGGCGATCGAGCCCTACTGGTCCGAGATCCGCCCGATGGTGCTGCGTGACGCCGGGGAGGTCCAGCCGCAGGCCCATGTCCCGTTCTCGGACGTCGCGCACTCCGACTTCTGGGAGCAGGCCGACCTCACCTACCAGACGGGCCTGGCGCTCACCGACGAGCAGCGGTCGATCGCCCGGTTCTGGACCGACAACCCGCTGCTGTCCGGACTGCCCTCGGGGCACTGGATGCTCGCCGTGCTCCAGTTCTCGCGTCAACAGGGCCTGACCCTGCCGGCCGTCCTCGAGGCGTACGCCAGGCTCGGGGTCACGTTGTACGACGCGTTCCTCAACTGCTGGACGTGGAAGTACCGGTTCAACCTGCTGCGGCCGGTCACCTACGTGCGCAGGTACATCGACCCGACCTGGAACACCTTCGTCAACACCCCGCAGTTCCCGGAGTACACCTCCGGCCACTCGGTGGCCTCGCGCGCGGCGAGCACCGTCCTCACCGAGCTGCTGGGCAGTGTTCCGTACCTCGACGACAGCCACGCTCCGCGGAACATGCCGGCTCGTTCGTTCAGCTCCTTCACCCACGCCGCCGACGAAGCGGCCCAGTCGAGGCTCTACGGCGGCATCCACTACTCGATGGGGATCGAGCTCGGAAAGCTCCAGGGAGACGCCGTCGGCGCCCTGGTCCTGGATCGGCTGCAGACGCGCCGCTGATCCACCACACCACACAACTAGGGGGAGTCCTCCATGGCATCACGCAAGTTCATCTCGGCGGTCGCGCTGACCGTCGTACCCGTCGCCTCGCTGGCGATGACCCTGCCCGCGGAGGCGGCCAGCCGCTGGATGTACAAGTCGTCCGGGGAGAGCGCCAGCGCGGAGTGGGTCGAGTACGGCGAGCTGGCCGGCGTCGGGGGCAACGTGCACGTCGGCTACCTCGAGGCGGAGACCTCCTCCGACGGCGGTGAGGTCTGGGGCAAGGTCATCGACTACCAGTGCGACGAGGGCGAGACGCCCGGCGGCGGCGGGCACGGCGAGCACATCGCCGAGTACGACGACGAGGAGCCCGAGCCCGAGCCCGAGTGCGACGTCATGTCCTACCGCTGGATGGAGGGCGGGGACGTCACGTTCGAGGTCGACAAGAAGCTCAACACCGCCCGTCTCACCGGGACGCTGTGGGTCGACAACCACGGCTCCGCGGCCACCCCGCCGGTCGACATGACGTGGACCGGCACCGGTGACCTCTCCGAGAGCATCTGGTACGAGAAGTACTCCGAGGGCGGCTCGACCTACACCTACAAGTACGAGTCCACCAGCCGCGAGGCGCTCGTGAACGGCCGTATCGGTGCCATGGGCTTCACCGACGACGCCGACGACGAGTCGTGGGGCTCCATCCAGAGGACGAAGATGTTCGAGCGCGGCAGCAGCCGCTGACGGCAGGCTCGCCTGCTGCGGGCGCCCCGACCCGGATGGGTGGGGCGCCCTTCGCGTCCCCGCCTGACCGGGGCCCCGTGCCCCTGACGAGCAGCAGAGCGCCCTGCCGCGTGGGTCACCCGGCCTCGGCCCGGTGGACCACGTCGTCGCCCTCGGTGAACAGCCGGATCCGGTCGTGCCGGAGGTCCGCGGTGACGAGCTCGTCCCCGGGTCGCACGACCTCCACGACGTGACCTCGTCCGGTGACCATGTCCCGGGCGAAGTCGAGGGGCAGGCCGATCAGTGTGGGAGCGAGCATCTGCCCCTCCAGCAGCTGGGCCTCCAGCTGTGACCGGCTGACCTGGCTGTCCTCGCTCATCAGGGATCCCTTCGTCGCCCCCTGGTCTCAGGGTAGGCCAGCGACGGTCGCGGAGGGCCGAGGATCAGACGGCCCGGGAGATCAGGGTGCCGCGAGAGTCAGGCGGCCTGCGCGACGACGGCCGTGCCGCAGCGCGGGCAGTGCGTGCCGGTGCAGACGTCAAGGTCCTGGCCGCAACCGCACACCGGGGGAGAGTTCCTCCAGGTCCTGGGTGCCACTGCCTGGATCGAGCTCCATGCGTGCTGCTCCGTGGTCATCGCTGTCACCGCCTTCCTGGTCCCGCTTCTTGTTCCTACTGACTTGTTCGCAGCTCCGAAGTCATCGGCCTGCTCCTCCTCAGTCCGAACCGGGCCGTGAGGCGTTACCACGCTCGCGACAGGTCCAGACAGGCATGCTGCGGCTGGGTGCTCGACAGCTGCCACCCCCGACTCGCCGGACGGGGACGTGCCCGGCGCTACGCTGACCTGACACGTGTCAACCAAGGGGATCAGCATGGAGCGCAAGGCCACCTCCCGTGACGTGGCGGAGCTCGCCGGTGTGTCCCGGACCGCGGTCTCGCTGGTGCTGAACGGTCGCGGCGACGGGAACATCGCGCCCGAGAAGCAGGAGGCGATCCGGGCAGCGGCCAGGAGGCTCCACTACACGCCGAACTCGGTCGCGCTCAGCCTCCGCAGCCAGCGGACGCGCACCATCGGCGTCGTCACCGACGCGATCGCGACCCACGCCTTCGGTGGCCGGGTGCTCGCGGGCGCCGGCGACACCGCGCTCGAGGAGGGGTTCCTGCTCCTGGTCATGGACACGCAGGAGGACCCGACCCGCCAGGCCGAGGCGTTCCAGACGCTGCGCGACCGGCGGGTGGACGGTCTGATGTTCGCGGCGCTGAGCCTGCGGCCGTTCCACGCCCCCGACTTCCTGCGCGGCACGCCGGCCGCGCTCGCCAACTGCTTCGAGCCCGACAACGGCGTCTACTCGGTGGGCTGTGACGAGGTGGGCGGGGGACGCCGGGCCACGGAGGTCCTGATCGAGCAGGGTCACCGCGACATCGTGATGCTGGCCGGCTCGCCCGAGCTTGTCGCCACGCACCGGCGGGTCGACGGGTTCCTCTCCGCCGCCGCCGCTGCGGGTCTCGACGTGCGGCCACCGGTCACGGCCGGCTGGGCCATCGACGACGGCTACCGGGCGGCCACGCAGGTGCTCACCGGCGACGACCCTCCCACCGGCATCGTCTGCGCGAACGACCGCGTCGCGGTCGGGGTGGTGCTCGCCGCGGCGCGCCTCGGCCTCTCGGTGCCCGAGGACCTCTCCGTCGTGGGGTACGACGACGACGAGAACGTCGCCCCGCACATGGCCCCCCGGCTCACCACGGTCCGGCTTCCCCACTACGAGATGGGGCAACGGGCCATGCGCGCGATCCTGGACCAGCTGCGCGGCCAGACGGTCGAGCCCGAGCAGGTGCTGATCGAGTGTCCGGCCGTCGAGCGTGACTCGGTCGCCCCGCCTCGCCGCTGACCCCCGGCTCAGCCGTCCAGACCCAGCCGCCACACGGTCATCGGGCCCGCGGCGTCGACCCGCCAGTGGCTGCCCTCGGCCGGGTAGGCCCGGGTGGTGAACGGCTGCGGCCCCCCGGGGAACACCTCGACCATCGAGCCGTCCACCAGGACCCGCGCGTCCATGACCGGCTCGGAAGGAGCCGCCCACTCCGCCACCAGCTCCTCACCGTCCGGGTGCACCAGCCAGAGGGCGCCGGGCCCGTACGGGAGCTCCACCTCGAACGCCGCCTCCTCGATGACGGAGCCCGGCGGCAGGGTCCGGGACTGCTGCCGCAACCCGGTCAGCTCGCGCACCGGGCGCGACACGAGCGCGTCACCGTGGAGGGACAGCTCGCGGGCGAAGGTCAGGACGCCCGCCCAGCCGGCTGCTCCGACCTCGTCCGCGCTGCGGCCGTGCTCCCAGGACCAGGCCCACAGCAGTGCGCGCCCGCCGGCCGCCAGAACCTGGGGCGCGTAGAAGCACGGGCCGGTGTCGAGGTGACCACCCGCCGCGGCCTTGAACTCCGGGTGCCCGTCGGAGCGGGGGAGCAGGTCGCCCACGAGGTAGCGCACCCCTGCGAGGGTGTGCGAGTCGTCGTCACCGTGCCACAGCGACAGGACCAGCACCCAGCGACCGTCGAGCTCGAACAGGTTGGGGCACTCCCAGATGTCCGCGGGCGCGATCTCGCCGGCGACCGGGTCGTTGCCGTGCAGCAGCGGCCCGAGCAGGGTCCACGCCGTGAGGTCGGTGGCGTCGTAGAGCAGGACCTGCGGGGTGCCCCGTCGACGGCCGGCCCCCTGCACGGCGTACCGGCGTCCGTCGTACTCGAAGAGGTAGGGGTCCCGGACGTCGCTGATCGCCCGGTCCTCCGGCATCCCGACGGCCGACACGGTCTCCTGCCGCCAGGTCCGCATGGCGCGGTCGCTGCGCGCCAGCACGACCTCGGACCGGCCGTCCCCCTGCGCCACGGCGCTGTAGACCGCGGTGGGCACACCGGCGTCGTCGATGAGGCAGCCGGTCCAGCAGCCGAACGCGTCGAGCTCACCGGGCCGGGTCACCAGCGCCGTCGGTTCGAGCTCCCAGCGGACCAGGTCGGCCGAGCTCACGTGCCCCCACTGGATGGCGTGGTGCACGGGAGCGGCCGGGTTGTACTGGAAGAACACGTGGTAGCGGCCGTCGACGTACGAGCAGCCGTTGGGGTCGTTCACCCAGCCACGCGGCGGGCGGCCGTGCAGGTGCGGGAATGTCGGGTCGGGGTGGGTCACTTGTCGATTCCTGTCGTCAGGCCCTCGCGCAGCGGACGCTGCCCGAGGACGAACACCAGCAGGGCGGGGATCATCGAGAGCACGACCCCGGCCAGGACGGTCGAGACGCTGCCCGTGCCCAGGTTGCCCTGCAGGGTCACCAGGCCGAGCGGCAGCGTGAAGTTCTCCTCGCTGATGGTGAGGATCAGCGGGCGGAAGAACTCGTTCCAGTGGTAGTTGAAGGCCAGGATGCCGACGATCGCCAGGCCCGGCAGTGCCAGCGGCGCATAGATGGAGGTGAAGGTCCGCAGCGGGCTGGCCCCGTCGATCGCGGCGGCCTCGGCGAGCTCCGACGGGAGGCCCAGGAAGTACTGCCGCATCAGGAAGGTGCCGAACGCGGTCGGGATCGCCGGCAGGATCAGGGCCAGCAGCGTGTCCGCCAGGCCCATCCCGCGGATCAGCATGAACACGGGCACGATCGTGACCTGCATGGGCACCATCATCGTGGCGAGCACCAGCCCGAACAGCAGGCCGCGGCCGCGGAACTCGATGCGCGCGAAGGCGTAGCCGGCCATGGCCGCGGTCACCATCTGGCCGAGGGCGCAGAGTCCGGTGACCAGCACGCTGTTCCAGATCAGCAGCAGCATGTCCACCTGGGCGAAGACGTCGGCGAAGGCGGCGAGCGAGACGCCTGCGGCGCCGTCGGGTGACGTGGGGGTCAGTGCGGTCCACACGGTCCACAGGACGGGTCCGAGGGTGAGGAACGTGGCGAGGAGGAGTACCGCGGCGCGGCCCCAGGCGCCGGGGGTGAAGCGGAGCCGGCGAACCGCGTGCACCGGCGCGGCGGAAGGGTGGTCGAGGACGGTCATGGTCGGCCCCTCACTGGTAGAAGACGAAGCGGCGGCTGAGCCGGAACTGGAGGGCGGTGACCGCCATGATCAGCAGGGTGAGCACGAGCCCGATGGCCGAGGCGAGCCCGAAGTCGAGCCGCTGGAAGGCGGACTCGAAGATCACCATGACCGCCGTGCGGGTGGAGTCGCCGGGCCCGCCGCGGGTGAGCACGTAGGGCTGGTCGAAGATCTGCAGAGCGCTGATCACCGACATCACCGACGCGACCAGGAGGGTCGGGCTGATCAGCGGCAGCGTGACGTGACGGAACCGGCCCCAGCCGACCACGCCGTCGATCTCCGACGCCTCGTGCACCTCCTTCGGAATGGCCGCCAGGCCGCCGAGGAAGAGCAGGAAGGTGAACCCGAAGTTCTGCCAGACGTAGACGAGGACGACCACGGTCGCGGCGCCGAGCGGCGAGGTCAGCCACGGCACGTCCGGCAGGGCCACGGCGTTGAGGGCGGCGTTGACCAGGCCGAAGTCCTCGTTGAACAGGTAGGCCATCACCAGCGAGACCGAGGCGGCGGACAGGATCAGCGGGAAGAAGAACGCAGAGCGGAAGAACGTGCGCAGCCAGGTGGGCATCCGCGACTGCAGGAGTACGGCGAGCGCGAGCGACACCGTCAGCTGCAGGGCGACCGCGACCACGACGAACCCGAAGGTGTTCAGGAACGCCACGCGCACGGTGGGGTCGGCGCCCAGCTCGGCGAAGTTCGCCAGCCCCACGAACTCCGGCGCGGTGATGATGTCCCACCGGAAGAAGGCGAGCAGCACCGAGGCGATGATCGGGATCACCGTGAACAGCACGATCCCGCCCACGGCCGGGGCGAGCAGGAACGTGGCCAGCAGGCGCTCGCCGCGCCGGCCGGCTCGGGTCGGCGTCCGCGGATCCGGCTGCGTGGTCGCCGCGGCCACGGGTGCGGGTGCTTTCAGGGTCGTCATCAGGCCCTCCTCAGTGCGAGCTCGAGGTCGCGCTGCATCCGGGACAGCGCGGGGGCGACGTCGCGGGCCGAGCCGGTCAGCGCGCCGAGGACGTTCTTGATCAGTGCCGTCTCGACCGCGGCCTGCTGCGGCGGGGCCGGGATCGGGCCGGTGGTGGGGAACCGGTCGAGGGTGTCGTAGAAGACCTGCCAGTGCTCGGGGCCCTTGCCCGCGTAGTAGGCCTCGTTGACCATCGAGCGCCGGGTCGGCGTGGTGTTCGGGTCAGCCATCGCGATCTGCATCGCCTCCCGCGAGGCGCAGAACTTGACCCACTCCCAGGCCTCGTCCTTGCGCTCGGAAGTGCGCAGGATCGTGTAGCCGGCCGCCCCGAACTGGTGGCGCTGGCCGCGCCAGCGGGGGAAGAAGCTGACGTCGTAGTCGGCGGGACCCATGCCGCCCTCGTGCAGCCCCTGCACCCAGAAGCCGCCTGCGGGCGTCATCCCGATCTGGCCGGCGGCGAACCGGGCGACCAGCTCTCCGCCGCCGCCCTGGGCGGGGCTGGAGGCGAGCCCGTCGGCGACGAGCCCGCGGAGGAGCTCGAACGTCTCGGCCACCCGGGGGTCCTCGGCGTTCGGCTCCAGCCACTGGAAGCCGCCGCTGCGCGACGCCGAGGTCGGGTCGTCGGCGTAGAAGCGGTCCCAGAACCAGCGGCCGCCTCCGGACCTGGACTCGACCAGGAAGCTCGTGTCGTTGGCGTAGAGCCACGGCACCACGCCGCCCCAGAGCCGGTTGGTCCAGAAGTACGGCCGGAACGAGTCGGGCGAGCTGCGCCGCATCCCGCGGAGCATGGCCACGAAGTCGTCCTGGGTCCAGGTGTCGCTGGGCCGGTCGAGGCCGGCGCGCTCCATCGCCTGGGAGTTGTAGTAGATGTTCGCCGCGTTGAAGTCCATCGGCAGCTGGAACAGGCTGCCCTGGTACATGAACGCCTCCAGCAAGGAGGGGTGCACGTCATCGAAGAACTCCTGCAGCTGCGCCGCGTCCCGGGTCACGTAGCCGTCAAGCGGCTCGGCGAGCCGCTCCGCGAACAGCTGCGCGCCCTCCGTGGCGACGACGCAGACGTCGGGCGGCGTCCCGGCGGCGACCAGAGTGAGGACCTTGGCGAAGTAGTTGCTCCAGTCGGCGCCCTGGATCGCCTGGACCCGGACCTTGATGTCGGGGAACTGCTCGTTGAAGGCCCGGACGAGGCCCTGGCGTGCCGCGGCGTCCTGGGCGGTGCCGAGGATCGCGACGTTGAGCGCGTCGTCGCCGCGACCGGGGATGTCGGCGCCGGTGAGCCTGTCCCAGGAGGCGACGGTCCCGACCACTCCTGCTCCGAGCATGCCGAGGAATCCGCGGCGGCTGAGGTCTGCCATGTGCGTGTCTCCGTGGTGAGGAGGAAGCCTAACTCGTGTGAGGTGACTCACCCTGCCCGGTCGACCTAACACGTGTCAACCCCCGAAGTCAGACAGGTGCGAGGGGGCGAAGAGGCACTGGAGGTCGCCTGGACGTGGCAGTCCGGAGCACGTCTTTCGGACAACTGGCGCTGACCGGGCGTTCCCGGTCTCCTAGTCATTTCCACCCATGTCGCTAACAACTTCGGGTACTTCGCGATTGCGACCATTCCCCTCGAGACGACCTCGGGTCTAGCGTCGGAGGCGGTTGCTCGACGTGGCCTCAGAAGAGGTGCTCAGGGTCGGGCGGCGGTCCCCAGACAGCGGCAGGAAAGCCCTGCCCGTTCCCTGTTCCGCACCTGGAGGATGTTTCATGTCCGTCTCGCGACTCACGATCTGCGCAGCGCTCGCTACCACCGCCACCCTCGGCGCCACCGTCGCACCGGCCGTGGCCGGCAACGACAGCACCGGCAACGGCGCGCCCAGCGGCTCGCACTACACCCTCAACATCATCGGCGTCTCCAAGGACAAGGCCTCGGCGATGGACGGCAACAACGGCAGCCGGATCTTCGTGCCGCTGTGGGGCAACGCCAAGATCAACCTGACCGAGGGTGACTTCGGCGTGCTCGACGCCAACGGCACCGACAAGGACGGCGCGACCTTCTCGCTGCCCAACCCGGACCCGGACGCTGACGGCGTGACGGAGTACTCCGTCTACGCCCGCGCGCTGGGCACGCCGGGCGGGAGCTCGACGACCACCACCTGCGCGACGGACCCTGTTACGGACGAGGAGATCTGCTCGACCGAGAGCATGGTGCTGGTCCGCAACACCGGGAAGAGCTACTTCGACAACGTCAGCCGCGAGCTGCTCTACGTCTACTACGACCTCGACGAGGACGGCACCGCGGAGCTGATCCCGCTGTTCGACAGCCGGCTCCAGGACTACTTCTGGGACTACGACAACAAGGGTCTGAAGGTCGCGCAGTTGCGCTTCTACGAGCAGGCGACCGACGTTAACAACTGAGGTCGTGTCGGACTTCGGTGGAGCGGGGCGGTGGGGACCCCCCGCTCCACCGGGGATCACCTCCGAAGCGCACCCGGCTCACCCGCGCCGTGGTGCGCCTCGGCGCGCTTCTTGATCCCGAGCAGCATCTTCCGCTCCATCACGGCGTGGGGGAGCTCGATGAACACGATGTAGCCGACCGACCCCGCGCTCCGCTCCACGTGTGCCCGGGCGACCAGGCGGCAGCGGTGCTCGTCGACGGGCTCGACCACGTAGGCGCCCCAGTTCTCGATCAGCAGCCAGTGCGGCGGGTTCACCTCGGTGAAGGTGGTTGTCAGGCCGGGCATCATGGCGAGCTTGTCGCCGGGCGCGAGCCTCTGCAGCTCGGGACGGATCCGGTCGGCGCTGTGCAGCCTGCAGCCGGCGAGGCTCTCCAGCCAGTCGTAGGAGTAGAAGCCTCCGCGGTCCTGCCCGATCTGCACCAGCCACTGCCACACCTCGGTGGCCGGCGCGTCGATCGTGACGGCGCGGGTGATGTTGTACAGCGGTGGCCGGTCGGGGTCGCCCGGGTACCGACGATCCCGCTCGTCGGGGGTGGACCCCCAGGTCTGCAGCCACGGGCGCACACCCAGGGCGTAGACCCAGGGCGCCAGCAGTCCCCCGGCGGTCGCGAGCCAGGCAGCGCGGCGGGCAGCCCGGTTCTGCAGCAGGTCCGGCCACCGTCGGGCCGCGGCGAACGGAGCCAGCGCGCTGCCGGCGGCGAGCAGGGCCGGCCCGCCGGCCACCACCGAGACGCCGCGGGCGAGCTGGAGCGGGGTCAGCCTCGGCTCGGGTGAGGGTCCCGGCTCCGGTCCGGGTGCTGGTGCGGGGGAGGTACGTGCGGTCAGGACCATGGCGCTACTCCTCTCCCTTCGAGCCTCGGCCCTCGGCGTGGTGCGTTCGTAGGGGCCAAGGTCCTGGGGCCCGCCCCCGGTCGGCCGCATGACCGGACGGTCCTCCGCCCCCCGCGTCCGACCGAACCGCCCGGAGCCCTGAGACCATGGCCGCGTGACCACCGTGACTCCCTCCACCAGCGCCGACGGCACCCCGGTCGCCGAGGTCGAGCTCGTACCCGGCCGGCTTCCCGACCTCGCCGACCTGGTCGGCCAGGCCCGGGCCCAGAACGCCGCCGTCCTGTGGGCCTACACCCCCGACGACCTCGAGCAGCACGGCTTCGCCGAGACGCCGGGCTTCGTCCGGCTCGAGGGCTCACCGTCGTTCGACGAGGTCCCCGACGACGACGAGCAGGTCGTGGTCCTCGCGGACGAGGACGAGGTGCGCACGCTGCGCCGGGCCTGCTTCGTGGGCCGCTTCGGCCACAAGATGCCCTCCGCGTCCCGCCCGGCCATCCGGTCCGACCACGTCCACCTCGGCCTGCGGCTGGCGGGACAGACCGTCGGGACCTGCCGGGTCGAGCCGGCGCACCGGTACGTCGACGCGCCCGGCGTCCTGCCCGAGCACCGGACGCCACGCCGCTACGTGCGGCTGCTGCGTGCTGCGGCAGAGCTGCTCGGCGACGGTCCGATCACGGTCGAGGGCTGGGGAGAGCCGGCGGAGATCGTGGCGTCCTACGCCCGAACCGGACTGCGCGTCGTCGCCCACGTGCCGGGGTGGCAGCGGGGGCTCTGAGGAGCGGGCACCTGGAGGCGACTCACCGTGTCCAGCTGGTGGCCACGAGCAGCAGGGCCGCGTCCTGTGGCCGGCTCAGGTCGAGCCCGGTCAGCTCGCCGAGCCGGCGGAGCCGGTTGACCACCGTGTTGCGGTGGCAGTAGAGGGCGTGTGCGGTGTCGCCGGCCGAACCGGTGCGCGTGAACGCGACCGCGGTCTCGAGCAGGCGTTCCCGCTCTCCGGCGTGCATCCCCTCGAGCCCTCGCAGCACCGAGTCCGCGAGCGCAGGCGCGAGCTCCCCGAGCCGGCTGCCCGCCAGCAGGATCCAGGCGTCCCGGACCTCGTACGGGTCGTGGGCGTCGTGGGGCAGGACGTCGGCGATCTCCTGGGCGGTGCGCACCGCGCGCGGGACCTTGCCGAGCCCGGCCGTGACCGGGGCGACGCCGCATCGCACGCCGCGGAGCAGGGAGCTCGCCGGCGCGCCGACGTCGCTGTGCCACCGGGCGATGAGGGTGGTGTGCCGCGAGGTCTCGTGCAGGTGCGCGGCCCTGCCGGACGCGGCCAGCTGGTCGGCGACCGCGCGCAGATCCCTGTCCTCGTCGGCGAGAACGGCCGCCACGAGGAACTGCGCGTCTGGGTCCACGTCCAGCGCCAGGGCGATCCGGTTCACGTCCTGCGGATCCGGGTCGAGCTGGCTGAGCAGGCTGTCGACAAGCACGGCCCGCTCACGCACCTGCTCTCGCGACATCAGCGCCGTCTCCTGCAGGTAGCTGACCTGGATCGTCGTCGTGTACTCCTCCACCACCGACCACACGCGTTCGGCCTGCTCCACGAGCAGGGCCGTCTGCTCGGGACCGGACGCCTCGCGCAGCGCGTTCCACAGGACCTGGAAGTCGAGCCGCACGGCGGTGAGCAGGTTCTCCAGGGGCACTCCTCGGCGGGCCCGGTCCCGCCCGATGGACGGGCCGATGCCCTCCGTCCGCGCGGGAACCGGCAGCTCTCCGATGCGTCGCAGCAGATAGTCGAAGGACGCCACCGCGTCGCGCTCCACCAGGTCGCTCGGCACCGTGCCGCGCGCGTAGGCGGGAACGTCGCGGACCCGCTCCAGGAACCGGGCGACGAGCCGGTCGGCGTTGTCGTGCAGGACGCGCACGAGCGACGTCCACTGCTCCGCCTCCGCGACCCCCGCGTTCGAGCCCTCGTTGTGCATTCTCACAATCTAACGCCTCCAGAATGTCGCTCCGGTGCCTACACGTGGGCGTGATGACAGGCCACCATGGGTCGTTATGCACCTGACCCCGCGCGAGCAGGAGCGGCTGCTGCTCAGTGCCGCCGCCGACCTGGCGCGTCGCCGGCTCGCCCGCGGCGCGCTGCTCGGGGCGACGGAGGCGGTGGCGCTCGTGTGCGACGAGATCTGCGAGATGGCCTGGGACGACCTGCCTCTCGGGGACGTGGTCGACCGGGCGCGGCACGTCGTACCCGCCTCAGCCCTGCTCCCCGAGGTCCCCGCTCTCGTGCCACAGCTGCAGGTGGAGGCGCTCTTCCCGCACGGCACGGTCCTGGTGCACGTCGCCCACCCCTTCGGCGAGCCCGCGGCGACCGGCGCGGGAGCGGTGGTCGCCCACGAGGCGCCCGTCGAGCTGGCGCCGGCACGTCAGCGCCGCACGGTCCGGCTGCACAACACCGGCGCCCAGCCGATCTGGGTCTCCTCCCACGTGCCCCTCGGCCACCTCAACCCGGCGCTGGACGTCTCCCTGGGCGAGCCGGACGGCTTCCGCCTGGACCTGCCGGCGGGTACGGCGGTCAGGATCGGCCCCGGGGACGCCGAGGAGCTGCCCGCGGTCGCGATCGGCGGGGACGTCCGATGAGCCGCATCGACCCGCGCGACTACGCGAGCCTCTACGGCCCCACCACCGGGGACCGGGTCCGGCTGGCCGACACCGACCTGTGGGTCGAGGTCGAGGCGGACGACACCGAGCCCGGCGAGGAGATGATCGGCGGCTGCGGGAAGACCGCCCGGCTCGGGGCCCTGGTCAGCCCGGCCACGGACCGGGCCAGCGCGCTCGACCTGGTCGTGCTCGGGGTGCTCCTGGTCGACCCGGTCCTCGGCGTGCGCAAGACCAGCATCGGCGTCAAGGACGGCCGGGTGGTCGGCGTCGGGCGGGCCGGGAACCCGGACGTGCAGCACGGCGTCGACCTGGTCGTCGACGCGCACACCGCGATGATCCCTGGCGAGGGCCTGATCGCCACCCCCGGCGTGGTCGACTCCCACGTGCACCTGTCCAACGCGGACCTGGTCGCCGCCGCCCTGTCGGCGGGGGTCACCACGATCGTCGGGATGGGCATCGGCGGGGTCTGGGACGTCGGCGCGAACCCGCGCACCAACCTGCACAGCCTGATCGCCGGTTGGGCCCACGCCCCGGTCAACGCCGCGTTCCTCGCCCGCGGCTCGTCGACCTCCGCGGACCTGCTGGAGCAGGCGGTGCTCTCCGGCTGCGGCGGGTTCAAGGTGCACGAGGACTGGGGCGCGAGCCCCCGCGTGGTCGACACCTGCCTGTCGGTGGCGGAGCAGGTGGACCTCCCGGTCGCCCTGCACACCGACACCCTGAACGAGTCCGGCTACCTCGAGGACACCCTGGAGGCGACCCGGGGGCGGACGGTGCACGCCTACCACGTCGAGGGCGGCGGCGGTCATCCCGACCTGTTGCGGATCGTGGAGCAGCCGCACGTGCTGTGCTCCTCGACCACCCCCACGCTGCCGCTGACCCCGTCCACCGTCGCCGAGCTGGGGCCGATGACGATGACCGTGCACCGCGGCCACGGCTCGCTGGCCAGTGACCGGGAGATCGCCGCGAGCCGGATCCGCGAGCACGCGATCGCGGCCGAGAACCGGCTGCACGACCTGGGCGCGGTGAGCATCATCAACTCCGACGCGCTCGGGATGGGCCGGATCGGGGAGACCGCGCGCCGCGCCTGGCAGCTCGCGCACGTGCAGGCGACGCTCGCGGGGGAGGCCGGACCGGACTTCCCCAACAACGCCCGGGTCCTGCGCTACCTGGCCAAGCTCACCCACAACGCCGCCGTCGCGCACGGGCTCGCCGGCGACGTCGGCTCCCTCCAGCCCGGCCGGCTCGCCGACATCGTGCTGTGGCACCCCGCCTGGTTCGGTGCCGAGCCCGAGCTCGTCATCAAGTCCGGCTTCGTCGCCTGGGGCAACGCCGGGTCCGGCACGGGCTCCACCCGGCTCACCCAGCCGCGGAGGATGCGCGCGTTCTACGGCGGGCTCGGCGAGGCACCCGCACGGCTGTCCCGGATCTTCGTGTCCCAGGCCTGCCTCGACGACCGGGACGCCGCCGACCGGCTCCCGCGCGGGCACCGGTACTCCGCGATCGGGGGCAGCCGCGGACTGACCTGCGACGCGATGCTGCACAACACCGCGACGCCACGGGTCGAGGTCGCCCCCGAGCCGACCCCGGTGACCGTCGACGGGGTCGAGGTCCCGCTGCACCACGCGCACCACCTGCCGTTGACCACGACCCACCACCTGGCCTGAGCGGTCGCCGGAACAGGAAGGACTCCCGTGCACGTCGACCTACTGGTCCACAACGCCGACATCATCACCCTCGACCCGGCCCGGCCCCGGGCCCGGACCCTGGCCGTGCACCACGGCCGGGTGCTCGCGCTCGACCCGGAGCAGCCGGTCACCGCGGCGACGACGGTCGACGCCCAGGGCGCCACGGTCACCCCGGGCTTCGGCGACGCGCACAACCACATGGCCTGGTTCGGGCTGGCCCTCGACGAGATCGACCTCGGCGCCGCCACGAGCCTGGACGAGGTCTACGAGCTCGTCGCGGCCCGGGCGGAGACGCTGGAGAACGACGCCATGGTGGTCGGCAGCGGGTACGACGACACCCGGCTCGGCGGGCACCCGCACCGACGGATCCTGGACCGGGTCGCGGGCGGTCGCCCGGTGTGGCTCAAGCACCGGTCGGGTCACGTCTGCGCGGTCAGCAGTGCGCTGCTGTCCCGCGCCGGGATCCTCGACGGCCGCGCCGCGGTGCCGGAGGGGGGTGTCGTCGTGCAGGACCAGGACGGTCCCACCGGCGTGCTGGAGGAGCAGGCGCAGAACCTGGTGGTGGACCTCGTCGTCCCCTACCCGGTCCGCACGCTCCACGACGCGGTGGCCCGCGCCTCGCGGGTGTTCGCCGCCGAGGGGCTCACCCACGTCACCGAGGCGGGCATCGGGCACGGCTGGCTGGGCAAGAGCGCACTCGAGCTGTCGGCCTACCAGCGGGCGCGGGAGGAGGGCGAGCTCGCCGTCCGGGTCCAGCTGATGCCGACCGCGTCCGCGCTGCACGACCTTCGCGGGCACGCCGAGGACGACATGCGCTTCGGGCTCGACCTCGGGATCCGCACCGGGTTCGGCGACGACCGGGTCCGGATCGGCCCGATGAAGATCTGGCTGGACGGGTCGCTCGTCGCGCACACGGCCGCGGTCACCGAGCCGTTCTGCGACTGCGGCCACGGCAGCGGCTACTTCCAGGACGACCCCGCCACCATGCGGCAACGCCTCCTCGACGCGCACGAGGGCGGCTGGCGGGTGGCCGCACACGCCATCGGGGACCGGGCCGTGGACCTCGCGCTCGACGCGTTCGAGGAGGCGCAGAAACGCCGGCCCCGTCCCGACGTACGCCACCGCATCGAGCACGCCGGGATCACCCGACCGGACCAGGTCGCCCGCATGGCGACGCTGGGGGTCACCCCGGTGCCGCAACACCGGTTCCTCCACGACATCGGCGACACCATGGTCGCCGCGGTCGGGGCCGGCCGGGTCGACCAGCTCTACCGGCACGCCCGGTTCCTCGCCGCGGGTCTGCGCGTCCCGGGCAGCTCCGACCGGCCCGTCGCGGACGGACGGCCGCTCGCCGGGATGCAGTCGATGGTGGAGCGCCTGAGCGACACCGGCAGTCTGATCGGTCCCGACGAGCGGGTGGACGCCGAGACGGCGCTGCGGTCCTACACCGTGGACGCCGCCTGGGTGGCCGGGGAGGAGCACCAGCGGGGCACGCTGACCCCCGGCAAGCTGGCCGACTTCGTCCTGCTCGGCGACGACATCACCGCCGTCGACAGCTCCAGGATCTCCTCCACACAGGTGGTTGCGACCTTCCTCGGTGGGCACTGCACCCACGGTCAGGAGGCGGTACTCCCTGCCCCCTGACCCCGCACCGCCAGGCCCCCTCACTGAACCGTTGGAGCAGCCCATGAGCCGGACAGAGAACCCCACGACCGCCCCCGTCGAGGTCACCGAGAGCGAGGCGAGACGCGTCGCGTTCGCCGCGTTCGTCGGGACCGCCCTCGAGTGGTACGACTACTTCCTCTACGGCACCGCCGCCGCGCTGGTGTTCAACAAGCTCTTCTTCGTCACCGGGGACCCGCTGGTCTCCACCCTCGCCGCGTTCGCCTCGTTCGCGGTCGGGTTCGCCGCCCGCCCGATCGGGGCGATCCTGTTCGGCCACCTCGGCGACCGGATCGGCCGGCGCAAGACGCTGATCATCACCGTCATCCTCATCGGGATCGCCACCGGCGCGATCGGCTTCCTGCCCGACTTCGCCGCGATCGGCGTGGCCGCGCCCGTGCTGCTGACCCTGCTGCGGCTGCTGCAGGGTGTCGCGGTCGGCGGCGAGTGGGGCGGCGCGGTCACCTTGGCCGTCGAGCACGCCCCGATCGAGCGGCGGGGCAGGTACGCCGCGCTCCCGCAGATCGGCTCACCGATCGGCACGCTGCTCTCCTCCGGCGCGATCCTGCTGGTGTCGCTGCTTCCCGCCGAGAGCTTCGACGCGTGGGGCTGGCGGATCCCGTTCCTGGCCGCGTTCCCGCTGCTCTACGTCGCGGTCTACCTGCGCCGCCGGGTGGAGGAGTCCCCGCTGTTCGAGCAGCTCCTCGAGGAGGACGAGCTGGCCTCCAGCCCGGTCAAGGACGTGGTCGTCAGCGCGTTCCCGCAGCTGCTCGTCGGTGCCGGCTCCACGCTGCTCGGCGTCGGCGGTTTCTACCTGGCCACCACCTTCATGATCAGCTACGGGACCGGGACGCTCGGCATCGAGAACTCGGTGATGCTCACCGCCACGCTGGTGGCGGCCGTGGTGGAGATCGGTGTGCTCATCGCCGGCGGGCGGCTGGCCGAGCGGTTCGGGGCCGGTCCGGTCACCGTCGCGGGGGGCCTGCTGGCCGCGCTCGCCGCGTTCCCGGTGTTCTGGATGGTCGACACCGCCAACACCGTCGTGGTGGTCCTCGGTGTGACGTTCGCCGTCGCGTGCCTGTCGATCCCGTACGCGGTCTCCGGCGTGCTGCTCACCAACCTCTTCCCGGCGACGGTGCGCTACAGCGGGGTGGCGCTGTCGGCCAACTTCGCGGGCGTGGTGAGCGGCTTCGTGCCGCTGGCCGCGACCGCCCTCCTCGCCGCCAGCGGGGAGGAGTCCTGGGCCCCTGCCCTGATGCTGGTCGGCATCGCCCTCGTCACCGCGGTCTCGGGATGGATCGCGCCGCGGATCTCGCTCGGGCACGACGAGGTGAGGGCGGCGGCTCGCTGAGCGGCCGGCGGGCGAAGTCGGGGGCGTGCTCGGGTCGGGGTCCCACCCCGATCAGGTAGGCGGTCAGCCCCGACACCTGCGGGACCCTCTGCAGCACGGCGAGAACCGGGGCAGGGGGTCCCATCCTGCGGCCGTCGAGGATCGGCATCACCAGGCCGCGGTGCATCAGCCGTTGCACGGTCTGCACGACCAGGGTCGGGAGGAGCCTGCGCCGACGGACCCTCTCCAGGTCGCGCGGGGTCACCGAACCGCGGCCCAGCGGTCCGGCCAGCAGCGTCGCGGCGGCCACCGCGTCCTGCACGGCGAGGTTGATGCCGACCCCGCCGACCGGGGACATCGCGTGCGCCGCGTCGCCGATGCACAGCAGGCCCTCGATGTGCCAGCGCCGGAGCCGGTTCACGCGGACGTCGAGGTGCTTGACGGCGTCCATCGACTCAAGCTCTGCGACCCGGTCGGCCAGCTCCGGCATCAGCTCGGTGATGTCCCGGCGGAAGCTCTCGATGCCGCGGGCCCGGATCTGCGGGTCGGTGCCCTTGCGGGCGACGTAGGCCAGCTGCAGGTAGTCGGTGCGCGGGATCACCAGCGCGAACCTGCCCCGGCCGGCCCGCGGGGTGAGCGCCGCCGCGGGGTCCGCCGGGGTGCGTGAGAGCCGGAACCACCACACGTCGATCGGGACCGGGAGCTCCCTCACGCGCAGGTCCGCCTGCTCCCGGGCGATCGACCAGCGGCCGTCGCAGGCCACCACCAGGTCGGCCCGGGTCTCGCCGGTCGAGCCGTCCTCGCCGCGGTGGCGCACCCCCACCACCCGACCCGACTCGCGCACCAGGTCGGTGACCTCGGTGCGCATCCGCAGGGTGAACGTGGGCTCCTCGCGCCCGGCCTCGGCGAGCAGGTTGAGCAGGTCCCACTGCGGCACCATCGCGACATAGGGGTAGCGCACCTTCAGCCGCCGGAAGTCGGCCACCACCACGTCGCGACCGCCGCCGACCGGGAGCTCCACCTTCTCCAGCCGGCTGGAGGGCAGCCTGCCGAACTGCTCGGCCAGGCCGAGCTCGTCGAGCAGCTGGAGCGTCGACGGGTGCACCGTGTCCCCGCGGAAGTCGCGCAGGAAGTCCCCGTGCTTCTCCAGCACCTCGACCCGGATCCCGGCCCGCGCCAGCAGCAGCCCCAGCACCATGCCGGCGGGTCCGCCTCCGACGACCACGCAGGTGGCTCGATCGCCCATGTCCAGCACCTCCCCGTCCACGGTAGGGCCTGCCACACTCGGGCGCATGAGCTCGCCGGCCCTCGCGCCCTGCCCCTGCGGAAGCGGAGCGAGGTACGGCGCGTGCTGCGGGCCGCTGCACGACGGTGAACCGGCCGCCACGGCCGAGGCGCTGATGCGCTCGCGCTACGCGGCCTACGCCACCGGCCGGGAGGACTACGTGTTCCGGACCTGGCACCCGCGGACCAGGCCGGCGGACCTGTCCCTGACGCCGCAGACCACGTGGCTCGGCCTCGAGGTGCTGGGCACGGTCGACGGAGGGCCGGACGACGACACCGGCGTGGTGGAGTTCCGGACCCGGTTCCGCAGCCCGTCGGGGGATCAGGTGATGCACGAGACGAGCCGGTTCGTCCGGCGCGCAGGACGCTGGGTGTACCTCGACGGGGAGCTGCGCTAGACCCCTCTGCGCCCGGAGGGCAGCCCGGGACTAGTCCGAGATCGTCTTGACAGCCTCTCCGGCGCAGCCGTTTGGTTGACGGTATGACTGCGCCCGAGCGGGGGTCGAGTCCCGTCCCCGCCAAGGGGCGGATCCCGGCGGCCCGCTCGCCCGCGGACGCCGGTGGCGGGCGCGACCAGGCCGAGCTGGCCGCCCTGCGCCGCGGCGACCAGGCCGCGTTCATGGCGCTGGTGCGCCGGCTCCACCCGACGATGGTCGGTGTGGCCAGCAGCTACGTCGCCTCGCGGGCGGTGGCCGAGGAGGTCACCCAGGACACCTGGGTCGCCGTCCTGGAGGAGCTCGACCGGTTCGAGGGCCGCTCGTCGCTGAAGACCTGGATCTTCCGGATCCTCACGAACAAGGCGAAGACCCGGGGCGTGCGGGAGCGGCGCACCCTGCCGTTCTCGTCGCTGGCCACCCAGCAGGAGACCGAGGGGCCGGCGATGCCGCCCGAGACGTTCCTCGACGACGAGCACCGGTGGGCGGGACACTGGGCCTCGCCGGTCGCCCCCTGGGAGCTGCCCGAGGAGCACGTGCTGTCGTCGGAGCTCGCCGCGGTGATCCGGCGGGCGATCGACGACCTGCCACCGGGCCAGCGGGCCGTGGTCGCGCTCCGGGACGGGCAGTCGCTGGCCTCGCACGAGGTGTGCGACCTGCTCGGCATCTCCGAGGCGAACCAGCGCGTGCTGCTGCACCGGGGTCGGATCAAGGTGAGGGCTGCGATCGCCGACTACGCGGCGAGAGTGGGGGTGGCGTCGTGAACCCGGATGAGGTCCAGTGCCGGGAGGTGGTCGACGTGCTCAGCGACTACCTCGAAGGGGCGCTGCCCGCGGAGCAGCGGGTCATCCTCGAGCAGCACCTGCTCGGCTGCGAGGGGTGCACCAACTACGTCGCGCAGATGCGGACCTCGATCGCGCTCACCGGCCGGCTGCAGGAGGCCGACGTGCCCGACCAGGTGATGGACCAGGTGCTGCGGATGTTCCGGGAACGGTCCGACTCGTGACCTGGTTCAAGTTCCTCGCCGCGGGCGCGGTGGCCCCGTTCAGCGGCCACCCTTGGCCGGCGCCGCACGGGCAGCACCCGGGCGACTGGGACGTGTGGACCGGGCCCCGCGAGCCGTGCCGCTCGGGGCTGCACGTGTGCCGCCCCGAGCACCTGCCGCTCTGGCTGAACGAGGAGCTGTACGCCGTCGAGGTCGCCGGCCCGACGGACGAGTACGACACCTTCGCGGTGACCTCCAGGGCGCGGCTGCTGCACCGCGTCGACGCGTGGTCGCAGGGAACCGCCGGACGGTTCAGCAGCGCCTGCGCCTGGCACGTCCGCGACCTCGTGGCCGATGCCCTGCGGGCGCGAGGGCACGTGGCTGAGGCGGAGCGGCTCGAGGACTGCGCCAGCATCGAGCAGCTCGCCGGCACTGCCGACCGGCTCCGAGCCGCCGGGAACGGTGTGTCCCGGCTCGCCGGCTACACCGCGGACGCGGCGACCTTCGCGACCCGGGCCGCCGACGAAGCGAGGTGGCCGATGTCCACCGCCACCACCGGGCTCGTCGCTGCCCGGGCCGCGCAGGAGTCGGCCGGCGCGCAGGGCCGGGATGCCCTGGCCGCGGAGCGGTCGCGGCAGGCGGCGTGGCTGGCCGAGCACGTCGGGCTCGGCGAGGTGCCGGTCTAGCTCGGGCGGTCGGTGCCTGCTTGGGGTGTAACGGTTCTCGCCCCTCCCGGGACAGCACCCGCATGACAACGAACAAGCGGAGGGTCGTCGTACCCGCACTCGCGGCGCTGGCGATCCTGGCCGCGGTCGCCGCCTACCTCTTCCAGCCCTGGAAGCTCTGGACCGACGACGTGGTCGACGAGGCCCTGCCCGGGGTCACCGACGTTGCCGGGCGACCTGCGGCCGAGGGAGGTACGTCGGTCCGGGTGCTCGCCGCCGGCCGGTTCGTCAGCCACGAGCACACCACCTCCGGGACCGTGCGGGTGCTGGTGCTGCCCGACGGCGACCGGGTGCTGCGGTTGGAGGACTTCACCACGTCCAACGGCCCCGCGCTCGAGGTGTGGCTCGCCGACGCCCCGGTCGTCGCGGGACGCGAGGGCTGGTTCGTCTTCGACGACGGCGAGCACGCCGAGCTCGGTGAGCTGAAGGGGAACGTCGGCGACCAGAACTACGCCCTGCCGCCCACGGTGGACCTGAGCCGGCTCAGCAGCGTCAGCATCTGGTGCGACCGGTTCAACGTCTCCTTCGGCGCGGCCGAGCTGCGCCTGCGCAGCTGAGCCGTGACGCCCGCCCGGCCGGCCGGGACAGTGTCCGCACCACGCACCTGAGAAACCCATCCACCACGCCCGAGGAGGCACCCATGGAGGAGTTCGAAGTCGTCGTCATCGGTGGCGGTCCCGCTGGAGAGAACGCAGCCGGACGCTGCGCCGACGGCGGCCTCCGGGTCGCCCTGGTCGAGCGGGAGCTGGTCGGCGGTGAGTGCTCCTACTGGGGGTGCGTGCCGAGCAAGACGCTGATCCGGCCCGGCGACGCGCTGGCCGCCGCCCGGCGGGTGCCCGGCGCCGCCGCGGCGGTCGTGAACGGGGTCGACGTCGCGGCGGCGCTCGCGCGGCGCGACGAGATGACCGGAGCGTGGCACGACGACGGCGCCCTGCCCTGGCTGCACGAGAAGGGCATCGCGCTGGTGCGCGGTGACGCCCGGATCACCGGGGAGCGCGAGGTGACCGTGGAGGCACCTGCGGGTGCCCGGGTCCTGCGCGCGACGCGGGCGGTGGTGCTCGCCGTCGGGACCAGCGCCGTCGTCCCGCCGGTCGACGGCCTGCGCGAGATCTCCCCGTGGGACAACCGGGCCGCCACGTCCGCCAAGGAGGTGCCGCGCCGGCTCCTGGTCCTCGGCGGCGGGGCGATCGGGGTCGAGCTGGCCCAGGCGTTCCGCAGGCTCGGCGCCGAGCAGGTCACCCTCGTCGAGGGACAGGACCGGCTGCTGGCGCGGGAGGAGCCGTTCGTCGGCGCCGAGCTGCGCCGCGCCCTGGAGGCCGAGGGGGTCACGGTGCTGACCGGGGCCAGGCTGGCCCGGGCACGCCGCCCAGGACCCGGCGGCCCGGTCCTGGCCACCCTGGAGGACGGGCGCGAGGTCGAGTCCGACGAGGTGCTCGTGGCCGTGGGACGCCGTCCCGCGACCGGCGCGCTCGGCCTGGAGAGCGTCGGGCTGGCGCCGGGCAGGTACGTCGACGTGGACGACGCCATGCAGGCACGCGGCGTCCCCGGCGGCTGGCTCTACGCGATCGGGGACTGCAATGGGCGCGCCCTGCTGACCCACATGGGCAAGTACCACGGCCGCATCGCCGGCGACGTGATCCTCGGCCGCGACGTCCGGGACCGGGCCAGCGACCGGGCCGTTCCACGGGTCACCTTCACCGACCCGCAGGTGTGCGCGGTCGGCCTCACCGAGGAGCAGGCAGGCGAGCGCGGGCTCCGGGTCCGCACGGTGACCTACGGCACCGGCGACGTCGCCGGGTCGTCGGTGCAGGGGCTGGGCCTCACCGGGACCGCCAAGCTGGTGGTGGACGAGGGCCGGCGGGTGGTGGTCGGCGCGACCTTCACCGGACCCGGGCTGCAGGAGCTCCTGCACTCGGCGACGGTGGCGGTCGTCGGCGAGATCCCGCTCGACACGCTGTGGCACGCGGTGCCGTCGTTCCCGACCGTCAGCGAGGTCTGGCTGCGACTCCTCGAAAGCTACGGACTCTAGGAGCCGGTCATGCCTGAGGTCTCGTTCGACAACCTGCTCGTCGTCGCCGCGATCGCGGTGGCCGCGCCGCTGCTTCTCGGCTTCCTTCCTGCCCTCCGCATCCCCGCCGTGGTGCTGGAGATCGTCGCCGGCGTGGTCGTCGGGCCGTCCGTCCTGGGCTGGGTCGAGGTCGACCTGCCGGTGTCGATATTGGCGCTGATGGGCCTGGCGTTCCTGCTGCTCCTGGCCGGCCTCGAGATCGACCTACGGCGCCTCCGCGGGCGGCTGCTGGTCACCGCGCTGGTCGGCTTCTTGATCACGCTGCTGCTCGCGGTCGGGGCGGCTGCCGCGTTCACCGCCGTCGGCTGGGTCGGCAGTCCGCTGATCGTGGCGACGGCGCTGTCGGCGACCGGGCTCGGCCTCATCGTCCCGGTCCTGAAGGACGCCGGCCGGGCGGAGGGCGAGGTGGGTCAGACCATCATCGCCGGATCGTCGGTGGCGGACTTCGGTGCGGTTCTGATGCTCTCCTTCCTGTTCTCGATGACCGCCGGAGGCGCCGGCCCGCGGGTGGTCCTGCTCGGCGGCTTCGCGGCCCTGGTCGCGGTCACCGCCGTCGTGCTCACCCACGCCCGGATGTCGATGCGGCTCGGCGACGTGCTGCTCCGGCTGCAGGACACGACCGCCGAGATCCGGGTCCGGTTCGCGGTGCTGCTCCTGGTGGCGTTCGTCGTGCTCGCCGAGCGGTTCGGCCTGGAGAGCATCCTGGGTGCGTTCCTGGCCGGAGCGGTGCTCGGCCAGGTGGACCGTGACTCCCGCTCGCACCCGCACTTCCGGGTCAAGCTCGAGGCGATCGGCTACGGCTTCGTCGTGCCGGTGTTCTTCGTCGCCAGCGGCCTGCGCCTCGACCTGCGCGGGCTGGCAGAGGACCCCGCGGCGATCGCCCGGGTGCCGCTGTTCCTGCTGGCCCTGCTGCTCGTGCGCGGCCTGCCCGCGCTGCTCTACCTGCCCGCGTTCGGCAGGCGGCCGGTGGCCGCGGCCGCGCTGCTCCAGGCCACCTCGCTGCCGTTCATCGTGGCGGCCACCCAGATCGGGGTGGACCTGGGCCAGCTCAGTCCCGTGAACGCCGCCGCCCTCGTGTGCGCCGGGCTGCTGTCGGTGCTGGTGTTCCCGCCCACGGCCCTGGCCCTGCTCCGGGGCGGTGGCGCGGCCGCGGGACCCGGGCCGGCCGACCGTTCGCGGCGCCGCACACGCTCGGCGGTGTAACGCGCGGCGACCCCCAGAAGACCAGACCCCGGCACCCACACCATCAACCCGAACCATCCCCTGGAGGGACTCATGCGAGGACTGCAAGGCAAGAACGTGCTGGTCACGGGCGGAACGTCCGGGATCGGCCAGGCCATCGCGGTGCGGTTCGCCGAGTACGGCGCGAACGTCGCGATCAACTACCTGCAGCAGGCGGGTGAGGCCGCGGACACCGAGGAGCAGGTGCACGCCTGTGTCCGCCGGGTGAAGCAGGAGGGCGTACGCGACGTGCTGGTGCGCGGGGACGTCTCCCGGGAGGACGACGTCGTCGCCATGGTCGAGGACACCGTGCGTCAGCTCGGTGGCCTGGACGTCCTGGTCAACAACGCGGGCATCCAGATCTCCCGGCCCTCCCACGAGCTCTCCGCGGCTGACTTCGACAAGGTGCTCGCGGTCAACCTGCGCGGCTCATTCCTGTGCGCCCGCGAGTCGATCAAGCACTTCCTCGACGTCGGCGCCGGCGGGACCGTCATCAACGTCTCCAGCGTGCACCAGCGGATCCCCAAGCCCGGCTACCTCGGCTACTCGGCGAGTAAGGGCGGCATGGCCAACCTGACCACGACCCTGGCGCTGGAGTACGCCGCCCGCGGCATCCGCGTGAACGCCATCGGTCCCGGCGCCACGGTCACCCCGATCAACCGGGCCTGGGTCGACGACCCGGTGAAGGCGGAGCAGGTGACCTCGCACATCCCCATGCCGCGGGCCGGGGACGCCGACGAGATGGCCGGTGTGGCGTGCTTCCTCGCCAGCGACGACGCGGCCTACATCACCGGACAGACCCTGTACGTCGACGGCGGGCTCACCCTCTACGCCGACTTCCGCGAGCCCTGGTCGTCGGAATGAGCACGACTCACGACACCCCGTGGTGGCCCTCGCGCTACGGACCCGACGACCAGATCGGCGCGCTGAACCTCGTCGACGAGGCGAAACGGCTGGAGGCGCTGGCGTCGGTCCGGCAGGGGCGGGTCTACGACCTCGGCCGGGTGCTCGACGAGAACGTGCCGGTCTTCCCGGGCCGGTACTTCCGGCAGACCCTGGTCACCACCGCGCACCACAGCAACGGCCGCTCCGGCGGCGGGCTCGGCGCGAACCGCGTGAACTGGGTGATCGAGTCCGTCTCGGGCACCACCCAGCTGGGCACGCACCTGGACATGCTCAACCACCTCCAGATCGGGGACCGCGGCTACAACGGCTGGACGGTCGACGAGCTGGCCGAGGGGTGGGGCACCAACCGGCTCGGCGCGGAGACGGCTCCCCAGGTCGTGACGAAGGGCTGGCTGGTCGACGTACCCGCCGTCCGGGGCCGGACTCTCGACCCCGGTGACGTGGTCACCGTCGAGGACGTGAAGCTCGCCCTGGACGGGGAGCAGCCCGGGCCCGGCGACGCGGTCCTGTTCCACACCGGCTGGGGCCGGCACTGGACCGAGCCCGAGGAGTACCTGGCGGGGGAGCCGGGACCCGGTACGGCGCTTGCCGGCTGGCTCGCCGACGCGGGGGTGGTGCTCACCGGCTGTGACACCTGGAGCTACGGCCCGGTGCCGGCCGAGGACCCGGACCGGCCGTTCGAGGTCCCCCAGCAGCTCAACGTGCGGCACGGGGTGTTCGTGGTCGAGAACCTCGACACCGCCGAGCTCGCCTCCGACGGCGTGCGCTCCTTCGCGCTTGTCCTCACCCATCCCAAGCTCCGTGGCGCCACCGGCGCCTGGACGTCACCCATCGCCCTGGTCTGAGGAGGCCACGGATGAACAACCACTACGACATCATCATCATCGGGACCGGCGCCGGCGGCGGCACGCTCGCGCACCGGCTGGCCCCGTCGGGCAAGAAGATCCTGCTGCTCGAGCGCGGCGACTACCTGCCGCGCGAGCCGGAGAACTGGGACAGCCGCGAGGTGTTCGTGCGCTCCCGCTACAAGGCTCCCGAGGAGTGGTTCGACAAGGACGGCAAGCCGTTCCACCCCGGCGCCCACTACTGGGTGGGCGGCAACACCAAGGTGTACGGCGCGATCCTGTTCCGGCTGCGGGAGCGTGACTTCGGCGAGGTCCGCCACCACGGTGGGATCTCCCCGGCGTGGCCGCTGTCCTACACCGACTTCGCGCCGTACTACACCGAGGCCGAGCGGCTCTACCACGTGCACGGCAGCCGCGGCTCCGACCCGACCGAGCCGCCGGCCGACGCGCCGTACCCCTATCCGGCGGTCAGCCACGAGCCACGCATCCAGCGGCTCCACGACGACCTGGTCCGGGCCGGGCACCAGCCGTTCCCGCTGCCGGTCGGGGTGATGCTCGACGAGTCCGACCGGGAGAAGAGCGCCTGCGTCCGGTGCACCCGGCTCGACGGGTTCCCCTGCCTGGTCGACGCCAAGGCTGACGCGCACGTGGTGGCGGTGCGTCCTGCGCTGCAGCACCCGAACGTGACGCTGCTGCGCCGCGCCCGGGTCGAGCGGCTCGAGACCGACCCCATCGGACGCACGGTCACCGGTGTGGTGGTGGACCGGGACGGCTCCCGTGACACCTACAGCGCCGACGTCGTGGTGGTCTCCTGCGGCGCGGTGAACTCCGCGGCCCTGCTGCTGCGCTCGGCCAACGACCAGCACCCGGACGGGCTCGCGAACTCCTCCGGCGTGGTGGGCCGGCACTACATGTGCCACCTGAACTCGGCACTCATCGCGCTGTCCCGGGACCCGAACCCGACCCGGTTCCAGAAGACGCTCGGCCTCAACGACTTCTACTGGCGCGCCGACGACTTCGACTACCCGCTCGGGCACATCCAGATGCTCGGCAAGACCGACGGGCAGATGCTGAAGGCGGGGGCGCCGAAGGGTACGCCGCTGCCGGCGCTGGACTTCGTCGCCAGGCACGCGATCGACTTCTGGCTCACCACCGAGGACCTGCCGCACGCCGACAACCGGGTGACGGTGGACCGGTCCGGGCGGATCCAGCTGAGCTACACCGACCGCAACACCGAGGGGCACCGCCGGCTGGTGGGCAAGCTCCGGCAGCTCCTGCCGCACATCGGCTGCCGGGACCGGCTGATCCCCAACACGATCACCCGGGACGAGCGCATCCCGATCGCCGGCGTGGCGCACCAGTGCGGGACGGTCCGGTTCGGCACCGACCCGGCCGCCTCCGCGCTCGACGTCAACTGCAAGGCGCACGACGTCGACAACCTCTACGTCGTCGACACGAGCTTCTTCCCCTCCAGCAGCGCGGTGAACCCGGCGCTGACCGCGATGGCCAACGCCATGCGGGTCGGGGACCACCTGCTCGACCGGCTCGGCGCGTCGGTGCCGACCGTCGTGGCGCAGCGGCCCGCGGGGGTGGCGTCATGAGCCGGGCGGGACAGCTGGTCGGGGTGCTCGCCCGTGGTGTGGCCGCCGGCCTGGCCGGGACCGCGGCGATGACGGTCTCCAGCACGCTGGAGGCGAGGCTGCGTGGCCGCGAGCCGAGCACCGCACCGGCGCGCGCGGCCCAGAAGGTGCTCGGGATCGGGGAGTTCGCCAGCCCCGAGGCGCAGGAGCGGTTCAGCAACGCCGTTCACTGGGGCTACGGCACCGGCTGGGGCGTGGTCCGGGCCGCCCTGGCCGAGGTCGGGATCCGGCCGGGGCTGGTCGCCCCCGCGCACTTCGCCCTGATGTGGGGCGGAGCCCTGGTCATGCTGCCCGCGCTGGACGTGGCCCCGCCGGTGACCCGGTGGGGCAGGAACGAGGTCGCCATCGACGTGTTCCACCACCTGGTTTACGCGACCGGGACCGGGCTGGCCTACGAGGTGCTCGACCGGCGCGGGCGGGTGTAACGCCAGGCCGGGTGGCGAGGACTGATCAGCATCAGCCCGAGCCCGTCGGAGGTCATCATGAGCACCAACATCAGCGCACTCCTCGCCGACGCCCGCGTCGAGCTCTGGAGGTTCGAACGGCTCCGTGAGGCGCACTGCCCGGAGTCCACCGCCATGACCCTGGCCACCCGCCGGGACGTGGACCTGCACACCGCCGTCGGCCTGCTCTCCGGCGGCTGCCCCCCGAGCACCGCGCTCGAGATCTTGTTGTGAGGACATGAAATGAGTGACACCCCCATCGGCGAGCACGCACTCCTCTCGGACTGCCACTCCAGCGCCCTGGTCGACGCCAGTGGTTCGGTCGAGTGGCTGACCTTCCCCCGGTTCGACAGCCCCTCGGTGATGGCCAGGATGCTCGACGACCACGGCGGGCACTGGTCGATCCGGCCCGTGGAGGAGTTCGAGACCGAACGCCGCTACGTCGACGAGACGATGGTGCTGGCCACCACCTTCCGGACCGGGACCGGCACCGTGCTGCTGACCGAGGCCCTGGTCATGGGCCCCGACAACGAGGGCCACGGCCTCGGCCGGAACGCCCCGCACATCCTGGTCCGCAGCCTGACCTGCACCAGCGGCGAGGTCGAGGTGGAGGTGTCCTACGCGCCGCGACCCGAGTACGGCCTCGTCGTCCCGCTGCTCTCCCACGTGGACGGGGGCGTCACCGCCCGCGGCGGCGCCGAGTGGCTGGTCCTGACCACGCCGGTCGAGCTGTCGCTGGACACCGGCAGCGGTACAGGACGCACCACGATGGCCGCCGGGGACACCCTCCGGTTCGCGCTGCACCGGACCACGCTGGAGGAGACGCCCGCGCACGTGTGGAGCCAGGACGACATCGCCGCGCTGCTCGACCGCACGGTCGAGGCCTGGCGGTCCTGGTCGGCGCTGCACCAGACCTACGACGGCCCCTGGCGCGAGCTCGTGCACGCCAGTGGCCGGGTGCTGCAGGCGCTGACCTTCCAGCCCAGTGGCGCGATCGTGGCCGCGGCGACGACGTCGCTGCCCGAGGGCGTCGGCGGCGAGCGGAACTGGGACTACCGGTACTCGTGGGTGCGCGACGCCAGCCTCACCATGGAGGCGCTGTGGGTGGCCGCCTGCCCCGACGAGGCGGGCGACTTCTTCACGTTCATGGCGACCGCGGCGGCCTCCGGGGTCGGACCCGAGCAGGCGCTGCAGATCATGTTCGGGATCGGCGGTGAGCACGACTTGAGCGAGCGGACCCTCCCGCACCTGCGGGGGTGGCGGGGCAGCAGCCCGGTCAGGGTCGGCAACGGTGCCTGGAACCAGCAGCAGGTCGACGTCTACGGCGAGCTGCTCGGTGCGGCGCACCGGCTGGCCGACCAGATCCGCGACCTCGACCAGGACACCCGCGCGTTCCTGGTCGCGCTCGCCGACGCGGCCACGGTCCGCTGGCGCGAGCCCGACCAGGGGATCTGGGAGGTGCGCGGCGACCCGCAGCACTTCCTCTACTCCAAGGTGATGTGCTGGGTGGCGCTGGACCGGGCGATCTCGATGGCCGACCTGATCGGGGCGAGTGCACGGGTGGACGAGTGGAAGCGCACCCGGGACGAGATCGCCGAGACCGTGGTGCGCGACGGGTGGAGCGAGCAGGCGCAGGCGTTCACCCAGTACGTCGGCACCGACGCCCTCGACGCGTCGAACCTGATGATCCCGATCGTGGGCTTCCTGCCGGCCACCGACCCGCGGGTGCTGGCCACCATCGACGCCATCGAGGAGCGGCTGACCGACGAGCGCGGGCTGGTCTACCGCTACCGCACCGAGGAGGGCGTCGACGGCCTGGCCGGTGAGGAGGGCACCTTCCTGCTCTGCACGTTCTGGCTCGCCCAGGCGCTGGCGATGGCCGACCGGGTCGACCGGGCCCGGGCGGTGTTCGAGCGGGCGGTCCGCTACGTCAACGACGTGGGCCTGCTCGCCGAGGAGGTGGATGCGGAGACCGGGGAGCTGCTCGGCAACTTCCCGCAGGCGTTCAGCCACATCGGGCTGGTCAACGCCGCGTGGGCGATCTCCGAGGCGGAGAGGCGGGCGGCTTCCCGCGAGGCGGCGGCGTAGCGCCCGCGCCGGGACGCGCGTGGCCTCGCGGTCGGGCTTTCAGCCGAAGGCGTCGCGGAAGGCCTCCAGCGCGGCGTGGCTGTCGCCGGAGGCCCAGGCCTCGAGGCCGACGACCCCGCGGTAGCCGGCGTCGTGCAGGGCAGCGGCGACCGCGGGGTAGGCGATCTCGCCGGTGCCCGGCTCGCAGCGTCCGGGTACGTCGGCGACCTGCACCTCCCCGAGGAGGTCGACGCTCCGGCGGACCAGCTCGATGAGGTTCCCCTCCCCGATCTGGGCGTGGTACAGGTCCAGGTTCATCCGCAGGTGGGGGCTGTCGACCGCGGCTACGAGAGCGTGCGTGTCGGCGGCCCGGGCGAACGGCGTGCCGGGGTGGTCGACCTCGGTGTTGAGGTTCTCCAGGCAGAAGACCACGCCCTCCCGCTCTCCGAGCTCGGCCACCCTGCACAGGGTCCGCTCGGCAGCGAGCCACATCGCGCCGGTCACGACCTCGACCGGGCGGACCGGCAGGCCGCGTGGGTCCAGGCCGGTGCCGTGCAGGTTGAGGTTGGGGGTGCCGAGCCGATGGGCGACCGCGATCGACTGCTCGGCGGTGCGGAGGAGAGCATCCGCTCCCGCCGGGTCGGTCAGGTCGCCCTCGACGTACCCGGTCATCGAGGTGAACCGTGCCCCCGTCGCCGCCAGTGCCTCGACGTCCTTGGCGGTCCAGTCCCAGATCTCCACCGCGAAACCGAGGTCGTCGATGATCCGGACCCGCTCCTCGACCGGCAGGTCGCGGAACACCATCTCCGCACACACGGCGAGCGTGAAGTCGTAGCCGCTCACCGGACGGCCACGCTGCCCACAGGAACGGGCGCGCCGTTGCGGACCGACTCCACTGCCGCCAGGTGCGGCACAGCAGGACTGTCAGGTGTCACGGCGATCTCCCTCGCGCGTCGGACTAGAGCGCTCTAGTCTGTCTCGGCCAGAGCCGCAACCGCACCCCTCCGGGTGTTCTCCTCGCTCGGGTACGAGTTCCATGCCGAGCAGGTCTACGCGGCCGCGGAGCGGCGAGGCTACGAGATCGCTCGCCTGGAGGGCCGCGGGACGGCGGGTGCAGGTCGGTCAGGACGAGGCGGCCACCTGGACCGTGCTCGCCGACCCGCTGGGCAGCGAGTTCTGCGTCCTCAGCTCCCGGGACATGTGGCCGGCCGGCCGGCGGTCATCTCCTGCGTGCCATGACGAAGCCCTGTGGCGTCCGCTCGTACTCGTCCTCGGGCTCGCGGACCAGCCGTGCGTGCACGTAGAAGCCCGCCTCGGTCAGCAGCTCCTCGACCCGGTCCGGGGACAGTCGGTGCCCGTCCAGCGACACCGGATGGCCGTAGGCGTGCTCGCGGTGGACGGAGTCCGTGCCGACCTGGAACGCGAGCAGAAGGTGGCCGCCGGGCGCCAGGACCCGGTGCAGCTCGCCGAAGAGGTCGGGCAGCAGCTCCCGGGGCGTGTGGATGATCGAGTACCACGCCAGCGCACCGGCGAGCCCGCCGTCGGGGAGGTCCAGGGCCAGCATCGAGCCCACTTCGAACCGGAGCCCGGGGTGGCGACGCCGCGCCTCCGCGACCATGCCGGGGGAGAGGTCCACCCCGAACGCGTCGAGCCCGAGGCCGTGGAGGTGCGCGGTGACCCGACCGGGCCCGCAGCCGAGGTCGGCGACCGGGCCGGGACCGTGGGCGCGGACCCGCTCGGCGAACGCGGCCAGCATGGCGCGGTCCAGCGCCTTGGCGGCGAGCTCGCCCTCCAGGAGCGCGGCGTAGTCGACGGCGACGGTGTCGTAGGACGTGCGGACGGCGTTCAGGTAGGAAGGCTCCGGCATGGGACGCGTCAGGCCCGGCCCTGCTCGGCGGTCGCCTTCAACCGGGCCAGGCCCTTCTCGAAGTCCGGCCCGATCATCTTGTCCATCGAGGTGAACAGGCCCATCACCTTGGTCATCAGCGTCTTCCGGCCGGTCATCGTCCAGGTGACGCGGGACCCGTTGCCGTCGGGCTCGATGGCGAACGCCGTGTCGTTGCGGGCCCTGAACGGCTTCTCGAAGACGAGGTCGATGCGCACGGTCGAGGGCTCGGTCGCCTCCACGATCTCCATCCGGCCCTGGCCTGCCTTGCGGTTGCCGGACCAGGCGTACACCGCTCCGGTGCCGGCGTCGGCTCCCGAGTAGGTACGCCGCAGCTCCGGATCGACGTCCTCCCAGGGGGACCAGCTCGTCCAGCGGTGGAAGTCGGCGACCTGCTCGAAGACGCGCTCCGGCGGAGCGGCGATCGTGGCCGAGCGCTGCACGGTGTAGGTGTCGTCGGACATGGCCGCAGCCTAGTGACGACGCCGAGGTGTCGACAGGTGCGACACGTCCGCGGCGGCGACCGGCCGCCGTACCGGCATGACTCCTGAAAGTGGTCACTTCTGACACCTACGCGGCGACCGGCCGCCGTACCGGCATGACTCCTGAAAGTGGTCAATTCCGACACCTACGCGGCGACCGGATCCGCCCGGGGTGACCACTTTCAGGCGAGGCGGCCCGGAGTGACCACTTTCAGGCAAGGCGGCCCGGGCAGCTTTCGGGCGAGGCGGTCCGGGCAGCGGTCAGGCGAGGCGGTCCGACCAACGGTCAGGGGTTCTGGACCGCGTACACCGTCTTGCTGGTGTCGCCCTTGCAGCCCTCGATCTTGCGCACCCGTGCGTAGAAGTAGCCCTCCGTGCCGGTGTTGCCGGTGGACCAGGCGTAGACCGAGCCCTGCTTGGAGGCGGTGTCGCTGGCGAACCTGATGTCGTCGCCACCGCCACGGGTCCCGATCTGCTGCCAGACCACGACCTTGCGGCCGTCGGAGCACTTCTTCGGCTCCGTGCTCTTCACCAGGCCGGAGAGGTCGGTGCCCTCCGCCTTGATGGTGACCGTCGTGGCCACGGGGGCCGCGGCTTCGGCGCCGACCGCGGCTCCGGAGAGGACCCCGACGGAGAGGACTCCGAGGGCGAGGACCGGGACGAGCAGGATTCTGCCTTTCATGACGTACCTCCCAGGGCAGGCGCCATCCTCACAGCGAGCCTAGGAGCGTGCCCGCCGGGCAGGTAGAGCACGGCCGGGCCATCGACCACCCCTCAGTCGGCCAACACCTCGTCGAGGCGCTCGTAGCTCTCGCGGACGCCGTGCTCTATCCCGGCCGGTGGTCAACCACCTGGTTGAGAACGATCCGTGCGCACGGCGGCGGAGATGTGCCGGCGGGCCCGGTCGGCCAGCACGCGCGGCTCGTCGGCCCAGAAGCTGAGCTCGGTGAACTCGACCGGACCGTGATGGGTCGAGATCGTCATCGGCTCGCGCAACGACGCGTGCACCACGACCCGGGCGGAGACGCCGACCTGCAGGTCGGTGCCGGACTCGGTCTCGCGCGGCTGGAGGGTGCGGATCGCGGACGGCAGGTCCCGGTCATCGACCTTCACCGACGCGACGTTCGCCCACGGCACGCGGATGTCGACCGACGCGCCGTGCCGCACGCGCAGGTGCGAGTCGCTCAGCTGGTGCGGGTAGACCTGCAGGCTGGCGAGCAGGCCCACCATCCAGGCCAGGCCCCACACGCCGACGACGAGCAGGAAGATCCGGACCGTCTCCCACGGGACGAGGACGTGGACCAGCGGCAGCTCGGCCGCGGAGGCGAAGATCCACAGCCACATCACGGGGGTGACCGCCTGCGCGTAGCCGAACGGCTCGACCTCGGGGCCGCCGCGGTCCACGCGGCGGGTGACCCAGCGGAACAGGCTGCGGTAGAGCCGCAGCTCGAACACCACCGCCCGTCGCGCCAGCGCCGCCACCGTGCGCACGCTCAGGTCAGGCATCGGTCACCTCCAGGTCCTCGAGCTCCAGGCGAGCCCGCAGTCGGGTCACGACCTCGTCCAGCGCCCCGGTGAAGCAGGCGAACGCCTCGTCGGACAGGCCGCCGAACAGCACCTCGGCCAGCTCGACGTGGCCCTCGGCCATCGCCGTCACCACGGTTCTCCCGTGCTGGGTCAACGAGACCAGCGCCGCGCGTCGGTCGGTCGGGTGCGGCTCCCGGGTCACGAAGCCGGTGCTCACCAGGGCGTCGACCAGCCCGGTGACGTTGCGCGCCGAGACGCCCATGGCCTCGGCGAGCACCCGCTGGGTGGACGGCCCTCGGTGGCGCAGCTCCCACAGCAGGTGGGCGCGTGAGGGGGTGAGTCCCTCCCGGGACATCCAGGCGGTCATGTCGCTGTTGAGCAACGCGTTCAGCTCCAGCACCCGGTCCAGGGCCGAGGTCCGCGGCTTCGAGGTCATGTAGTGAATATACTTCACTATGTCGGTGGTTCGCAGACTGGGTGTGGTCAGCGTCCGGTGCGGTCTCTAGGGTCGGTGAGGTCGAGGCATCACCGACCCGAGCAGGGGGTACGCCGCACCATGGAACGGATCGAGAGCGCCCCGCTCGGGCCGGCAGACCTCGAGTCCGCCGACGCGTTCTGGAGGGCGGCCAACTACCTGGCGGTGGGCCAGATCTACCTGATGGCGGGCAACCCGCTGCTGCGCAAGCCGCTCACCCCCGCAGGCATCAAGCCGCGGTTGCTCGGCCACTGGGGGACCACGCCGGGGCTGAACATGGTCTTCACCCACGTCCAGCGGCTGATCCGGGAGCGCGACCTGGACATGCTGGTGGTCGTCGGCCCCGGGCACGGCGGCCCGGCCGCGGTGGCGAACTCCTGGCTCGAGGGCTCGTGGTCGCAGGTCTACCCCGCGGTCGGCCAGGACGAGGACGGGATGGGCCGGCTGTTCCAGCAGTTCTCCTTCCCCGGCGGCATCCCCAGCCACGTGGCGGCCGACGTACCCGGCTCCATCCACGAGGGCGGCGAGCTCGGCTACGCGCTCTCCCACGCCTTCGGGGCCGCCTTCGACAACCCGGACCTGCTCGTCGCCTGCGTGATCGGTGACGGCGAGGCGGAGACCGGTGCGCTGGCCGCCTCCTGGCACGGCTGCCGGTTCCTCGACCCGACCCGGGACGGCGCGGTGCTGCCGATCCTGCACCTCAACGGCTGGAAGATCGCGAACCCGACGGTGCTCGACCGGATCGGCGACGACGACCTCGACGCGCTGCTTCGCGGCTACGGCTACGAGCCGTTCCTGGTCGAGGGGGACCAGCCCGAGCACGTGCACCAGGCGCTGGCCGGGACGCTCGACCACTGCGCCGACCGGATCCGCGACCTCCAGCAGACGGCGCGCGGCGGGCGGTCCACCTCCTACCAGCGCTGGCCGATGATCGTGCTGCGCACGCCCAAGGGCTGGACCGGGCCG
>DATIBI010000246.1:0-3777 GCA_035457605.1 Nocardioidaceae bacterium
GGTGGCCCGGGGTGCCAAGCCGACCCGGTCCAGCAGCTGCTGGGCGCGGTCGCGGGCAGCGGTGCCCCTGGTGCCGGCGATGTTGGCTGCGACCGCGATGTTCTCGGTGGCGGTCAGGGCGTCCAGCAGGGCGTAGTCCTGGAAGATGAACCCGAACGTATGCGCCCGGAGCGCGGGGAGCTGGCCTTCCGGGGCGGTGACGAGGTCGACGCTGTCCTGGTGCCGACCGGTGACCACGATGGACCCGGCGGTCGGTCGGAGCAGGGCTCCGAGCATCAGCAGCAGCGTGGTCTTTCCGGACCCGCTGGGTCCCATCACCAGGAGCACCTCGCCGGCGTGGACGTCGAGGTCGACGTCGCGGACAGCGGCGACCCGGGCCGCGCCCTGGCCGTAGGTCTTGGTGAGGCCGCGTACCGCGACGGCGACCGGCCGGTCCTGCACGGCGGGCCGTTCGTGGGTGGTGTGGTGAGCGCTGGTCATCGGGTCTCCCGGAAGGCGGTGGCCGCGTCGAGGGTGGCGATGCGGCGCAGCGGCCACAGCGCGGCGAGCAGGCCGACGGCGAGCGCGCCCAGCGTGGTCTGGGTGAGCGCGGCCGAGGTGATGCTGATGCTGACGGCCGGCCCGAGCACCGGCAGCGCCCACGACAGCAGCTGGGCGAGGGTGGCGGCGAGCAGCGACGCGAGCGCGACGGTCCACAGCACCTGCACCGTCACGCTGCCGGCCAGCCGGCTGGTGGTGGCGCCGAGTGCCTTGAGGACGGCGTACTCGCGGATGCGGTTCAACGTGGCTGTCATCAGGCCGAGCGCGATCACCGCGAGTGCGATCAGCAGGCCGATGGTGGACATCAGGCGGAGCAGGTCGGCGCTCATGTCGGTGACGATCCGGGCTTCGGAGGCGGCGAACTCCTCGCGGGTCTGGACCGTGACCCCCGGGACGGCTTGACGGATACGGTCGGCCACTGTGCCGGCGTTCACCCCGGGCTCGGTGCCGATCAGCAGGTATGACGGGAGGGCGCCGCGGATCTTCGCGAACTCGGGCTGGTCGACGAAGACGGTGGTGTTGGTGATGCTGGAGCCGCCCGAGGACAGCCCCACGACCTGGAGTCGTACGCCGAGCACGGTGACGGTCTCGCCCAGACCGACGCCGAGCCCCTCGGCGGCCTGCTCGTCCACGACCGCCTCGCCCGTCCCAGGTGCGTTCCCGGTCACGAGCTCGGTCGGTCCGCCGCGGCCGGTGCCGGTGTCGTAGCCGATCAGGTACGACAACTGTCTGCCCTGGGGGCCGGACACCGAGCCGGAGGCGAACCCGATCGGGGACACCCAGGCGACCCCGGCCACGGACCGGAGCTGCCCGGCAGCGTCGGGCGGCAACGCGGAGGCACTCATGTGCATCGTCTTGACGCCGTCCTGGGAGACAAACACTTCTGCCGGGGAGGTGCGGATGTAGCGGGTGACTTGGTCGATGGCGCCGGCGAAGATGCCGCGCAGCACCAGGACCAGCAGCAGGGCGGCGGCGACCCCGAGCACAGTCAACGCGGCACGGCGATGCTCGGCGAACAGGAACCGCCGACCGACCGGCACACCTCGGGCGAACCTGGTCGATCGCGAGTGGGTGGGAATGTGCGTACGCATCATCGGCTCCGGAAGGCAGTCGCTGCGTCGAGCCGGTTCAGTCGACGTGCGGGCAACCACGCGGCCAGCAGCGCCATCACGGCGGCCGCGGCTGCGGTACGGGCCACGGTCTCGCCGGTGAGCGCGACCGGGAACGCCGGTCGCCACCACGCCAGCAGCTCCCGGGTGAGGAGCAGCAGAAGCACGGCGGCGATGGCACCGGCGGCGGTGAGCGCGACGGTCTCGGCGACTGCGATGCGGCGGATCCGGCCGGGAGTGGCACCGAGCGCCTTGAGGACACCGAGGTCGCGTTGCTGTTCGGTGACCCGGGTGTAGGCGACGAGTGCCACGATCAGCGTGCCGGCGGCGAACGCGACTCCGACCATGAGCTTGACCGGGGAGCCGTAGATCTTGGTGGCCAGGGCCAGCGACGCCTCCCGAAGCTGGGCCGGGGTGCGGACGGTCAACCCCTGGTCGCGAAGGCGTCCAGCGACGCGACCAGGATTGTCGGTGCTGACGAGGACCGCACCAGTGGTGTCGGTAGCGCCGAGCATCCCGGTCATCGCGTCGGTGGTGGAGAACAGCAGCGGGGTCATGAACATCGCGGTGTCCTCGGTGAGGCCGACGACCCGCATCGGGTGCCCGAACATGGCGAGCCGGTCACCGAGACCGAGACCGTGCTGGTCGGCGAACATCGCGTCGAGCGCGACCTCGTCGGCGCCGGCCGGTGCACGGCCCTCGGCGAACGCCCACGGGCCACCCGGTCCACCCGGTTCGCTGGCGACCGCGGCCACCGCGGCCTTGCCGTGCGGCAGCTCGAGGATCAGGTACATGGTCCGGATCAGGGACGCGTTGGTGACTTCGGCTGTCCGTTCGACCGCGGTCGCCGTGGCGACCGGGAGCACGCCGGGGTCAGCGAACAGGCTTTGTGTGCCGGGCGGTACGACAACCAGGTCGGCCCCCAGGTGGTCGTCGTAGACGGTGACCCGCTCCTGGACACCGGTCCACAGCCCGTTGAGCAGCAGCATCAGCATCAGCGCCAGGCCGATGCCGATGATCCCGGCACCGGTGCGGACCGGCCGAGCCGCGAGCAGCCGGCCGGTGACCGGGACCTGGCTCCTGCGCAGTGACATGGCGGTCACTTCCTCTACCCGGGACGCGCTTCGCCGCGGGTCGGCGGAGTGCTACTTGCGGCTGCGTCCCCCGGGCATCAGGAACATCATCGCCGCCATCATCGCCATGCACAGCACGGCGACGACGACTGCGCCGGTGTCCGCCGCACCGGTGACTACGAGGAGCCCGGCGATCAGCAGCATCGGGACGCACATCAGCATCATCATCAGGCCATGCCCGCCGTGCCCACCGTGCCCTCTGTGGGTAGTGGGGCGGTCGGCGTGGTCGTGGGCCGCCGTTGGGTCGACGGACAGCGGGTGTCCGCCTTCCGGGTCCGCCGGGTAGGTCGGCCGCGACGGGTCGGGGCGGCCATCGCGGGGCCGGTCGGACTCTGCGTCCGGGCGTGGAGTCCGCATTGCGTCCTTCCTCTCTACGATGCCGGCACGGGGGCTGAGGCTGCCGCCTCACCTTCAGCGTCGTCGTCGCCGATGAAGATCGCTGGGTTGTTCGCGTGAAGGTTCCCTGAAGCCCGAGGCCAGCCGCGGTGTCCGGACCAACCCACCTCCCCAGGGCAGCCGGGACCAGCCACAGGTATGTCTTGGGCGAGAACGCAGAGGTGTGGCGTCTCACAGCTGAGGAAGGTGAGTCCTCGGTGCCCCTTTTGCCAGACGTCACTGACCCGGGTGAACGACTGACGGACGGGACTAGGCAGGCTTCTTCGCGCTGGCGCTGCTTCGACGCCTGCACGAAGAGTCGCGCTCGCAGGGAGTTCTTCGCTGTGGAGAGTACAGGCCGCCAACTGGGCAGACGGAGACCGCTCGGAAGGCCTTGCGAGGCATTTCTGTCATGGATCTGGTCACGGTGTCCGATTTGACCCGACCCTTAGCCGTCTCGCTCCGTCTCACAGCGACCTACGAAGGGCGGCCCCAGCAACTGGAGAAAGGCCCGCGACCGATAAGCATGCAGGTTAGACGCCTAAAAAGCGCCGAAGGCCCGGACCATTCGGTCCGGGCCTTCGATTTGTAGCGGGGGCAGGATTTGAACCTGCGACCTC
>DATIBI010000247.1:0-41565 GCA_035457605.1 Nocardioidaceae bacterium
AGCGCGGTGACCCGGCTCGGTCCGTAGCCGGCGAGCAGGGTCTCCGCGGCGGGGCCCAGCCCGCTGACCGTCGTACCGACGATCTCGGTGACCACCGACACCGTGCGCAGCGCCTGCGAGGTGCCCCACAGCAGCGCCCTCGCGGTGAGCCGGTCGACAGCGCCGGCGACCGCGTCGGGGGCGGCGTTCACGTGCTGCTGCAACGCCTCCAGCGACGCCACCCCGCCCAGCGCGACGGCGGCGTCGAGCACGCCGAGCTCGAGCACCGTGAGCTGGTCGACCGCACGCAGCACCGACGCGCGGGTCCCGGCCCGGGAGGCGAGCTGCGCGGAGTCCTGCGGCGCCGGCGTGGCCAGGTCCGGACGGGCCTCGAGCAGGCGGACCAGCGCGTCGTCGGACCAGGCGCGGAACTGGTCGGCGAGCGTGCGCGGCGGGGAGCTTTCGGCCATCCTCCCCAAGGTACTCGGTGGCTGCTGGCAGGATGGCCGCCATGGCTCTGATCCAAGCGCGGGGGCTGGGGAAGGCGTACGCCGGGAAACCGGCCGTGACCGACCTGACCTTCGACGTCGCACCCGGCAGCGTGACCGGCTTCCTCGGTCCGAACGGCGCCGGCAAGTCCACCACCATGCGGCTGATGCTCGGCCTCGACCACGGCACCGGCACGACCACCTTCGACGGGCTGCCGTTCACCGCGCTCGAGCAGCCGATGCGGCATGTCGGCGCGCTGCTGGAGGCCAAGCCGTTCCACCCGACCCGCAAGGCGCGCAACCACCTGCTGATGCTGGCGGCGGCGAACCGGATCCCGCCCGCCCGGGTCGACGAGGTGCTCGAGCAGCTCGGCCTCGCAGCCGTGGCGGGCAAGAAGCCGCGGACGTTCTCGCTCGGCATGGGCCAGCGGCTCGGCCTGGCCGCCGCCCTGCTCGGCGACCCGCACACGCTGATCCTCGACGAACCCGCGAACGGCCTGGACCCGCAGGGCATCCAGTGGATGCGCGCACTGCTCAAGGGCCTCGCCGCGGACGGCCGCGCGGTGCTCGTCTCCAGCCACCTGCTCAGCGAGATGGCGCTGATGGCCGACCAGCTGGTGGTGATCGGCAAGGGCCGGCTGATCGCGAGCGGCCCGATCGAGGACTTCGTGCGCACCTCACGCCGCAACGCGGTGACCGTGCGCAGCCCCCAGGCCACCGAGCTCGCCGAGCTGCTGCGCCGGGAGGGCGCCGCCGTGGACGCCGCCGAGCCCGGCCTGCTCACCGTCACCGGGCTCGACGCGGCCCGGGTCGGCGACCTGGCGTTCGAGGGCTCCCTGCGGATCCACGAGCTCAGCAACCGCACCGCCACGCTGGAGGAGGCCTTCCTGGAGGCGACCGAGGCGGCGCAGGAGTTCGAGGCACACGAGATCACCGGGCAGCCGGGGACGGGGCGGTAGGCATGAGCGACGCGCTGAGGTACGAGTGGCTGCGGCTGCGCACGATCCGGTCCACCTGGTGGCTGACCGGCCTGGCGATCGCGTTCGGCGCCGGCATCGCCTTCCTCGTCTCGTGGGCGGTCTCCGCGTCCTTCGACAGCGGGGTCGCGCCGAGGGGCCGCGAGCTGGAACGGGTAGCGCCCACCATCGTCGGCCAGTTCGCCGGCGACGGGGCCCCGTTCTTCCTGCCCTACTTCCTGGCGATCATCGGCGTCTTCACGTGGGGGCACGAGTACCGCCACGGGATGATCCGGGCGACGCTGACCGCGCTGTCCTCGCGCAGCCACGCCTGGGTCGCGAAGTACCTGGTCGTGGGGGCCTGGGCCGTCCTGGTCACCGTCGTGACCCTGCTGCTGAGCGCGCTCGCGGGCTGGGTGTGGCTCGCCGACAACGGGATCGGCTTCGCCAACCTCGACGTCGCCCGGGTGATCGGGAAGTCCGCCGGCTACGCGGTGCTGTTCGCCTGGACCGCCACCGCGCTGGCGTCGCTGCTGCGCAACCAGGCCGCCGCGCTCGTCCTGGTGCTGCTGTGGCCGCTGGTGGTCGAGAACGTCATCACGCTGATCCTCAGCGTCGCGCCCGCCACGCGGGACCTGGCGGCCGCCACCCGGTTCCTCCCGTTCAACGCAGGGGCCCAGATCCTCAGCACCCGCGACGTGACCGGGCCGCTGTTCGGGGAGCCGCTGACACCGTGGGCCGGGGTGCTCGTGTTCGGCGGGTTCACCGCAGCGCTGATGGCGGCCAGCCTGGTGCTCTTCCGCAAGCGCGACGCGTGACCCGTCGTACCGTGTCGGCATGACCCGCCCGTCGTTCCTCGACCTGCTCTACGCAGAGGCGCCCCGCGAGGCGTTCGACGATCTCGTCGCCCGGGCAGAGCAGGACGGTACGTCGGACGAGGAGCTGGCCTGGCTGCGCGAGCAGCGCACGCTCGCCCTGCGGCTGCGGGAGCAGATGGCACGGCAGAAGCAGCGTGAGGCCGAGCTGTCCGCGCTCTACGAGACCGCCAACGACCTCACCGCGATCCGTGACGTCGACGCGATCCTGACCGCGATCGTGCGCCGGGCCCGGCAGCTGCTGCACGCCGACATGACCTACCTCTCGCTCAACGACGAGGAGGAGGGCGCGTCGTACATGAAGGTCACCGACGGCGCGCTCACTGCCGAGTTCCGCCGGCTCCGGCTGCCTCTCGGCACCGGGCTGCTCGGGCTGGTCGCGCAGACCGGCGCGCCGTACTTCACCGCCGACTACCAGGCCGACGAGCGGTTCCTGCACCGCGAGTACATCGACACCGCGGTCGAAGGGGAGAAGATCCGGGCGATCCTCGGCGTGCCGCTGATCGTCGAGGGCACGGTGATCGGCGCGCTGCTCGCGGTGCACCGCACGGTGCGGCCGTTCCCCCCGGCGGAGGTCACGCTGCTCACCTCGTTCGCCGCACACGCGGCGGTCGCCCTGGAGAACGCGCGACTGTTCGAGAAGACCCAGGCCGCGCTCGCCGAGGTCGACCAGGCCAACCGGCAGATCCGCGCGCACAGCCAGGCGGTCGAGCTCGCGGCCAGCGCGCACGACCAGCTCACCGACGTGCTGCTGCATGGCGGCGGCGTCGCCGACGTGGCCGCGGTGCTGGCCGACGTGCTCGAGGGCTCGCTCGTGGTCTACGACGCCGGGCTGCGCGAGCTCGCGGTCGCGGGGGAGCGGCTCGAGCGTCCCGCCGGGCTCGAGGACGCGATCGCCGAGGCGCGCCGCTCCGGCCGCAGCGTGGAGCTGACCGTGCACGGGCGGCCGGGCTACGTCGCGGTGGCGCTCGCCGGGGCCGAGCACCTGGGCACGCTGGTGCTGCACGGCCGGCCGACCCCGCTCGGGCTCGCCGACCGGCGCACCATCGAGCGCGGGGCGCTCGTGACCGCGCTGGTCCTGCTGTTCACCCGGTCGGTCGCCGAGGCCGAGGACCGGGTCCGCGGCGAGCTGCTCGCCGACCTGCTCTCCGGGCGCGACAGCGACCCGGCCCGGCTCACCGAACGGGCCCGGCGCCAGCACGCCGACCTCGACGTGCCCAGCGTGGTCGCGGTGGCCGCGGTGGACGGGCTCGAGCGGCACCGCGCGGTCCAGCTCGCCGCGCGGCACGCCGGCGGGCTGCGCGGGTTGGCCGGCGACCTCGACGGGCGGGTGGTCCTCGTGGTGCCCGGCAGCGACGCCTGTGCGGTCGGACAGCAGCTGCAGGAGCGGTTCCGCGCCGCCGGCGGTGCGGCCACGGTCGGCGTGGTGGGCACGGCCGCCGGGCCGCAGGCGATCGCCGCCGGCTATCCCGAGGCGGCGCAGTGCCTCTCGACGCTGCTGACCCTGGGACGGTCGGGCGAGGTCAGCGACCCCGCCGGGCTGGGGCTGGCGCGGCTGGTCCTGGGCGGCAGCGGGCCGGCCGAGCTCGACGCGTTCGTCCGGTCCACCATCGGGCCGGTGCTGGAGTACGACGAGCGCCGCGGCACCGAGCTCGTCGAGACCCTCGACGCGTGGTTCTCCGCCGGGTCGAAGCCGGCCGAGACCGCGAAGCGGCTGCACATCCACCCGAACACGGTCGCGCAGCGGCTGGACCGGATCACCCGGCTGCTCGGGGAGGGCTGGCGCGACCCGAGCCGCTCCCTGGACCTGCAGATGGCGCTCCGGCTGTGGCGGCTCAAGCGCTGAGCACACAGTTCCCGGGCTTTTGTGGGTGGACAGCACATACTCCGGTCGGGGTACGTGTCCGTAACGTTCCCGATCATGCACGAGACGCAGGTCACTGACGCGAATCACTCCGGTCCCCTCGCCGGTCACCTCGCCGGGCGCACCGCCCTGGTCACCGGCGGCGCCAGCGGCATCGGCCGGGCCATCGCCGCCCGGCTCGCCGGCGCCGGCGCAGCCGTGGTCGTCCTCGACCGCGACGAGGCCGGGGCCAAGCAGGTCGCCACCGACGTCGGCGGCGAGCACCGGGTGGCCGACCTGGCCGACCCCTCGGTCATCGACGAGCTCGACGTCGAGGCCGACATCCTGGTGAACAACGCCGGCATCCAGCACGTGGCGCCCATCGAGGAGTTCGACCCCGAGCAGTTCGCGCTGATCCAGCGGGTCCTGCTCGAGGCGCCGTTCCGGTTCACCCGGAAGCTGCTGCCGGGGATGTACTCCCGCGGCTGGGGCCGGATCGTGCACGTCTCCTCCGTGCACGGCCACCGTGCGTCGCAGTTCAAGGCGGCCTACGTCAGTGCCAAGCACGGCCTCGAAGGACTCTCCAAGGTCATCGCCCTGGAGGCGGCGGGCAAGGGTGTCACCAGCAACACGGTGTGCCCCGGCTACGTCCGCACCCCCCTGGTCGAAGGGCAGATCGCCGACCAGGCCCGCACCCACGACATCGACGAGGCCGAGGTGCTGGACCAGGTTCTCCTGGCGCGGACCCCGGTCAAACGCCTGGTGGAACCGGATGAGGTGGCCGACCTGGTTGCCTTTCTCTGCGGACCGGGTACTGACTCGATCACCGGAAGCTCATTTGTGATGGACGGCGGCTGGACCGCCGCGTGAAAGGAACACAGGACATGTCCACGCAAACCCATGCGGCAGGAACCCCGGGGACACCCGGCGGTACGCAGCAGTCGTCGATCGTCAAGGTGGTCTTCGCCAGCCTGATCGGCACCGCCGTCGAGTGGTACGACTTCTTCCTCTACGGCTCCGCGGCGGCGCTGGTCTTCGGCGCGCTGTTCTTCCCCGAGGCGGACCCGGTCAACGCCACGCTGCTGGCGTTCGGCACCTACGCGGTCGGGTTCGTCGCCCGCCCGCTCGGCGGCATCGTGTTCGGGCACTTCGGTGACCGGGTGGGCCGCAAGAAGATGCTGGTCGCCTCACTGATGCTGATGGGTGCCGCCACCATCGCCATCGGTCTGCTGCCGACGTACGCCACCATCGGCGTGGCCGCGCCGCTGCTCCTGCTGGCCTGCCGGCTGCTGCAGGGCTTCGCGGTCGGCGGCGAGTGGGGCGGCGCGGTGCTGATGGCCGCCGAGCACGGCCGCGACGACCAGCGCGGCTTCTGGTCCTCCTGGCCGCAGGCCGGTGTGGCGATGGGCAACCTGCTCGCCACCGGCGTGCTTTGGATCCTCGCCGCCGTGCAGTCCGAGGACGCCTTCAACGCCTGGGGCTGGCGCATTCCCTTCATCCTGAGCGCGGTGCTCGTGCTCGTGGGCCTGTGGGTCCGGCTGAGCATCGAGGAGTCCCCGGTGTTCAAGGAGGCTCGGGACGAGATCGCCGAGAAGAAGCAGCAGGACTCGCACATGCCCCTGCTCGAGGTGATCAAGAACTACCCGCGCGAGGTCTTCATCGCGATGGGCATGCGGATGGCGGAGAACATCTCCTACTACATCTTCACCGTCGTGGTGATCACCTACGTCACCACCTACGCAGGCCAGGACAAGGGCCCGATCCTCCAGGCGCTGCTGATCGGCTCCGTCGTGCACTTCGTGTGGATCCCGATCGTCGGCGCGATCTCGGACCGGATCGGCCGCCGGCCGCTCTACTTCGCCGGCGCGATCGGTGTCGCGGTCTGGTCGTTCCCGTTCTTCGGCCTGGTCGAGACCGGTGACCCGGTCAAGGTCACGCTCGCGGTCGTGGTCGGCCTCATGCTGCACGCGCTGATGTACTCCCCGCAGGCGGCGTTCTTCTCGGAGCTGTTCGGCACCTCCGTCCGCTACACCGGTGCCTCGGTGGGCTACCAGCTCGCCTCGATCTTCGCCGGCGCGCTCGCCCCGATCATCGCGGTGAAGCTGCTCGGCACGGTGGAGGAGAGCAACACCACCGCGGTCGCGCTCTACGTCTGCGCCGCCTCGGTGCTGACCATCATCGCGGTGGCGTTCGCCAAGGAGACCCGCGCGTCCTCGCTGCGGCACGACCGTGTGGTGCGTGAGGCCCACCAGTAACCGCACCCCGCGCCGCACCTGGGGCGCACCTCACTCCGGAGGGCCTCGCCGTGACCCGGCGGGGCTCTCCGCCTTTTCCGGGGGCCTGTTCCGGGGGCTGTTCTGTGGGGGTGCCCACAAGATGTGTAGGACCGGCGGGTGGCTGGGTATGGTCGTGCGAGTCATGTCTGACCCAGAAATATCCGAGACACACGCAGTTCCCGTGCCCACCGACGGTGAGGTCTGGTACGTCAGCTACGGCTCGAACATGTCCCAGACCCGCCTGTCGTGCTACCTCGAGGGCGGACGACCGCCCGGCGGCAACCGGGTCAACCCCGGTGCCCGTGACCCGCGGCCCCCGCGGCACAGCATCGGCATCGACCTTCCCGGCTCGGTGTACTTCGCAGGCTCCTCCAAGCAGTGGGGCGGCGGGGTGGCCTTCTACGACCACACCACCCCCGGTCCGGCCGCGGCGCGTGCCTACCTCGTCACCGCGCAGCAGTTCGCCGACATCGCCGCGCAGGAGATGCACCGCGTTCCCGAGCCCGGCGACCCGATCGAGGAGATCGTCCTCGGCGGCCTCGACCCCGAGCTCGACGGCCGGCACCACGTCGGCCCGGGCCACTACGAGACCCTGGTCGAGGTCGGCCGGATCGCCGGCGCGCCGCTGCTCACCTTCACCGCGCCGCACGGGATCGACCACGTCGAGCACACCGCGCCCAGCCCGGCGTACCTCGCCATGCTGGGTGACGGCCTGCGCGAGTCCCGCGGTTGGGACGACGAGGAGATCGCGGTCTACTTCGACCGGCGGATCTGCGCCCTCGCCGGCGCCTGAGCGACCCTCCCGCGAGGCCGACCGCTCGGCGCGGAAAACCGACTGCTGGGCGTGGACACCTGGCGCGCCTGTGACGCCGCTCATAGGGTGCGGCCCATGGAGTCGTACGCAGCAGGGGAGACCACACCGGCCCTCATCGAGGAGACCATCGGCGCGAACTTCGAGCGGGTCGCCCGCGAACACGCGGACCGGGAGGCCCTCGTCGAGGTGGCGAGCGGCCGCCGGTGGACCTACGCCGAGCTCGACCGGGACGTCAACGCCCTCGCCCGCGGCCTGATCGCCGCCGGGATCGCGAAGGGGGACCGGGTCGGGATCTGGTCACCGAACTGCGCGGAGTGGACGCTGGTGCAGTACGCCACCGCGAAGATCGGGGCGATCCTGGTCAACGTCAACCCGGCCTACCGCACCCACGAGCTCGCCTACGCACTGAACCAGTCGGGGCTCCGGCTGCTGGTGTCCGCCACCGACTTCAAGACCAGCGACTACCGGGCCATGGTGGCCGAGGTCCGCACCGACTGCCGGGCGCTGGAGCGGGTGGTCCTCATCGGTACGTCGGACTGGGCCGATCTGCTCGCCGAGGGCGAGGGTCTCCCGGACTCTACGGTCGCCGAGCGGATGGCCACGCTGGACAACAACGACCCGATCAACATCCAGTACACGTCGGGGACCACCGGGTTCCCCAAGGGTGCGACGCTCTCGCACCGCAACATCCTCAACAACGGCTTCTTCACCACCGAGACCATCGGGTTCACCGAGGACGACCGGCTGTGCATCCCGGTGCCCTTCTACCACTGCTTCGGGATGGTGATGGGCAACCTCGGCTGCACCACGCACGGCGCCACGATGGTCATCCCCGCACCCGGCTTCGACCCGCAGGTGACGCTGGAGGCGGTGCAGGACGAGCGCTGCACCGGCCTCTACGGCGTGCCCACCATGTTCATCGCGATGCAGAACGCGGCCGGCTTCGAGAGCTACGACCTGTCCTCCCTGCGCACCGGGGTGATGGCCGGCGCGGTGTGCCCCGTCGAGGTGATGAAGCGCTGCATCAACGACATGCACATGGAGGGCGTGTCGATCGCCTACGGCATGACCGAGACCTCGCCGGTGTCGTGCCAGACCCGCAGCGACGACGACCTGGACCGTCGTACCGCCACCATCGGCCGCGTCCACCCGCACGTGGAGATCAAGATCGTCGACCCGGTGACCGGGAGGACCGTCGAGCGCGGGGAGCCGGGCGAGCTCTGCACCCGCGGCTACTCGGTGATGCTCGGCTACTGGGACGACCCTGAGAAGACCGCGGAGGCGGTCGACGCCGACGGCTGGATGCACACCGGCGACCTCGCGGTCATGCGGGAGGACGGCTACTGCAACATCGTCGGCCGGATCAAGGACATGGTGATCCGCGGCGGCGAGAACATCTACCCGCGCGAGATCGAGGAGTTCCTCTACACCCACCCCGACATCGAGGACGTGCAGGTGATCGGGGTGCCCGACGAGCGCTACGGCGAGGAGCTGTGCGCCTGGGTGCGGATGCGCGAGGGCACGGCACCGCTGGACGCCGACGGAGTGCGAGCGTTCGCGACCGGCAAGCTCGCGCACTACAAGATCCCGCGCTACGTGATGGTCGTCGACGAGTTCCCGATGACGGTCACCGGCAAGATCCGGAAGGTCGAGATGCGCGAGGAGTCCGCACGTCGCCTCGGCCTCGGCTGAGCCACCGCCGGTCAGTTCACGCTGACGAAGGTGCGGTGCTCGGAGTCCCCGTAGCGGACCGCCCCGAACCAGCGCGAGGTCGGGTCGAGACCCTGCCAGCCGACGGTGTACTCGAACCGCTGGTTCGCTCCGGCGGTGACCTGTGCCGGCTCCAGCTGCAGCGTGCCGCCGTCCGAGGCGGGGACCACCCAGCTGTAGTACTGCCCGGTGGTCGTCGACCGGTTCGCCGCTGAGTGGCTGTGCACGTAGACGGTGTAGTCGCCGGGCTCGGGCTCGACCAGGGTGATCGTCTCGTCCGCCGACGGCCGGGTGGAGGCGGCCACCAGCTGCCCGTCCCGGTAGGCGTAGAGGTCCATGTCGTCACTGGGCCGGTGCCCGTCGATCTGGAACCGGGCGACGTCGGTGCCCGGGGGGACGGTGACCGGCAGGCCGCGGGTGTCCCGGTCCGCCCGGGGCGACGCCGGCTCGAAGCCACCGGGCACCAGGGAGACCCCGGTCGGCCTGGCGGCTACCGGCCCGGCCACGCTGAGCGGGAACCCCTGGTCCGAGCCGGACCTGCCGGCCACCGGCACCGAGCCGTCCTCACCGGTGCCGCGTACCTCGCCGGTCGCGGACACCAGGCCCGGCCGGACCGCGACCGGCAGCCGCAGCTCGTGCTGAGAGCCGCGCAGGAGCAGGTGCCCCTTGGTGAAGCGGCCGACCGCGGCGTCGGTGTCCGCCCGGACGACCACCTCCAGGGTGGCCGACGCCCCGGGCGCCAGGGTGACGGTGCCGGGCCGCACCCGGGCGGTGACCCCGTCGAGGCCGCGGACCCGGGCGGAGTAGGTCTCGGTGGACCCGGACACGTTGGTCACGGTGCGGGTCAGCGTGGTCCGGCCGGTGAGGTGACCCACGGCGATCGAGGGCAGGTTCAGCGAGCTCGCCGCGACCGGGCGGTCGCTCACCGGGGTGCCGTCGGCGTGGGTGAAGCCCTGACCGGCGAGGAAGCCGAGGTAGTCGCGGGGCGCGACGTCGAGCACCAGGCCCGGGTCGAGGAACCGGGTCGGGTCCACCTGCCCGGCACCCTCGGCGAACGCGCCGCTCGTGCCCCGGACACCGCGCGCGGTGGTCATCATCGCCGACCGGATCCGGGCCGGCGACCACGTCGGGCGGGCCGTGCGCGCGAGCGCGGCCAGGCCCGCGACGTGCGGGGTGCTGACCGAGGTCCCGGAGTAGAGGTCCCACAGCCGGCCGGCGTTCGAGGGCGGCGCCACCGCGGCGAGCACGCCGACCCCGGGGGCGGTCAGGTCGGGCTTGAGGACGTCGCCGCCGGAGGCGGGCGAGGGTCCCCGTGCGGAGAACGCGGCGACCTGCGGCACCGGGGTGTCGTCCGCCCCGTCCGGGTCGATCGCCGCGGTGGGTGCCTCGGCCGAGGCGAGGTACTGCTTGAGGGCGGCGCCGGCGGCAGCGTCGAGGTGCACGGTGGGAACCGCGTGGAAGTCGGCGTCGACGGTGTCCGGGGACACGTTGGTCAGCACCATGCCGACACCACCGGCCCGTGACACCGCGGTCGACTTGTCCACGCGGGCGACCACGCCCCGGTCGCAGACCACGATCTTGTCCTGGACCTCGTCGCTGTCGAGCGCGCCGACCTCGCACAGCCGCGCCGCGGTCGCGGTGGCGCCCGGAGCCGCTGCGTCCTCGGCGAGCACGATGCCGGTTCGCGGGACCGGGCGGTCCGCGACCATGGCGCCCACCTGCTCGGTGCCGTCGCCGAGCACCACCGAGCCCTGCAGCAGCCGATGCGTGCTCGCGCCCACGGTCGTGACCCAGGGCCCGGGGTGGCCGACGGTGCCGGGAGCGGGGCCGGAGTTGCCGGCCGAGGCCGCGATGAAGACCCCGGCCGCGGTGGCGTTGAGGAAGGCGAGCTCGACGGAGTCGGCGACCGTGTCGCGGGAACCGGAGACCGAGTAGTTGATGACGTCCACACCGTCGGCGACGGCCTGGTCGACGGCGGCCACGGTGTCGGCGGTGCTGCAGCCGTCGTCCTCGGGGTTGGGGGCGGTCCAGCAGGCCTTGTAGACCGCGATCGCGGCACCGGGAGCCATGCCGGTGGCCTTGCCGAAGTCCTGCCCCTCGACCCGGACACCCACGTCGGCGTTCCCGGCGGCGGTCGCCGCGACGTGCGAGCCGTGGCCGCTGCTGTCGCGCGGCGAGAGGAACTCGGACTGGGCGAGGTTCGAGGGCCCGAACCCGCGGACGAACCACCGGGCGGAGACGAGCTTGGTGTTGCAGTCGCCGAGGTTCCACTGCCGGCCGCCGGCGCACGCGCCGTGGAAGCCGTCGAGCCTCCCGACCCGGCCGGGGCTGCTCTGGGGGAGCCCCGCGAAGCTGGGGTTCTCCGGCCAGATGCCGGAGTCGACAACCCCGACCACGGTGCCCTCGCCGGCCCGCTCCCGACCGCCGACCTGCGACCACACCTGGCCCAGGCCGAGGAACCCCACGGAGTCCACGGTGTCCAGCTTCTGCAGCGTGCTCCGCTCCACCAGGGAGACCCCCGGCGTGCTCCGCAGCCGTTTGACCTGCCCGGCGCCGAGCCGCGCGGCGAAGCCGTTGACGGCCGTGGTGAAGCGGTAGAGAACCGGGGGGCTGCCCACCTGGCGCAGCACCCGGTCCTGCCGGTCCACGAGCCGGGACCGGTACGCCGCGACGTCGGGCCGCGTCCGGTCGAACCGCTCGCCGCCGCGGGGCCGGGTCGCGGCGAGGCCGGGAACACCGCCGGTGTAGGCGGCCGCGGGCGGGTCGACCAGGGTGACGACGTACACGCCCGCGCCGTGACCGTGCCCGGTCGCGGGCAGGGTCCGGTCCCGGGGGGCGCCGGTGGCCGCGCCCGAGGAGCCGGAGACGACGAGGGCGGCGGTGAGAAGGCTCGACGCGAGGACGGTCGCCGACCTGCGAAGGTGCGATGACGTGCTCAACGGTCAGACCTTTCTCGGCGCAGGCCGCCTCACCCCGTGGACATAGACCTTCATCGTCCCAGGGGGCACCACGCGTTTCAATCGAAACGGGCCAACCGGACGAGGGCGACGGGCTACGCGGTGAGCCGGCGGGACCCGCGGCGGCGGCGCTGCGGGCGGCGGGGGAGCGTGCCCGTCGGGATCGTGCACCAGAACACCGTGCCCTGCTCGGTCTCCTCGACGCCCCAGTCCCGCGACACCTTGTCGATGAGCAGCAGGCTCAGCTCGCGGTAGGGGCCGTCGGGCAGCGAGCGGTCGTGCCCCTGGTCGCGGACCTCCAGCCGGATCTCGGTCTCCTCGCACTCCAGGGACATCACGATCGGCGGCGTGCCGTGCCGCAGCGTGTGCGTGACGAGCTCGCTGGCCAGCAGGCGTACCGCCCCCTCCGCGTCCTGGCCGTGCTCACGGCACAGGGCGTCGTGAGCGAACGTCCGGGCTTCCGCGGCCGCCTTCGCCGTGGCCGGAAGCTCGACACTCGCCCCGGGGGTCGACATACACATGGGCGCCCTCCACGTCCACACCAGTCTCGGTATCCGGGTGGGGGATCAGCAATAGTCCGCTATGGCCACCACCTACGCTGGGGCAGTGACCGTACCGCACCGGATCGTCGTCGGGTTCGACCTCGACATGACGCTCATCGACACCAGGCCAGGGTTCTCCGCGACCCTGGCCCGGCTCGCGTCCGAGACCGGGGTGGCGCTCGACGTCGAGGCGATGTGCGAGCGACTCGGCCCGCCGCTGGACCACCTGCTGGCGCCGTACTACCCGGCCGAGGAGATCCCGGGGCTGGTGGACGCGTTCCGCGCCCACTACCCCGAGCACGCGATCGCGCCGACCGTGCACCTCGCCGGGGCGCACGAGGCGCTGGCCGCGGTCCGCCGTCACGGGGGCGAGACCGTCGTGGTCACCGGCAAGTTCACCCCGAACGCCCGGCTGCACGTCGACGCCCTCGCGTTCGACATCGACCACCTCGTCGGTGAGGTCTGGGGGGTCGGCAAGGCCGGAGTGCTCCGCGAGCACGGCGCCTCGGTGTACGTCGGGGACCACGTGCACGACGTCGAGGGCGCCCTGGCGGCGGGGGCGACCAGCGTCTCGGTGCTCACCGGCGGCTGCAGCGAGGAGGAGCTGCGCGCGGCCGGCACCCACGTGGTGCTGCCCGGTCTGGAGGACTTCCCGGCCTGGTTCGAGGAGCACGTGCTGGAGTCCCGGTTGGCCGCGCTCGAGGCGGACCTGCGCCGCCGCGGGTCGGTGATGGTGGCGTTCAGCGGCGGTGCGGACAGCGCGTTCCTGCTCGCCGCGGCGGCCCGGACGCTCGGTCCGGAGAACGTCGCGGCCGCCACCGCCTACTCCGACTCGCTGCCGGAGCGCGAGCGCTCCCCGGCCCGCGACTTCGCCGAGGCGCTCGGCGTGCGCGTGTTCACCCCGCAGACCCACGAGATGGACCGGGACGGCTACCGCGCCAACGCCGGCGACCGGTGCTACTTCTGCAAGGCGGAGCTGCTCGACACACTCGGCCCGCTGGCGGCCGAGCACGGCTTCGCGTGCGTCGCGACGGGCACGAACGCCGACGACGCGGTGGCCGGGTTCCGGCCCGGGATCCGAGCCGCCCACGAGCGGGGCGCGGTCACCCCGCTCCGCGACGCCGGCCTGACCAAGGAGCAGATCCGGGAGGCGTCGCGCCGGTGGGGCCTGCCGACCTGGGACAAGCCGGCCGCCGCCTGCCTGTCCTCGCGCGTGGCCTACGGAGTGGAGGTGAGCCCGTTCCGGCTGGCCCGGGTCGAGCGCGCCGAGGTGGCGGTCCGTGCCGCGCTCCACGACGCCGGGATCGACGTACCCAACCTGCGCGTCCGCGACCTGGGCGAGCGGGCCAGCATCGAGATCGACGCGGACGCGGTTCCGGCCGCGAGCGAGGTCCCCGGGGTGGTGGCCGCCGCCCTCGACGCGGGGTTCGCGGAGGCGGGGCTGGACCCCAACGGCTTCCGGTCCGGCTCGATGAACGAGCGGCTGCGCGATCCGGAGCGCTGGCGGTAACCCGTTCGTGCCCGGCGCCGGCCGCGCCATATCCTTGAGCCTGCATCAACCACGAACGAAGAAGAGGTCACCGGTGCCTACTGGCAAGGTCAAGTGGTACGACGCCGAGAAGGGCTTCGGCTTCCTGTCCAAGGACGACGGCGGCGATGTCTACGTGCGCGCCAACGCGCTGCCGGCCGGAGTCACCCACCTCAAGCCGGGCACCCGGGTGGAGTTCGGGGTCGCCCAGGGACGCAAGGGCGACCAGGCGCTCCAGGTGCGGGTGCTCGAGCCGACCCAGTCGGTGTCGAAGGCGATGCGCAAGAAGCCGGCCGACATGGTGAACATCATCGAGGACCTGTACCGGCTGCTGGAGAACATCGAGAAGGGCTACCGCAACGGGCGGCACCCCGACCCGAAGACGGCCAAGCCGACCGCGAAGCTGCTGCGCGCGCTGGCCGACGAGCTCGAGCTCTGACCCTCACACGGTCCGGCGCGCGGTGCTGAGCACCCACGCCGACCAGCAGACCAGGATCGCCGCGGCGACCCCGAGGCCGAGCTCGGGGACCAGCGGCAGCGCGATCCCGATGAACCCGCCGGTGACCCAGGACAGCTGCAGCAGCGTCTCCGACCGCGCGAACGCCGAGGTGCGGGTCCGCTCGGGCACGTCCCGCTGGATGAGCGCATCGAGCGACAGCTTGCCCAGGGACTGCGCGAGCCCGGCGGTGAGTCCGAGGAGCACGGCGGTCGGCAGCCCGTAGAACACCGCCACCAGCACCGCCATCGCCGCGTCGGCCAGCAACGTGAGCACGACGGTGACCTCCGGTTTCACCGAGCGCAGCAGCGACCCGAGGGCGACCCCGATCGTGCTGCCCAGGCCTGCCGCGCCGATGACCAGGCCGAGCAGCAGCTCCGGCCGGTCCTCCCAGCCGGGGAACGGCTCGTCGCGCAGCAGGAACGCCATGAACATGGTGAGGAACCCCGAGAGCAGCCGGAGCCCCGAGTTCGCGCGCAGCGCCAGCACCACCGGGCCGGGGACCCGGGCCCGCTGCCGGCCCCGCCGGCGCCCGGCCACCGAGGTCAGTGCCAGCTGCTCCTCGCCGCGGGAGGAGTCGACGCGCTCGGGCAGCAGGATCGCCAGGACGGTGGCACCCACGAACACCAGGAACGCGTAGCGCAGGGACCACTGCGGGCCGAGCGTGGACGCGCCCACCGCCAGCGGCGCCGAGATCGCCGCCCCGGCCACCCCGGCGAGGGAGATCCGCGAGTTCGCCTTCACCAGGGTGAGCCGGCTCGGCAGCAGCCGGGGCACCGCCGCGGCCCGGGTCACCCCGTAGGCCTTCGACGCCACCAGCACCCCCAGCGCGGCCGGGAACAGCGCGACCGAGTCGGTGAGCACCGCGCCGGCGAGCACCCAGCACAAGAACGCGCGGATCGCCATGGTGGCGCCGATCGCCCACCGGCGGCCGTGCGCGAACCGGTCCAGGAACGGACCGATCAGCGGCGCCACGATCGCGAACGGCAGCATGGTCAACCCGAGGAACAGGGCCACCTGCCCCCGCGCCTCCCCGGTGGGCACCTGGAAGAACAGGGTCCCGGCCAGGGAGATCGCGACCGCCGCGTCGCCGGCGGCGTTGAACGCGTGCAGCTCGATCAGCCGGGACAGGCCGCTGTCACCCGCCCCCTCGGCGTGCGTGGCCCGGCGCGCCTGGCGGAACGTGTAGCTCGCTGCGCGACCGGTGGCTGCGCCCGCGCGCCGCGCCCCGCGCGCGGAGGCGTTCGCCGCCCGGCGGGTGGCCTGCGCTGCCCCCCGCGCCCGCTCGCGCGAGTCCTGCGGCGGCGCGTTCTCGTGGCCCATGGGTCCATCTTGCCCGTCGGGCTTGGCGATTGTGGCACCCGGCGAGACAACGCAGGAGGTGATGAGGGAGAATCGCGGGCGTGATGGCAGCAGCTCGAACCCCCAAGCCGGACGCCGTGGGCGTCGGCGCGGCCGAGGCTGCGCGCGAGGCGCTCGTCGCCCTGGTCGACGCGACCGACGTCGGCGAACACCTCGGTCACGTCACCGAGGACGAGCGCGTCACCACCCACTTCTTCGCCTGCACCCGCACCGGCTACCGCGGCTGGCGCTGGTCGGTGACCGTGGCCCGTGCGCCCCGGCAGAAGAGCGTGACCGTCGACGAGGTGGTGCTGCTCCCCGGCGACGAGGCGATCGTCGCGCCGCCGTGGCTGCCGTGGCGGGAGCGGATCCAGCCCGGCGACCTCGGCCCCGGGGACCTGCTGCCCGCCGAGGAGGACGACCCCCGGCTGGTGCCCGGCTACACCGCCGGCGACGAGGTCGTCGACCAGGACTCGGTCCGGGAGGTGAGCGACGAGCTCGGCCTGGGCCGCCCGCGGGTGCTGTCCCTGGAGGGGCGCGAGCTCGCCGCGCAGCGCTGGTACGACGGCAGCCACGGTCCTGACGCCCCGATCGCGCAGTCCGCGCCCGGGAACTGCGGCACCTGCGGCTTCATGGTGCGCCTCGCGGGGCCGCTGTCGACGCTGTTCGGGGTGTGCGCGAACGCCTACGCCAACGACGACGGTCGGGTCGTCTCCTTCGACCACGGCTGCGGAGCGCACAGCGAGGCCCGGCTGCACAAGCGGAACCTGCCCCAGCCGCTGCCCGAGCCGGTGCTCGACACCCTCACCTGGGACGACCTCGAGCAGTTCTGACCCGGCTCGTCCCGCTTGGGCTCACTCCAGCGGGGCGCCGGCTCCCGGTGGTGTCGCCGCACCGTCGGTACGACGGGCCAGCTTGGCGTTCCTGCGGCGGCGGCAGTAGTCCCAGCCGATGATGCCGAGTCCGAACCCGGCCACGCAGGTCCACAGCCACCACAACCGGTCGCTGTCCTCGAGCCGCCCGTAGAACGGGAGCAGCATGATCAGCGCCACCAACCACAGCCCGGTGCCGACCGCCACCGTGCGCACGCCGTCGACGTCGAGCGGCTCGACGTCGGCCACGACATAGGTGCGCTTGCCGATCTCGTGGGTCTTGACCTTCTCGGCGGGCTGCGGCTCAGGGTGCTCCACACCACGAATCTAGTCCACCTCCGGGCGCCGGGGTGAACGGGGCGGCACCCCTTCTGGCAGGATTCGTCTGCGGCGGTCGGCGTCGCCCGCCTTCTCCCCGGTCACTTCACATCACGAGGGAACCACGTGGACAAGCTCAGCAGGAACGAGACGACGACGAGCTCCGCCCGGGTCACCGCCCTGGACCGCTACTTCAAGATCACCGAGCGCGGGTCGAGCGTGAGCCGGGAGGTGCGGGGCGGCTTCGTCACGTTCTTCACGATGGCCTACATCATCGTGCTCAACCCGATCATCCTGCTCGGAGCGGAGGACGTCGACGGCAACCTCCTGGCCGGCGGGGACTTCGCCGGCGTCGCCGCGACCACCGCGCTCGTGGCGGGCGTGCTCACCATCCTGATGGGCGCGGTCGCCAACTACCCGCTGGCGCTGGCGACCGGCCTGGGCCTGAACGCCTTCGTCGCCTACTCGATCGCCTCGGGGATGACCTGGGCGGACGCGATGGGCCTGGTCGTGATCGAGGGCCTGATCATCCTGGTCCTGGTGCTCACCGGTTTCCGAACCGCGGTCTTCCACGCGGTCCCCGGACAGCTCAAGGTGGCCATCAGCGTCGGGATCGGCCTGTTCATCGCGCTGATCGGGCTGGTCGACGCCGGCTTCGTCCGACGTACCGGCGCCGGACCGGTGCCCGTCGAGCTCGGCTCGGGCGGCGCGCTGGTGGGCTGGCCGGTGCTGGTGTTCTGCCTCGGCCTGATCCTGATGGTCACCCTCTACGTGCGCGGGGTGAAGGGCGCGATCCTGATCTCGATCATCGCCACGACCGTGCTGGCGGTGGTCGTGGAGGCGATCGCGAACATCGGCCCGATGGTGGACCAGGAGGGCAACTACAACCCCAAGGGCTGGAACCTCAACGTCCCGGAGCTCCCCGACAGCGTGGTCGCCGTGCCGAGCTTCCCGACCCTGGGCGAGTTCTCCCTGCTCGGCTCCTTCGAGCAGGTGGGCCTGGTCACCGCCGCCCTGTTCGTCTTCACCCTGCTGCTCGCCGACTTCTTCGACACGATGGGCACGATGACGGCGATCGGCGCCGAGGCCGGCCTGCTCGACGAGGAGGGCAGCCCGCCGAACACCAAGCGGATCCTGATCGTCGACTCGGTCGCCGCGGCCGCCGGCGGTGCCGCGGGCGTGTCCAGCAACACCTCCTACATCGAGTCCGCGTCGGGTGTCGCCGAGGGCGCGCGCACCGGCCTGGCCAGCATCGTCACCGGCGTGCTGTTCCTGCTCGCGACGGTGTTCGCGCCGCTGGTGGAGATCATCCCGAACGAGGCGGCGGTGCCGGCCCTGGTGCTGGTCGGGTTCCTGATGATGCAGCAGGTCAAGAACATCGACTGGGACGACATGGAGATCGCCATCCCGGCGTTCCTCACCATCGCGCTGATGCCGTTCACCTACTCCATCTCCGCCGGCATCGGCGCGGGCTTCCTCGCCTACGTGCTGGTGAAGGTGGTGCGGGGCAAGACCGTCCAGGTCCACCCGCTGATGTGGGTGGTGGCCGCGCTGTTCGTGGTCTACTTCGCGATCGACCCGATCCGGCAGCTGATCGGCTGACCCGCGCGTCCGTCGTACCGCCGCATCCTGGTCAGTCCAGGGTGCGGCGGTGCTGCTTCCAGCGCTCGACCGAGGCCGAGGTCTCGGTGCGCATGAACGCGAAGAACTCCCGGGTCTCCAGCAGCCGCCTGCCCCCGGGCCGGTCCCGGCCGACCTCGGCGACCGCCTCGTCGAGCGCGCGCTGCCACAGGTCGAGCAGCGGTACCCGGGCCTCCATGATCGTCGACCACACGTCCTCGTCGTAGACCCGGTAGATGTCGGCCCGGGTCCCGGGCTCCCGCTCCTTGAACAGCAGTCGGGTGTCGACGAGGTAGCGCACGGCCCCTGAGATCGCCGCCGGGCTGACCCGGAGGCCCTCGGCGAGCTCGCCGGCGGTGTAGCGGTCGGCGTCGTCGGCGAGGACGAACGCGAACACCCGGGCCGCCATCCTCGGCATCCCCATGCCCTCCAGCATCACGCCGACCCGCTCCACCGCCCGCAGCAGTCGCTCGTGCTCGGACGGGGTGGGCTCGGCGGTCATCCGGGGGGCCTTCCTCGGCGGTCGGGTCGGGCTAGAGGTCACGCAGTTAAAAACATTCACACAACTGTGAAACAAGCGTAGCCTCGAATCATGACCAGCGCCATCGCCATCTCAGGTCTCGTGAAGACGTTCGGTTCCACCGTCGCGCTCGACGGCCTCGACCTCGAGGTGCGCCAGGGCGAGGTGCACGGCTTCCTCGGCCCGAACGGGGCCGGGAAGTCCACCACGATCCGGGTGCTGCTCGGGCTGCTGCGCGCCGACCGGGGCTCGGTCTCGGTTCTCGGGCAGGACCCGTGGCACCACGCCGCGGCGCTGCACCGGCGGCTGGCTTACGTGCCGGGGGAGGTGTCGCTGTGGCCCAACCTCACCGGCGGCGAGGTGATCGACCTGCTCGCCCGGCTGCGCGGTGGGCTGGACAGGAAGCGCCGCGCCGAGCTGCTCGAGCGGTTCGACCTCGACCCGACCAAGAAGACCCGCAGCTACTCCAAGGGCAACCGGCAGAAGGTGGCGCTCGTGGCGGCGCTGGCCTCCGACGTCGAGCTGTTCCTGCTCGACGAGCCGACCTCGGGGCTCGACCCCTTGATGGAGGCCGCGTTCCAGGAGAGCATCGGCGAGCTGAAGGCCCAGGGGGCGACGGTGCTGCTGTCGAGCCACATCCTCGCGGAGGCGGAGGCGCTCTCGGACCGGGTCAGCATCATCCGGGTCGGGAAGGTCGTGCAGTCCGGGACGCTGGCCGAGCTGCGACACCTCACCCGGACCACGGTCGTGGTCTCCACCGAGCGGTCCTCGGAGCAGCTGGAGACGGTCGTCCCCTGGGTGGACAACGTCAGCCGCGCCGACGGCAAGGTCACCTTCGAGGTGGACACCGACCACCTCGACGAGGCGATGGACTTCCTCGCGCCGCTGAAGATCACCTCCCTGGTCAGCCACCCGCCGACGCTCGAGGAGCTGTTCCTGCGGCACTACGGCGACGAGGTCGCCGCGGGGGAGGGGCGGTGAGCACGCTGACCGGGCTCGGCCCGCTGATCCGGTTCGCGCTGCGTCGGGACCGGGTGTTCCTCCCGGTCTGGGTGCTGTCCCTGGTCGGGATCACCTACGCCACCGCGAACGCGGTCGCCAGCACCTACAACACGCCCGCGGAGATCCAGGCCTACGCCGCCAACCTCGGCACCTCGCCGGCCACCATCGCGATGGCCGGCCCGCCGGTGGCGCTGGAGCAGATCGGCGGCATCCTCATCTACGAGACCAGCATGACCGCCCTCCTCGGCACCGCGCTGATGTCGGTCTTCCTCGTGGTGCGGCACACCCGCAGCGAGGAGGAAGCCGGCCGGACCGAGCTGCTGAGCTCGACGGTGGTGGCGCCCCAGGCCGGTCCCGTGGCCGCCCTGGTCGTGGCGCTCGCCGCCGGCGTGCTCGTCGGCCTCGGCGTGACGTGGTCGCTGCTGTCGGTGGACTCCGCCACCGGTCCGGCGCTGCTGTTCGGCGCCGCGGTGGCGGCGATGGGCTGGGTGTTCGCCGGGGTAGCCCTGGTCGCGGCGCAGCTGACCACGCACGCGCGCGGCTCGATCGGGATCGGCCTGGCCGCCCTCGGAGTGGCGTTCGGCCTGCGGGCGGTGGGGGACACCAGCGAGACCTTCTGGTCCTGGCTCTCCCCGATGGGCTGGTCCCAGCAGGTGCGGGTGTTCGACGACAACCGGTGGTGGCCGCTGCTGCTGTCGGTCGCGCTGACGGCGCTGCTGTTCGCGGCCGCCGCGGTGCTGAGCCGTCGCCGCGACCTCGGTGCCGGCATCGTCCAGCCCCGGCCGGGGCCGGCGTCCGCGCGGTCGGCACTGTGCACCCCGCTCGGTCTGGCCTGGCGGCTGCAGCGGGCCAGCATCCTCGGCTGGACCGTCGGGATCCTGGTCACCGGCCTGATGTTCGGGTCGGTGACCGAGGAGATGAGGAAGATGGTCGAGGACAACCCGACCCTGGCGGCCTACTTCGAGCGCATCGCCGGGGCGAGCCTGGTCGACGCCTTCTTCTCCACCGCCATGCTGATCATGGGCATCCTCGCGGCCGGGTTCGCGGTCGCCTCCGCCCTGCGGATGCGGGCCGAGGAGACCTCGGGACGGCTGGAGCCGGTGCTCTCGACCGGGGTGTCGCGGAGCCGGTGGTACGCCGCGAGCGCGGCCGTGACCCTCGTCGGGACGGTCCTGGCCGTGGCGGCCGGTGGGCTCGGGGTCGGCATCGCCTACGCCGCGGTGAGCGGTGACGGCTCCGCGGTGTGGCGGCTGACCGGCTACGTCCTGGTCTACCTGCCGGCGGTGCTGGTGCTGGTGGGGGTGGCGCTGCTGCTCGTCGGCTGGGTGCCGCGCGCGGCGGCGGCCGCGTGGGCGGCGCTGGCCGTGTGCTTCGTGGTCGGCTGGCTGGGCGGCATCCTGTCCTTCCCCTCCTGGTTCGAGAACCTGTCGCCGTTCACCCACACGCCCGCCGTGCCCGCCGAGGAGCTCACCGCCGGACCGCTGCTGGTGATCGCGGCGGTGGCGGCAGCCGCGGCCGGCCTCGGGCTGGCCGGGTTCCTGCGCAGGGACGTCGGCCGCGCCTGACGTGAGCCTGGTCACCTCCCGCTCGTCCAGGAATGCTTAGCAATGCTAATGAGTTATGCTAAGCGTCATGTCGCCCACCATCGAGAAGGTCGCCCGCACCGACGCCGGACTCGCCTCGGCGCTCCGTGTGTCCGTGGCGCGGCTGACCCGCCGGCTGCGCAGCGAACGTGACCCGAACAACGAGCTCAGCGTCGGGCAGCTGTCCGTGCTGGGGGCGCTGTTCCGTGAGGGGGAGTGCTCGATCGGCGAGCTCGCCGCCCACGAGCGGGTCCAGCCGCCGTCGATGACGCGCACCGTCAACTGTCTCGAGGAGGGCGGCTACGTCGTGCGCAGGCCGCACGAGACCGACCGTCGCCAGGTCGTGATCGCCCTGGCCGACAAGGGCGTCGACACCCTCGCCGCGGACCGGCGCAAGCGCGACGCGTGGCTCGCGCAGCGGCTGCGTGAGCTCACCCCCGAAGAACGTTCCGTGCTGCGCCAGGCAGCTCCCATCATCGAAAGGCTGGCCCACGCTTGAGTCCCACCTTCCGCTCCCTGTCGAACCCCAACTACCGGCTGTACGCAGCCGGTGGTGTCGTGTCGAACGTCGGGACGTGGATGCAGCGTGTGGCTCAGGACTGGCTGGTCCTCGCCCTGACCGGCAGCGGCACCGCCCTCGGTATCACCACGGGCCTGCAGTTCCTGCCGATCCTCCTGTTCTCCGCCTACGCGGGTCTCGTCGCCGACCGCTTCCCCAAGCGGCGGCTGCTCCAGGTGACCCAGCTGATGATGGCGGTGCCGTCGCTGCTGCTCGGACTGCTCGCGATCACCGGCACCGTCGAGACCTGGCACGTCTACGCGCTCGCGTTCGTGTTCGGCATCGGCACCGCCTTCGACGCCCCGGCGCGGCAGTCGTTCGTCAGCGAGATGGTGCACAAGGACGACCTGACCAACGCGGTGGGCCTCAACTCGGCCTCGTTCAACGCCGCCCGCATCGTGGGTCCCGCGGTCGCCGGGTTCATGATCGCCGCGCTCGGCGGCGGCGTGGAGGCGACCGGGTGGGTGATCGCGATCAACGCGGTGAGCTACGGCGCGGTGGTGGTGGCGCTGCAGCGGATGCGCACCGAGGACCTCGACAGCCCCGAGCCGCAGGCCCGGCAGAAGGGCATGATCCGCGACGGGCTGCGCTACATCCGCCGCCGGCCCGACCTGATGATGATCCTGGCCATCGTGTTCTTCGCCGGCACCTTCGGGCTGAACTTCCAGATGACCTCGGCGCTGATGGCCACCGAGGTGTTCGACAAGGGCGCCTCGGAGTACGGCATCCTCGGCTCCGCCATGGCGATCGGCTCGCTGTCCGGCGCGCTGCTGGCCGCGCGCCGCGTCCGGGTCCGGCACCGGCTGGTCATCGGGGCCGCGGTCGGCTTCGGGCTGGCCGAGATCGTGGCCGGGCTGATGCCGACGTACCTGATGTTCGCGGTGTGGCTGCCGGTGCTCGGGCTGGCCGCGCTCACCATGATCACCGCCGCGAACGCGACCATGCAGCTCAGCGTCACGCCCGAGCTGCGCGGCCGGGTGATGGCGCTGTACATGATGATCTTCATGGGCGGGACGCCGCTCGGCTCGCCGATCGTCGGCTGGGTCGGTGAGGTCTTCGGCGCCCGGTGGACCCTGATCGGCGGCGGCGGGATCACCATCCTCGGCACCCTGCTCGCGGTCGCCCTGTTCAGCCGCAGCCAGGGGATCACCCGCGCGACGCTGCGCGCCGACCGCCCGGTGCCCACACCGGTCGGCTGACCGGGGTCGGCGCGGGCTGTCGGTGGCCTGTGTCACAGTCCTCGCATGACCGCATCGACCTCGAGCTCCACCCGGCTGTCGCCGCAGCGCTACCTCGACCTGATCCGCACCGGGTCCGCCCGTCTCGCCGACGTGGGTGAGCTCGGTCTGGACGCCGACGTGCCGTGCTGCCCGGGCTGGCAGGTCCGCGACGTGCTCGCGCACGTCGCGGAGGTCTACCAGCACAAGATCGCGTGCATGCGCGAGCAGCAGAGCCCGGACCCGTGGCCGCTGCCGGAGTTCGCCTCACGCGAGCCGGGTGAGTTCCTGCGGGCCTCCACCGAGGAGCTCCTCGCCGAGCTCGAGACCCGCGGGCCCGACGCCCCCTCCTACACCTGGTGGGCGGACGACCAGACCGCTGGCTTCTGGTTCCGCCGGATGGCCCAGGAGGTCGCGGTCCACCGGTACGACGCCGAGCTGGCGCACGACGTCACCACACCGATCGACGCGGAGCTGGCCGTGGACGGCGTCGACGAGGTGCTGCGGCTGATGCTGGGCGGGCCGTGGTGGGCCGACTACGAGACCGCGCACCCGGTCGACGCGACGGTGCTGGTGCGCGCCGGCGAGCGCTCGTGGTGGGTCTCGGTCGGCGCGGACTCGGTGACCGTGGCCGACGAGACCTTCCCCGGCGCGGAGGAGGCCACGCGGGCAGGCGTCACCGGCGACCCCGCCTCGGTGCTGCTGTGGCTGTGGGGCCGCCGGGGCGACGACGCGGTCACCTTCGCAGGGGACGAGAAGGTGCTCGCCGAGTTCCGGGCCCGCCTGGCCGAGTCCACCGACTGACCAGGCGGTGCGGGCTCATGTCGTCGCGGTCGCCTTCGAGGTGAACCACGGGTGGTGCAGGTCCATGTAGGTCAGGTCGTGGGTCAACGATTCCCACTCCTGCATGGCGTGCCGGACCTTCTCGTTGAGCGGCATCTCCTTCGACTCGCCCTCGCGGGCGGCCTCCTCGCTGGTGAAGGCGACGGTCTCGGTGAAGGTGCCGTCGGGCTCGATCGCGAGCGTGGCGCCGATGATGTCCGGGCGGATCTCGTGCAGCATCGACGACATCTCGTCCATGTCCGCCTGGAGCCGAGCCGGGTCGTCGACCTTGCCGCGGATGACCTGGACGAAGCCGGCGTCGTCGCGGCCGCCCTCCATCATGAGCATGACGGTGTCACAGTCGTGGAACTCCACGGGCCCGTCGAACAGCGGCTCCATCTCCTGCCACCACCGGGTCTGCTCGGGGCTGGAGGAGTGCGCCATGGCCTTCTCACGGGACTCGAACCGGATCACACCGACGAACATGTCGTCGTCGGTGAAGCCGTAGGTGCCGCCGAGCCAGCCGTCGGCCTTGCTGGCGATCTCCTTGACCCAACGCTCGCCGAGGGCCTTGAGCTCGTCCTGGCGGGTGCACTTGCCCTGGATGATCTGAATGAACACGGTTGGCCTCCTGGTGTCGTGCAGGCCGCTTCGGTGTGAAGTGGTCGGTGTCCAATCAGCGACGCTATTCCTGGGCGCCGGGAGGGTCCATAGCGCGATCGGGCCAAGCGGTCCGCTTCGTTAGACTTCGTCGTATGAACCCCCGCTACCGACGCATGGTGATCCCGGGTGCGCTCGTAGCGTTGATCCTCATCGTCGCCGTCTCCGCACTGTTCCGGGGCTGACCGTGGCCGAGCCGCTGCTGCGCGTCCTGGCCAGGATGCGCTCCCTGATCCTCGACGACCAGACCCTGGTCCGGGTGGTCGCGTCCGGCCGGCAGAAGGGGCAGACCCCACGCTGGCGTCGCGTCGAGATGCGGTACGTCGATCTCAAGGCCGGCCGTCACCTGCAGGTCACCTGCTACGACGACACCCAGGCGCACACCTCGAACCACGCCGCCGGCGACGCGGCCAAGACCGCCGTGGACGACCTGCTCGACGAGCCCTTCGGGAACTGGCACGTCGAGACCGCCACCGAGACCCACCAGGTCCGGGTCACCAAGAAGCTCGAGGCGATGGTGCACACGAGCCGTCGGGAGGCACCCGCGGAGCCGGAGGAGGACCGTCGCGCGCACGACCGGAAGAAGCCCCGGCTGCTGCCCGAGGACGACCCGGTCCTCGTCGCGATCGGGATCGCCGACGCGCAGGGCAGGATCAAGCCCAGCCGGCAGGGGAAGTACCGCCAGGTCGAGGAGTTCCTGCGCAGCCTGGCCCCGGCCATCGACGACGCCCTGGCCTCGGGCCGGCTGCGCACGCCGAGCGCCGAGGAGCCGCTGCGGATCGTCGACCTCGGCTGTGGGAACGCCTACCTCACCTTCGCCGCGCACCGTTACCTCACCGCCGTACGCGGGCTCGACGTGCGCGTGGTCGGGGTGGACGTCAAGACGCAGTCCTACGAGCACAGCTCGGCGCTCGCGGACTCCCTCGGCATCGCGGACACGATGTCGTTCGTCCAGGGTGAGATCGGCTCCGCCATGGTCGACCCCGCCCCGGAGGTGGTGCTCGCGCTGCACGCCTGCGACACCGCGACCGACGACGCGCTCGCGCGGGCGGTGGAGTGGGGCGCGTCGCTGGTGCTGGCCGCTCCCTGCTGCCACCACGACGTCGCCGCGCAGCTGCGCAGGGCGCCGACCCCCGCGCCGTACGCCATGCTCACCCGTCACGGCATCCTGCGTGAGCGGTTCGCCGACACGCTCACCGACGCCCTGCGCGCCTCGGTGCTGCGGCTCGCCGGCTACCGGGTGGACGTGATCGAGTTCGTCGAGAGTCAGCACACCCCGCGCAACACCCTGCTCCGCGCGGTCCGCACCGGCCGGAGCCCGAAGCCGGCGGCGCGCCAGGAGCTGGAGGACCTGACCGGCACGTGGGGGGTGCAGCCCAGGCTCGCGGAGCTGCTCCATGACCGGCTCGGCTAGCGTCGCGCTCGCCGTCGCCGCGGGTCTGCTCGCGGGCACCGGCGCCGGTACGGCGGACCCGGCCGACGTCCCCGACGAGGGGCGGGTGGTGCTGACCTTCGCCGACGAGCGCATCGCCGAGTCGAGCGGGCTGGTCGCGCGCGACGGGCTGGTGCTCACCGTCAACGACTCCGGCGACGGTCCGGTGGTCTACGTGGTCGACGAGGCCACCGGCGAGACCGTCGGCACCTCGACGTACCCGGCCGACCCCGACGACGTCGAGGCCCTCGCCCCGGGTCGCCGCGCCGGCGACGTGTGGGTCGGCGACATCGGCGACAACGAGCGGGCCCGCACCACGGTGGCGGTCCACCGGCTGACCGGCGTGGGGCGCGGCGACCGGACGGTCCCGGCGGCCTCCTACGAGCTCCGCTACCCCTCCCGCCCCCGCGACGCGGAGGCGCTGCTGGTGCACCCGCGCACCGGCCGGGTGCTGGTGGTCTCCAAGGAGCTGATCGGTTCCGGCACGGTCTACCGGGCCCCGGCCCGGCTGGACCCGGGTGCGATCCACCGCCTGGAGCCGGTGGCCCGCGCGCCGCGGATGGTGACCGACGGGGCGTTCCTGCCCGACGGCCGGCACGTGCTGCTGCGGACGTACGGCTCCGCGGTGCTCTACACCTACCCGGGGTTCGAGGTGGTCGCCGAGGCGGAGCTGCCCGAGCAGGAGCAGGGTGAGGCGGTCGCGGTGGACCCGGCCGGTCGGGTGCTGGTGAGCACCGAGGGGGCAGGCTCGGAGGTGCTCGAGGTGGCCGCCCCGACCAGACCGACCCCGCCTTCCGCCGGGCCGACCGCCTCTCCGGAGCCGGAGACGCTGCGCTCCGACGACCCCCGCACCCCGCGGCGCCGGCTCGCGGACGCAGCAGACCCCGCCCCCGGGGACGGGGACGGGGTCTGGTTGCCGGGGCTCGCCCTGGCCGCGCTCGGCGCGGTGGGCCTGGGGCTCAGAGTCGCTCGACGACGTAGTCGACGCAGGCGGTGAGCGCCTCCACGTCGGAGGGCTCGATCGCCGGGTACATCGCGACCCGCAGCTGGTTGCGGCCGAGCTTGCGGTAGGGCTCGACGTCGACCACGCCGTTGGCGCGCAGCGTCTTGGCGACCGCGGCCGCGTCGATGGACTCGTCGAAGTCGACGGTCCCGATCACCAGCGAGCGGTGCTCGGGGTTCTCCACGTAGGGCGTGGTGTAGGCCGTCTTCTCCGCCCACGTGTACAGCCGGGTGGAGCTGTCGGTGGTGCGGGAGACCGCGAAGTCGAGACCGCCCTGGCTGTTGAACCAGTCCAGCTGCTCGGCCATCAGGAACAGCGTTGCGATCGCCGGGGTGTTGTAGGTCTGGTTCTTCTTGGAGTTGTCGATCGCGGTGGGCAGGTCGAAGAACGCCGGGACCCACCGGTCGGTGGCCGCGATCTCCGCGGCCCGATCCAGCGCGGCCGGGGACATCACCGCGACCCAGAGGCCGCCGTCGGAGGCGAAGCACTTCTGCGGGGCGAAGTAGTAGGCGTCCACCTCGGTGATGTCGACGGGCAGCCCGCCGGCGCCGGAGGTGGCGTCGATGAGCACCAGGGCGTCGTCGTCGGCGCCGGCCACCCGCTGCACGGGCGCCATCACCGCGGTCGAGGTCTCGTTGTGGGCCCAGGCGTAGGCGTCCACACCGGGCTCCGCCTGCGGCTCGGGCCGGCTGCCGGTGGGCGACTCGATGACGGTCGGGTCGGCCAGGAACGGCGCCTGCTTGGCGGCCTTGGCGAACTTCGAGGAGAACTCGCCGAACGAGAGGTGCTGGCTCTTGTCGCGGATCAGGCCGAACGTGGCGATGTCCCAGAACGCGGTGGCACCCCCGTTGCCGAGCACGACCTCGTAGCCCTCGGGCAGGTCGAACAGCGTGGAGACGCCCTCGCGGACCCGGCCGACCAGGTTCCGCACCGGCGCCTGGCGGTGCGAGGTGCCGATCAGGGAGGTCCCGGTGGCGGCGAGGGCGTCGACGGCCTCGGTCCGCACCTTGGAGGGGCCGGCGCCGAAGCGGCCGTCGGCGGGCTTGATCGCGTCAGGGATGGTGATCGTGTCGGTCACAGTGAGTCCTCGTCAGATTCGAGTGGTGGTGACCTGACCCCGTTGTCAGTGCTTGCGCGAGTCTATTGTGTCATCTCGCACACCGCACACGAGAAACGGGGGAACCAGAGATGACCCAGCAGCAGCCACACGGTCCGCACCTCGGCGGGGCCGGCACCGACAGCCGCGCGCGCATGCGCACCACCTTCCGGGTGCTCGGCATCCTGGTCTTCGGCGCCGCGCTGGTGCTGATGGGGATCGCGGTCGCCGACTTCTTCGCCGTGGCCCGGTCCGACGACTTCTCCGCCGAGCCGACCAAGTTCTGGATGTTCTTCCTCGGCGTGCCGCTGTTCGGCCTCGGCGGGTTCCTGCTCCAGCTCGGCTTCTCCGGGGCGGCGGCCTCCTACATGGCCGACGAGCACGCCGCCGCCATGCGCACGGCCGGGCGCAACCTCGGGCTCGGCTCCCCGGGCGCGCCCGCTCCGCACGCCGCGGGCCCGTACTGCCGCTCGTGCGGCCGCCAGAACGACGTCGACGCGCGGTTCTGCGACGGCTGCGGCTCCTCGATGAGCGTCTAGCGTGGAGATCCGCCCGGTCCCGTTCGGTCATCCCGACGTCCGCACGCTGGTCGCGGAGGTCCAGGCGGAGTACACCCGGCTCTACGGCGGGCCCGACAACACCCCGATCGACACCACCACCTTCGACGCGCCGCAGGGGGTGTTCTTCGTCGGGTACGTCGACGGGGTGCCCGTCGCCATGGGCGGCTGGCGCCGGCGCCGGGACGTGCCCGCGTTCGGCAGGTCCGAGGCGGCCGAGATCAAGCGGATGTACGTCGTGCCCGCGGCCCGTCGCACCGGCCTCGCCCGGCGCATGCTCGAGCACCTCGAGGCGACCGCCCGGCAGGCGGGCGCGGACCTGATGGTCCTCGAGACCGGCATCGAGCAGCCGGAGGCGATCGCGCTGTACCGTTCGGCCGGCTACGAGCCGGTCACGAAGTTCGGGCACTACGCTTGGTCGCCGAAGTCGCGGTGCTTCGGCAAGCCGCTGGGCTAGTCTGGTGCCGGCGTCTCCGCAACGCCCGACCCCCTTCACCGACGGCCCGCGCCCGTCGGCGACTCGTGGGGGCAGAGGTGGCCCGTGCCATCGCGGGGCAACCGACGGTCCATGAGCGAGCTGCCTGGGTCACCGGTGGGTGCTGGCGCGGGGAGGGTCCACCACGCGTGACCGGGAACGAGACGTCATGACCGAGCAGAAGTCCCTCAAGCGCCGGGTGCGCGAGCGCATGGCCCGCACCGGCGAGTCCTACACCACCGCCCGCCGGAACGTGGTCGCCCGGGCCGACACGGCGGGCGCCGCCGGGCCCGAGGACGGCCCGCACCGTCCCTCGAGGCTGACCCGGCGGCTGCTCGAGGCGCACGGGCTCGACGTGACGGAGCCGACGGCCTGCGGCCTCGGCGGCGGGGTCGGGTTCATGTACGCGGTGTTCGAGTACCGCGAGGTCCCGCACCCGCTGCTGACGGTGGTCGCGCAGCACCACCCGACCCCCTGGCCGGTCGCGGTCGCGGAGAACCTCGGCGTCGACGCCGTCACCGCCCACTCCTCGGCTGTCCGACCCGCGCTGGGCAAGCTCGACCGGCAGCTCGACGGCGGGACACCGGCCTGGCTGACCGTGGCCCGGGGCCTGCTCCCCGGACAGGAGGCGGGCGACCCCTGGGAGGCCGCCGACCCCTACCCGGTGCTGGCCGTCGACCGGACCCCGGCGGGCTACCTGCTCGCCGAGGGCAGGACGGCGCAGGAGGTCTCCGCGGACGACCTGGCTGCCGCCTGGGCCGGGCACCGCCCCGGCCGCTTCGAGCTGGTCACCCTCCCGGCGCTGCCACCCGGCGGGAACGAGGAGCAGCTGGCCGCAGGCGTACGGCGGGCCGTCCGGATGACCGCCCGGCACCTGACCGGGCCGGTGCTCGGCAACAGCTTCGACGTCAACTTCGGCCTCTCGGGCATGAATAAGCTCGCGACCGAGCTCCGCGACGCCAGGACGAAGAAGGGCTGGACGCGCCGGTTCGCGACGCCGGAGCACGCCCGGTACGCCTGCGCCCGGCTCGCCGAGTGCCTCACCTCCGCCTACACCGCCCCGGGCGGGACCAGGCCGTTGTACGCGGCGTTCCTCGCCGAGGCCGCCGACCGGCTCGACGACCCGGGTCTGGGGAGGGCGTCGGAGCTGTTCGCCGAGTCGGGGCGGGGCTGGTCGGACCTGGCCGAGCGCGCCGGTACGGCCGCAGACGCCGAGCGCGCCGACGAACCCGCCCTGTTCGGTGACCTCGCCGACCGCGTCGACCGCTGCGCCGACCTGGAGCGGGCGGCGGTGGACCAGATGACTTCGTCGCAGATGTGACATGTCTCGTACAATCGGTCCTTTCTGACCTCAACCCTCCCCAACCGGGAGGATCCGATGGGCTGCCGTTCAACAGTGGAGCGCAGCGCCCACTGGTGAAGGGACTGTTCATGGAGCTCGAGATCGAGGTCATCCGCCAGGACGGGCACGCGGTGGTCGTGCCCCGCGGCGACGTCGACCTGGCCACCAACGGTCGGCTGCGCGAGGCGATCGACGAGCTCGTGGTCGGAGGCGAGGTCCACCTGGTCGTGGACCTGGACGAGGTGAGCTTCCTCGACTCCACGGGGCTGGGTGCCCTGATCGGCGCCCGGCGCAAGACCCACGCGTTCAAGGGCTCGTTCGCCCTGGTCTGCACCAAGGACCAGGTGATGAAGCTGTTCACGATCACCGGCCTGGACAAGGTGTTCGCGATCCACGCCGACCGGGAGTCGGCGATCCCGGCGGCGGCCGGCTGACTAGTCGCAGTCCTCGGCGAGGAAGGTCTCGACCTCGCCGAGGAACACCTGCCACGCCGGCTCGTCGGCGAGCAGGATGTGGTTCACGCTCTCCAGCGCGACGAACCGGCTGTCCGGGATGAGCGACGCCATCAGCCGACCCTGCTCGAACGGCGGCCGCTGGTCGCCCCGGGCGTGCAGCACCAGGGTCGGCGCCCGCACCTGACGGGCCTCCGCGGTCACGTCCACGCCGCCGGTCACCGACAGCACGCGCGCGGCGTTCTCCGGCGACGTGCTGCTGCGCTGCAGCTCGTTGAACGCGTCCCACAGCTCGCGTGAACCCTCGGGCATGAACTCGGAGGTGAACACCTGCCGGAAGGCCGGGGAGTCCGTGCCCCAGCCCAGCCGGGCCAGCTCCACCTGGACCTCGTGCACCCGACGGTCCGCCTCGTCACGGGCGCGGACCAGGCGGCCCTGCGGGTAGGAGCCGTAGAGCACCATCCGGGTCACCCGCCCGGGGTGCCGGGCCGCGTAGACGACGGCCACAGCGGCGCCCTGGGAGATGCCCAGCAGCGGGAACCGGTCCAGCCCTGCCTCGTCGACCACCGTCTCCAGGTCGGTCACCCAGCTCTCGAAGTCCGCACTCTCCACGTCCCAGTCCGAGAGCCCGCACCCCCGCTCGTCGTACCGGACCAGCCGGTGCCGGCGGGACAGCTCGAGCAGCCAGTGCCGCCACACGGGGCTGCGCCAGTCGTGGTCGATGTGGGTGAGCCAGTTCGCGGCCTTGACCAGCGGCGGACCGGTGCCCGAGGTGGCGTAGGCGAGGGTCACGCCGTCCCGGGTCCGGCAGAACCGGATCTGCTGCTCGAGCCGGCCCCGCTCATAGCTCGGGGCCCGGGCCAGGTCGACGAGCCGGGAACGCAGGGCGGCGCAGCGCTCGCGCACCTCTCCGGCCCACTCGGCGTAGAGGTCGTCGGGCAGCGGCTCGCCGGCGAACGCCTCCAGCACCTTCTCGGCTGCTGCGGGGGAGCCCTCCGCCAGGGCAGACGCCGCGGCAGCCTCGAAGGCGGGTACGTCGACCTCCACCGCCTCGTCCGGGAAGAGGGAGACCATCTCGTGGCGCAGCACGATCGCGTCGGCCCGGCCGGTCGCGCGCCGGGCGTAGTGGGCCGCCTTGTGCAGCCGGGGAGCGGCCTCGTCGAGCGTCAGGTCGGGCCAGAGCAGGTCGACCACCTGCTCCCGGTGCAGTCGTCGGGCGCTGCTGAGGGCGAGCACCTTGACGAGTCCCGCGGCGTCCTTGCGCACCCAGGAGGCGTCCGGGACCGGCCGGTCGTCGACGCTGACCCGGAAGGGGCCGATCAGGCTGATCTGGACGGGCACGGCGTGCTCCCTTCGCGCCCAGTATGCGACGGCGGATTCGTGCTGCGTCCCCTCCGACCCCTACACTGGTCTGGAGCGGCCCCATCAGTTCTGCCTCGGGCCGCCTTCTCGTGTCATCCACCAAGCGCCGCGGGCACAGCATCCCGCGCCGGGCAGGACGACCCCACGACGTTTCGGAGATCCCCATGGCGGCCCGCCGCCCTCGTACCTCACCCATGCCCATGTCCGCACCCACCGCCGGGACCGACGCCTCCTTCGCAGACCTCGGCCTGCCCGGCCCGCTCGTCTCCACCCTCGCCCGTCAGGGCATCGAGCGGCCCTTCCCGATCCAGGCGGCGACCCTGCCCGACGCCCTCACCGGCCGCGACGTGCTCGGCCGCGGGCGCACCGGATCCGGTAAGACCTATGCCTTCCTGCTGCCGCTGCTCGCCCGGCTCGCCGCGAGCGGCACCCCGCGCCGACCGAACCGGCCGCGCGCGCTGGTGCTCGCCCCGACCCGGGAGCTGGCCACCCAGATCCAGGCGGCCCTGGCGCCGCTGGCGGAGACGCTGAACCTGCGCACGCTCACCGTGTTCGGCGGCGTCCGGCCCAACCCGCAGATCCAGGGGCTGCGCGCCGGCGTCGACGTCGTCGTGGCCTGCCCCGGCCGGCTCGCCGACCTCGTCGGCAGCGGCCACGCCCGTCTCGACGGGGTGGAGGTGACCGTGCTGGACGAGGCCGACCACATGGCCGACCTCGGCTTCCTGCCCGTCGTGCGCCGGCTGCTCGACCAGACCCCGCGCGAGGGGCAGCGGCTGCTGTTCTCCGCGACGCTCGACGCCGGCGTCGACGTGCTGGTCAAGCGCTACCTGAGCAACCCGGTCGTGCACAGCGTCGACTCGGCGAAGTCGCCGGTCAGCGCGATGGTGCACCACGTGCTGCACGTGGAGAAGGCCACCCGGCTGCCGGTGATCGCCGACCTCGCCGCGGCTCCCGGCCGGACGGTCGTCTTCACCCGGACCAAGTACGGCGCGAAGGCGCTGGCGCGGCAGCTCAACGCCCGGGGCGTCCCCGCGGTGGAGCTGCACGGGAACCTGTCCCAGAACGCGCGCACCCGGAACCTGTCCGCCTTCTCCGAGGGCTCGGCCACGACCCTGGTGGCCACGGACATCGCGGCGCGGGGCATCCACGTCGACGACGTCAGCCTGGTGGTGCACGCCGACCCGCCGGTGGAGCACAAGGCCTACCTGCACCGGTCCGGCAGGACCGCGCGTGCCGGCGCCGACGGCACGGTAGTCACCCTGATGCTCGACGACCAGGTCTCCGACGTGCGAGACCTCACCCGCAAGGCGGGCATCAAGCCGACCATCACCCGGGCCGCACTCGGCCACCCGGTTCTCGCCGAGATCGCCCCCGGCGATCGCGAGTTCGCCGAGGCGAAGGCCGCGCCCTCCCCCGGGCAGCGAGGCGGCGGGTCCGCCCGCGCCGACGCAGGACGAGGCGGCACCGGTCGAGGCGGCGCCGGTCGAGGCGGCGCGGGCCGAGGCGGCGCAGGACGAAGCGGGGCCGGGCAGGACGAGGCCCGTCGCGAGGGCGGCAACGGTGGCAGGCGTACGCGACGGGGCGGCGCCGGCGGATCCGGAGCCTCCGGCACCGCGGGCGGGAGCCAGTCCGGCGCCCGTCGTACCTCCGGCAGGGGCACGTCGACGAGCGACAGCGGCCGGCCGCACAGCGCTGCGACCTTCTCCGCGGGTGGTCGCGGCCGACGCTGAGCCTCCCGGACTCAGCCGAGGCTGAGCACGAGGTACCGCTCGTCCGAGATCGGGCCGCCCCACAGGAGCGGGTCCGGCAGGTGTCGCACCGACACCGTGTCGCGGTGCTCGCGCACCAGCGCCTCGGTCCGGTCTGCGGCGAGGCCGGCGCCGGTCGACCAGTCGCCCTCGACCAGGAGCAGGCGGCCCCCGGGACGCAGCAGCGAGATCCACCGGGCGAGCGCTTCGGACGGGTCCGGCAGCGCCCACAGCACGTGCCGGCTGAGCACCACGTCGAAGGTGCCCGCGGGCAGCGGCGGCGCCGACGCGTCACCGAGGGCGAACCTCAGCGGCAGAGCGTCGCCGGCCTTGCGCTGTGCGGCGGCGACCATCTCGGGGGAGAAGTCCACCCCGTCGACCTCGTAGCCCTCCTCGGCCAGCAGCAGCGCCAGCGTGCCGGTCCCGCAGCCGAGGTCGGCGACCCGCGCCGGGGCGGGTGGCAGGTGCTCGAGCAGCAGCGCACGCCAGGCCTGCCGGGTGGCCCGGTCCCGCAGCCCGTGGTCGGGCTCGTCGTCGAACGTCGCGGCCTCGCGGTCCCAGGCCTCGGGGTCGCGCTCGGTCAGGCCCACGCGGTGTTCCAGCCCTCGACGTCCTCGGCCTTGCGCGAGGCCGGTCCGACGTACCTCGCCGAGGGCCGGATCAGCCGACCGGTGCGCTTCTGCTCCATGATGTGCGCCGACCAGCCGCCGGTGCGCGCGCAGGTGAACATCGAGGTGAACATGTGTGGCGGGACCTCGGCGAAGTCGAGCACGATCGCGGCCCAGAACTCGACGTTGGTCTCCAGGACCCGGTCCGGCCGGCGCTCACGGAGCTCGGCCAGGGCCGCCTTCTCCAGGGCCTCGGCCACCTCGTAACGCGGGGCGGCGAGCTCGCGCGCCGTACGCCGCAGCACCCGGGCGCGCGGGTCCTCGGCCCGGTAGACGCGGTGCCCGAAGCCCATCAGCCGCTCGCCGCCGTCGAGCAGCTCCTTGACGTAGGAGGCGGCGTCGCCGCGGCGCTCGACCTCCTCGAGCATGTGCAGCACGCGCGACGGGGCACCGCCGTGCAGGGGGCCGCTCATCGCGCCGACCGCCGCGGACAGCGAGGCGCCGAGGTCGGCGCCGGTCGAGGCGACCACGCGCGCGGTGAAGGTGGAGGCGTTCATGCCGTGCTCGGCGGCCGAGGTCCAGTAGGCGTCGATCGCCTTCACGTGCTTGGGGTCCGGCTCGCCCTTCCAGCGGATCATGAACCGCTCGGTGATCGAGCGGCCCTTGTCCACCTCGGTCTGCGGCACCATCGGCTGGCCGAGGCCGCGGGCGGCCTGGGCGACGTAGGAGAGCACCATGACCGCAGCGCGGCCGAGGTCCTCGCGCGCCCGGGTCTGGTCGATGTCGTAGAGCGGGCGGAGTCCCCACGCGGGCGCCAGCATGGCGATCGCGCTCTGCACGTCGACGCGGATGTCGCCGGAGTGCACGGGGATCGGGAACGGCTCGGCCGGCGGGAGTCCCGGCTCGTAGGTGCCGTCGACGAGGAGCCCCCACACCTTCTCGAACGGGATCCGTCCGACGATCTCCTCGATGTCGACCCCGCGGTAGCGGAGCGCGGAGCCTTCCTTGTCGGGCTCGGCGATCTCGGTCTCGAACGCGACGACGCCCTCGAGCCCGTGCTGAACCTCCGTCATGCTGACTCCTTTGTCCGCTTTTCTCTTTCGACGGTGCATTGTGCCCGGTCTCGTGTCGCGCGCCACACCTGCCCGCTAGATTCGGGGTGTGAACCCACGCGAGCTCAGTGATCTGCGGCGAGAGTACGCCGCCGGCGGGCTGTCTGAGCAGGACCTCGCGGCGGACCCGATCAGCATGTTCCGCCGGTGGATGCACGACGCCGTCGCGGCGGGGTTGCACGAGCCGAACGCGGTCGTGGTGTCCACGGTGTCGAAGGAGGGGGCGCCGGCCTCGCGCATCGTGCTGCTCAAGGGGCTCGACGAGCGGGGCTTCGTGTTCTTCACCAACTACGGCTCGCGCAAGGGCGACGAGCTGGCCGCGAACGCGGCGTGCGCGCTGCTCTTCCCCTGGCACGCGCTGGAGCGGCAGGTCCGGGTGGAGGGCACGGCCACCCCGCTCACCGAGACCGAGAACGACGCCTACTTCGCGACCCGGCCGCGCGCGTCCCAGCTCGGGGCGTGGGCGTCACCGCAGTCGGAGGTGGTGGCCGACCGGGCCGAGCTCGACGACCGCTACGCCCAGGCGGCGGTCCGGTTCGGGGAGGGCGAGGTGCCGCGGCCGGAGTACTGGGGCGGCTACTGCGTGGTGCCGGACGAGGTGGAGTTCTGGCAGGGCCGGTTGGGCCGGATGCACGACCGGCTGCGCTACCGCCGTACCGACTCCGGCTGGGTGATCGAGCGCCTCGCGCCCTGACCTGGCGCCGGGCGCCCTGAGCGTGGCTCGGCGGAACGACCCCGGACATGCAGCGACCCGCAGGCGGTTGGTCTCTCCGGCGGACATCCGGAGCGCCTGCGGGTCGGGTGACTGCTTGGAATTGCCAGCCGCCCACTCTCCCATGTGAAGGGGGCTCAGTCGTGCTGGCCGGTGCGCTGCTAGCGAGCAGCCACCTCACGAGTCCGTAAAGAATTCACTTCGGGACCACCTCCTTCCTCGTGTCCGACCACGGTACGTCCGCCTCTCCGACCCGGACAAGGGGATTTCGCGACATTTGAGAAGGTGGACGCCGTGCCTGGTCCCCGTGCTCGTTCCGGCGTCCGGGTGCGCCTGCGCGCGCTCGCCACCGACGTCCGCCCACTGCAGCACTCGCCGGCGTTCCGACGGCTGTTCTGGGGCAACGCGGTGGCCCAGCTGGGGCAGCAGATGACGCACGTGACGATCGCGATCCAGGTCTACGCGCTCACCGACTCCTCCTTCGCGGTCGGCCTGGTCGGGGTGTTCGCCCTCGTCCCGCTGGTGTCGTTCGGCCTGTACGGCGGGGCGATCGCCGACGCGATGGACCGGCGCACGTTGGCGCTGGTCGCCTCGGGTGGGGCGTGGGTGGTCTCGCTGCTGCTCACCGCGCAGGCGTTCCTCGGCAGCGAGGCGACCTGGTTCCTCTACTTGTGCGTGGCCGCCCAGTCCGCCTGCTTCGCGGCCAACAGCCCGGCGCGCAACGCGATGGTGGCCCGGCTGCTGCCCGCGGAGCTGCTGCCCGCGGCCGGGGCGCTGAACATGGCTGCGTTCAACCTCGGCTTCACCGTCGGCCCGCTGCTCGGGGCACTCGTGATCAAGTGGGGCGGGTTCGCGGCGGCCTACAGCGTGGACGCGCTGACCTTCACCGCGACGCTGTACGCGCTCTACCGCCTGCCCCGGATGCCTCCCGACCACGACAGCCCGCCGGCCGGCCTCCGGTCGGTGCTCGACGGGCTCCGCTTCCTGCGCCGGTCGCCGAACCTGCGGATGACGTTCGTGCTCGACCTGTGCGCGATGGTCTTCGCGCAGCCGCGCGCGCTGTTCCCGGCCCTGGCCTACAAGGTCTACGGCGGCGGTGCCGCGGCGGTCGGGGTGCTGCAGGCGGCGCCCGCGCTCGGCGGCCTGGTCGCGTTCGCGGTCTCCGGCTGGGTCAGCCGGGTGCACCGGCAGGGGCTGGCGATCGTGGTGGCGATCGTCGTCTACGGCCTCGCCGTCGGCTCCACCGGGCTGGTCGGCTCGCTGTGGCTGGCCGCGGCGCTGCTCGCGGTGTCCGGGGCGGCCGACGTGGTGAGCGCCGCCTACCGGACCACGATCTTGCAGGTCGCCGCGCCCGACCATCTGCGCGGCCGGCTCCAGGGCGTGTTCATCGTCGTCGTCGCCGGCGGCCCCCGCGCGGGCGACTTCCTCGTCGGCGGCGTCGGCGAGGCGCTGGGGGAGCAGGTGGCGCTGGTGCTCGGCGGGCTCGCCTGCATCGTCGGGGTGGGCGTCGCGGTCACGTTCCAGCGCGGCTTCCTTCGGTACGACGGGCGGCACCCGACGCCCTGACGTGAGCGCCCGCACAGTTACTTGCGGCATGCAAGTGTTCTCCCTACAGTTGTCTCCGGCAACTACCTGGAGGACCCCGTCTCGTGACCACATCCGTCGGCTCCCGGTCGCACGGTGCGACCGCGCCCATGACGCACCGCGAGGTGCTGGAGGCACTGTCCGGACTGCTCCTCGGCATGTTCGTGGCGATGCTGTCCTCGACCGTGGTGTCGAACGCGCTGCCGCGGATCGTCGCCGACCTCGGGGGCAGCGAGTCCGGCTACACCTGGGTGGTGGTGGCAACGCTGCTCACCACCACCGCGTCCACGCCGATCTGGGGCAAGCTCGCGGACCTGTTCAGCAAGAAGGTGCTCGTCCAGCTCGGGCTGGTGGTGTTCACCATCGGCTCGGTCCTCGCCGGGCTGGCGCCCTCCATGGGGTTCCTCATCGGCGCCCGTGCCGTCCAGGGCGTCGGCGTCGGCGCGATGACGGCACTGGTGCAGGTCGTGATCGCGACGATCGTCAGCCCGCGCGAGCGCGGTCGCTACTCCGGCTACCTGGGCGCGGTGTTCGCGCTCGCGACGGTCAGCGGCCCGCTGATCGGTGGCGTCATCGTGGACACCTCGTGGCTCGGCTGGCGCTGGTGCTTCCTCGTCGGGATCCCGTTCGCGGCGCTGGCCTTCGTGGTGCTCCAGAAGACCCTGCACCTCCCGGTGGTCCGCCGGGAGGTCTCGATCGACTACGCCGGCGCGCTGCTGGTCACCGGCGGGGTCTCGGTGCTGCTGGTCTGGGTCTCGCTGGCGGGCCACCAGTTCGCTTGGGGTTCCGCGCTCAGCTTCGGGCTGGTCGCACTCGGCCTGGTGCTGCTCGCCGCCGCGGTGTGGGTCGAGAGCCGGGTGGGCGAGCCGGTCATCCCGCTGCGGCTGTTCCGTGACCGGACCACCAGCCTCGCCACCGGCGCCAGCGCGATGGTCGGGCTGGCCATGTTCGGCTCGACGGTCTTCCTGTCGCAGTACTTCCAGATCTCCCGCGGCATGTCGCCGACCGAGGCGGGCCTGATGTCCCTGGCTATGGTCGGCGGGCTGCTGCTCTCCAGCATCACCAGCGGGCGGGTCATCGCCGCCTACGGCCGGTGGAAGGGGTTCCTGGTCGGCGGCGCGTCGATGACGGTGGTCGGGCTGCTGCTGCTCGGCACGATCGACGACACCACGAACCTGTGGCTGGTCGGTGTCTTCATGGCGGTGCTCGGCATCGGCATCGGGGCGACCATGCAGAACCTCGTGCTCGCCGTGCAGAACAACGCTGCCCAGTCCGAGATCGGCGCGGCCAGCTCGCTGGTCGCCTTCTTCCGCACCATGGGCGGGTCGATCGGGGTGTCCGTCCTCGGCGCGATCCTCGGTCACCGGGTCAGCGACAGCGTCACCGCCGGCCTGCACCGGCTCGGGGTGCCGCCGGGAGGGAGCGGGGACAGTCGCTCGATCCCCGACATGAGCACGCTGCCGCACCCGGTCCGCGCCGTCTTCGAGCACGCCTTCGGCGAGGCCACCGGCCACATCTTCTGGGTGGCGGTCCCGTTCGCCGTGGCCGCTCTCGTGCTGTCGCTGCTGATCCGCGAGGTCCCGCTGCGGACCACCATCGAACGCGCCGACGAGCTCGAGCTGCCACGCGAGCCCGTCACCTCGCATCGCGGTTAGGGTGCAGGGCATGGAAGCCCCGACCCACGAGGCGCTCAACGCCGTCGAGCGCGAGCTCGGGGTGCTGATCCACCGGGTCCGGCGACGGACGGTGGAGAACGCCCGGGCCATCGACCCCGAGCTGCCGTCGGCCGCCTACCCGATCCTGCGGTTCGTCTACGACCACGACGGGGTGCGGGCCTCGCAGGTGGCCGAGCACTTCGGCATCGACAAGGGAGCGGTCAGCCGCCAGGTCGCACAGATGGAACGTCTCGGTCTCGTCGAGCGCAGCTCCGACCCGGCCGACCGGCGGGCCCAGACGTTGCTGGTGACCGCCGAGGGCCGGCGTCGGGTGGCGGAGCTACGCGCGGCTCGCCGCTCCGCCTTCGCCGGCAAGCTCGCGGCGTGGACCGCCGACGAGCTCGCCGACCTGGCGGAGCAGCTGCACCGTTACAACGAGTCGCTCGGCGGCGAGTAGCGGAACCAGGCCGCGGTGTCGGGAGGAAGCACCCCCGGCTTGTCCAGCGGCGCGGACGACACGATCAGCTCGCCGGCCACGGCGGGCGCCTTGGCCGACCGGGAGCCGCAGTTGACCATGCACACGAGCCCGTCGCCGCGCTGGAAGGCGAACGTGCCGGGCGCGGACGGCAGGAACGTCACCTCGTCGCCGAGGTCCGCGGTCACGTCCTTGCGCGCCTGGAGCACGCCCCGGTAGAAGTTCAGCGTCGAGTCGGGGTCCTGGTCCTGCGCCTCGACGGTGAGGTTCTTCCACTCCGCCGGCTGCGGAAGCCAGGGCTGGCCCTCGTGCGGGCCGAAGCCGAACGGCGCGTCGGTCCCCGACCACGGCATCGGCACCCGGCAGCCGTCGCGGCCGACCGGGTCGCCGCCGCGGTGGTAGGACGGGTCCTGCCGCAGCTCCGGCGGCACGTCGACCTGCTGGAGGCCGAGCTCCTCGCCCTGGTAGACGTACGCCGAGCCGGGCAGCGCCATCATCGTCAGCGCGGCTGCCTTCGCCCGGGCCACACCGGTCTCGCCGCCGCCGTAGCGCGTGGTCTCGCGGACCACGTCGTGGTTGGACAGCACCCAGGTCGGCGTACCCGCGACCAGGCCGACGGAGTCGAACGTGTCGACGACGACCTTGCGGAACTCGGCGGCCGACCACTTCGCCTCGAGCCAGGTGAAGTTGAACGTCTGCTGGAGCTCGTCCTCGCGGATGTAGCGGGCCATCGACTCGGGGGTCCCGCTGTACGCCTCCGCCACCGCCATGCGGTCGCCGTCGTACTCGTCGAGGATCTTGCGCCAGCGTCGGTAGACCTCGTGCACCTCGGGCTGGTCCCACATCGGGTGCGGCGGCTCGTGGTGCGGCAGTCGCGGCCGGAGGTCGAACGGCTTGTAGAGGCCGTGGGCGACGTCGATGCGGAAGCCGTCCACGCCGCGGTCCAGCCAGAAGCGCAGGATCGACTCGAACTC
>DATIBI010000248.1:0-6282 GCA_035457605.1 Nocardioidaceae bacterium
GAGATCGCGGAGGCCTGGGGCGTGCGGACCCGCCCGCCCGAGGACGACCGTGACTTCGACGTCGTGGTGGTGGGAGCCGGTCCCGCCGGCCTCGCCGCGGCGGTCTACGCGTCGTCCGAGGGGCTGCGCACGCTCGTGGTGGAGCGGGAGTCGCTCGGGGGCCAGGCCGGCAGCAGCTCGCTGATCCGCAACTACCTCGGCTTCTCGCGCGGGATCAGCGGCTCCGACCTCGCCCAGCGCGGCTACCAGCAGGCGTGGGTGTTCGGCGCCCACTTCGTGCTGATGCGCGAGGTCACCCGGCTCGAGGCGAAGGACGGGCTGTTCTCGGTGGAGATCTCCGACGTCGGCGCGGTCTCCGCACGCACCGTCGTGCTCTCCACCGGGGTGTCCTACCGGCGTCTCGGCGTGCCCGAGCTGGAGGCGCTTGCCGGGGCGGGCGTCTACTACGGCGCCAGCGTGTCCGAGGCGCACGCGCTGACCGGGCTGAGCGCGGTGGTGGTGGGCGGGGGGAACTCCGCGGGCCAGGCGGTGCTGCACCTGGCGAAGTACTGCGAGCAGGTGACGCTGGCGGTGCGCGGACCGGACCTGACCGAGAGCATGTCCAGCTACCTGATCGAGGCGATCGCCGCCGCCCCCAACGTGACCGTGCGGACCTCGGTCTCGGTGGTCGGCGGGTCGGGCGAGGGTCGGCTCGAGCACGTGGTGCTGGAGGAGACGGGCTCGGGGCGGACCGAACGTGTCCCGGCCGACGGGCTGTTCGTGATGATCGGCGCCGAGCCGCGCACCGACTGGTTGCCCGAGGCGGTGGCTCGGGACCGGTTCGGGTTCGTCCTGGCCGGCGCCGACGCCGCGGCCAGCCCGTTGTGGCAGGCGGACCGTCGGCCGCAGCCCTACGAGACCACGGTCCCAGGGGTCTTCGCCGTCGGCGACGTGCGCTGCGGCTCGGTGAAGCGCGTCGCCTCCAGCGTCGGCGAGGGGTCCGTCGTGGTCTCCCAGCTGCATGAGCACCTGAAGAGCACCCATGGTTGAGCACCGCTTCGTCTACTCCCCGGGGATGCTGGTGGCCACCGGCGGCGTCCTGCTCGTGCCGCTGCTCGGGCTCGGCCTGCTGCTGTGGCGTCCGGGGCTCGACGTCATGTGGGAGCACCACCCGGCGCACTTCTGGCTGGTGCTCGCGACCGCGGCGCTCAGCGCGAGCCTGGCCTACGCCACCGGGATCGCCGCCCAGCGCCGCGGTGACGCGCGGGTACTGCTGGTGTCGCTGGCCTTCCTGTCCGCCGCCGGCTTCCTCGGGCTGCACGCGCTCGCCACGCCCGGGGTGCTGCTGGCCACGCCCAACGCAGGCTTCGTCATCGCCACCCCGGTCGGGATCGCGATCGGGTCGGTGCTGGCGGTGCTGTCGAGCCGCGACCTGGGCGGAGACGAGGCGGTGCGCGCCGTGCGGATGGGGCGCCGGCTCCGGGTCGTGCTGCTGGGCCTGATGGCCGCCTGGGCGCTCGCCTCCCTGGCCCAGCTCCCGCCCCTGCATGCCGAGGAGGTGCCGGAGCGCGCGGACGGCCTGCTCACCGCGATCGCGGTGCCCGCGGTGCTGCTGTACGCCGCCGCAGCGGTGCGATACCTGATGCTGTGGCGCCGCCGGCCCTCGCTCATGCTGCTGTCGATGCTCTCGGCCTTCGTGCTGCTCGGTGAGGCGATGGTCGCCGTGGTCCTCGCCAGGAGCTGGGCGTTGTCGTGGTGGGAGTGGCACGTGCTGATGCTCGCGGCGTTCGTGCTCGTCGCGCTGGGGGCACGCGTGCAGTGGCACGAGGAGCGGTTCGCCGACCTGTACCTCGAGGACACGGTCTCCGGGGACCGGGACATGAGCGTGCTCTTCGCCGACCTCAAGGGGTTCACCACGTTCTCGGAGAACCACTCACCGGCCGAGGTCACCGCGATGCTCAACGCCTACTTCGAGGTGGCGGTGCCGCCCGTCGTACGCCGCTTCGGTGGCGACGTCGACCGGATCATCGGCGACGCGCTCATGGTCACCTTCAACAAGCGGGGCGACCAGCCCGATCACGCCCGGCGCGCGGCGGCCGCCGGTCTCGCACTCCAGGAGGCGACCGCGCAGGTCGCCGAGTCCCACGACGGCTGGCCGCGGTTCCGGGTCGGCATCAACTCCGGGCCCGTGTCGGTGAGCCTGCTCGGCACCGAGGGCGGCCGCACGCACACCGTCATCGGGGACACCGTGAACGTGGCGTCCCGCATCGAGGGCAAGGCACCCAGCGGGGGCGTGGCCATCGGACCGGGCACCAAGGAGCGGCTGCCCGACGCGGTGACCGAGTCCCTCGGTCTGCTGGAGCTCAAGGGGAAGGCGGAGCCGCTGGAGGCGTTCCGGCTGGTCGCCCTGAACCGGCAGCGCTCTCAGCCCTCGTAGGGGACCTCGCTGCGCCAGTCGGTGTCCGGGGTCTGCGCCGCGTCGAACAGCGCGTCGGCCACCCGGGCGGGGGAGAACGCGGTGTCGGGCGCCAGCACCCCGCGCACGGTGAGCGTCATCGCCCGGATCCCGTCCGGGGCCAGCGTGGCGTCCAGGCTCTGCACAAGGTTGCGCAGCGCGGCCTTCTGGACCCCCAGCGAGGCCGCTCGTGCCGACGGCTCGTCCGCAGCCATGCTGCCGGTGGCCAGGATCCGGCCGCCGGCGCGGAGGTAGGGTCGCGCCCCCTGCACCGCCGTGAGCAGGCTCGCGACCCCCAGTCGCAGGTCGTCGAGCAGCTCCTGCGGGGTCAGCGTCAGCGGGTCGGCGGCCCGGAACGCGCTGGGGTTGAAGTGGAGTACGTCGATCCGCCCGACGTGGTCACCGAGCCGGCTGATGGCCGCGCGACAGGCCCGGTCGTCGGTGATGTCGGCCGGCGCCCACCCGGCCGTGATCCCCTCGGCCTCGAGCTCCTCGCCGAGCTGGTCGAGCCGTTCCGGGGACCGCGCGACCATCGCCACGTCGTACCCTGCGCGCCCGAACCGGCGGGCCACGGCCCGACCGACGCCCGGCCCCGCTCCGACCACCAGCACCACCGGTCTGCTCATGGTCCGGACCTTACCGACCAGGCGCCGCAGGAACGGGGCGACACGGCACCGGCGCCGACCCGGCTGCCCTCACCACCGGGCCCTCACCGCCGGGCCCTCACCGCCGGGCCCTCACCACCGGGCCAGCAACGCCCCGGCCGCGACGGCAGGCACCGCCCAGGCCATCGCCCGCAGCGCCCCTTCCAGCGGGCGGAGCAGCGCATCCCGGTCCAGCGGCGTGACCTGTCCGTCGAGACCGGTGACCGACCCGGTCACCTCTCTGCTGCGCCGGCGCAGCTGCCGGGCCGCGGTGCTCAGGTGCCGCTGGGCCCCGGCGGTGCCCACTCCCGCGAGGGCCGTCGCCACCGCGGCCAGGAGCAGGCCCGGTGAGAGCGCCGGCGACTGGGCGAGGAAGCCCACCGCCACCGGGAAGCCGCCCCAGCCGAGCGCGAAGGCGGTGTCGGTGTGCAGCCGGCCGCCGAAGAGCTCGAGGTTGTAGCCGACGACGAGCAGCGCCCCGATCGGGATCGCCACCGCCAGCGGCCAGTTGACCGGCCCCCACCAGAACACCCCGACCAGCCCGAGGACGACGGCGGCCGTCAGCGCGAGGACGCTGACGGCCCAGAGCACCGAGGACGGGATCGCCGTGCCGAGCGGCCGGCCACTGAGCTCGTCGAGAGCGTGCGCGGCCAGCCCCACCGCGAGGAAGAACGCGAGCACGCTGAGCGCGAGCGCCGCCCAGTCCGGCCGCGGCACCAGAGCGGCGCCGAGCGCCACGTAGCTGAGGTGCCACAGGGTGTACGGCGGGTGGAGCAGGGTCCACCAGTCCGCGAGGGCGCCCCCGCGACGGGCGTAGAACGCCGGCGCCGTGCCGGACGGCAGCGGCTCAGCCATCACCCTTGCGTCCCCACATCACCAGCCCGCCGCCCAGGCTCATCACCCGAGCCCGGACGTCGACCAGCCCCGCGTTCCGCCACATGGTCACCTGGGCGTCGACCGGGTGCCGGCGGTAGTGCTCCTCGATCGACGGCCCGAGGAACCGCCCGACCTGTGCCCACTCCCGCCCGCCGAGCAGCAGGCCTGCCGCGGGCAGGAGGAGGCGGGTGTACCCGCGCCAGGCCGGGAGCCACACCGGCGGAGGGGGTACGGCGAACTCGAGCCCGGCGACCGCACCACCGGGGCGAACCACCCGTGCGAGCTCACGCAGCGTGGCGGCCGGGTCGGCGACGTAGCGCAGCAGGTAGGTGAACGTCAGCGCGTCGAAGGCGCCGTCGCGGAACGGCAGCTGCTCGGCCCGGCCCTGGACGAGCCGGACCCGGTCCCCGCGGCCGGCCCGCTCGACCCGGTCCCGGCCGTGCCGGAGCATCTGCGCGGTCAGGTCGAGCCCGACCACCTCGGCGCAGGTCCGCTCGGTGAGCATCAGCGCTACCCCGGCGGTGCCGGTGGCCACGTCGAGCACGCGTCCGGCCCCGGCGTCACGCACCGTGTCCACCATGGCGCTGCGCCAGCGTCGGTTCTGCCCGAACGAGAGCAGCTCCTCGAGCATGTCGTAGCGGCGCGGCAGCCCGTCGAACAGCTCCTGCGCGAAGGCGTTCGGCTCGGCACGGGACCGGGCGACGGCCTGCCTCACCGGAGGGCTCGCCGGCGTCGCGGCGCGAACGTCACCGTGTCCCGGACCCGGCTCGCAGGGCTGCTCGTCCGGTGGCTCATCCGGCTGGGCACTCGGCGGTCCCGGGCTCGAGGTCGGGATGGATCGGGCCGGACCGGTCCCGCAGCGAACCGCCGACGGAGCCGCGCCGCACGCCGATGATCTCGGCGAGGATGGCGACAGCGATCTCCCCGGGGGTGTCCGCGCCGATGGCGAGGCCGGCCGGGCCGTGGATCGAGTCGACGCGCTCCTCCGCGACGCCGTTCTCCAGCATCCACGCCCGCCGGCGCGCCTGGGTCCTCCGCGACCCCATCGCCCCGACGTAGGGACGGTCCGCGGCGAGTGCGGCGGCCAGCGCGGGGCCGTCGACGCCGTCGTGGTGGCTGAGCACGACGACCGCGTCCGACGTACCCACCTGCGCCTCGGCGTCCGCCGCGGTGTTCACCACCACCGGGGACCAGCCCAGCGTGCGGCTCATCGCCTCGAGCGCGCCCGCGACCTCGCCGTCGCCCACCACCAGCAGGGTCGCCCCGTGCCCCGGACCGCGGTCGGGGTCGGTGTTCGGATGTTCGGTCATCTCCTCACCTCACGTCCGAGTGTGGCACTGTCACCGCCTGGTTGGCGCGCACCGGTGACCCGTCCATGCCTTGTGGGGACGCGTCCGCAGGGGGTACGACGGGCGCAGGACCGCCGAGCACGAGGAGGAGCCGATGACCGGATGGGTCGGGAACATGGAGGAGACCACGCTGGCCAACAGCACGTTCCGCACGGTCGTGTACACCGGGACCACGATGCAGCTCACGGTGATGCGGCTCGGCCCGGGGGAGGAGATCGGCTGGGAGATGCACGACCACCTCGACCAGTTCATCCGGATCGAGCAGGGCACGGCCCGGATCACGATGGGGCCGTCCCGGAACGTGGTGGCCGAGACCCACGGGGTCGAGGCGGACTGGGCGGTGATCGTGCCCGGCGGCACCTGGCACAACGTCACGAACGTCGGCGACGGGGAGCTGAGGCTGTACTCCATCTACGCCCCGCCCGAGCACCCCGACGGCACCGTGCACCGGACCAAGGCGGAGGCGGACGCCGCCGAGCACGAGCACTGAGCGGCAGCAGTCGGCGAGGCAGAGCGCACGGAGCGCACCTACCTAAGACACCCTCCGGACCGCTCCGGACCTGAGACACGCCCGGACCGCTCCGGATCGCTCCGGACCGCTCCGGACCGCTCCGGACCTGAAAGTGGTCAGTCCCGACACTTATCGGGCGGCCGGGAGCGACCGCAGTGACCACTTTCGGGTAGCGCTCGCGCCGGAGTGACCACTCTCGGGCCCGGCGACTCCTGCGCAGCAACCGTGTCCGGCGCATTCAGCCGGCGCCATTCAGTTGGCGGGCCTCATCCGGGCTACGGTCACTGCGACGTGGGCGTCCTCGGTGAACGTCAGCTCGGGCCTCCGACCGTCTTCGCTGCGACACTCACCCGAGCAGCCGGAGCAGCAGCGCCCCGCCGGTGTAGATCGCCGAGCCGACCACGAGCACGACGGGGATCGACCGGCCGCGGTAGGACACCAGCAGGCCCGCCGCGACGGCAACCGCCG
>DATIBI010000249.1:0-5909 GCA_035457605.1 Nocardioidaceae bacterium
AGATGTCGGGACTGGTCAACGAGCGGGCGGTCCGGCTGGTCTTCCTGGGCTCGGCGATCCGGGTCGACGAGCGGCAGTACTCGAAGCTGCACCGACTGCTCGGCGAGGTGGGCGCGGCGCTCGACGCACCGACGCTTCCTGAGCTGTACGTCGCGGCGAACCCCATGCCGACCGCGATCACCGTCGGCATGGACAAGCCCCTCGTCGTGATCTCGTCGGGGCTGGTGGACCTTCTCGACGAGGAGGAGATGCGCTTCGTCCTGGGCCACGAGATGGGCCATGTGGCCAGCGGGCACGCGGTGTACCAGACCCTGCTGCAGCGGCTGCTCCTGCTCAGCGGCGTACTCACCGCGATCCCATTCGGAGGACTCGGCGTCCGCGCCATCGTTGCGGCCCTGATGGAGTGGTCCCGCAAGTCCGAGCTCTCCGCCGACCGGGCCGGCCTGCTCGCCACGCAGGACCCGGTGGTCGCGTTCCGGGTGCACATGAAGCTCGCCAGCGGCGGCAACCTCGAGAACCTCGACCCGACCTCGTTCTTCGCCCAGGGTGCGGAGTACGACGCCTCGACCGACCTCCGCGACTCGGTGCTCAAGCTCCTGCTGATCGAGGCGCGGTCGCACCCGTTCGCGGTGGTCCGGGCGAGCGAGCTGCGCAGCTGGGTCGACTCCGGCAGCTACACGAAGATCCTGTCGGGCGACTACCCGCGTCGGGCCGACGACGCCTCCGCGGACATGAGCCAGGCGGCGCAGGAGGCAGCGCGAAGCTACGCCGAGAAGTTCCGGAACAGTCAGGACGCCGTGGCCAAGCTGGTCCGCGACGCCTCCACCGTCCTGGGATCGGTCAAGGACTGGGTGGGCAGCGCGTTCAACGGGGGCAACGGCGGCAAGGACAGCAACGGCGCCTGACCTACCTCGGCCGGGTGCTGTCCGGCGGGCGGCCTCTACGGGGGCTGGTCGGGACGGGGCTCAGCGGCGTCCCCGGGCCGATCGCCGTGCTCCTGTCCCGGGCAGCACGAAGCGCCGCGACGGGGTGTTGTAGCGGTGCGGCGTGCTCTTGGCTGTGTGCTGTTGCGGTTGGTCGGGTGTGCTCGATGCTTCAGGCCGTCTGGGCCAGCGCCGTCTCGGGGAAGAGGTGGTCGTCCGGCAGTGTCTCTGCCTGCAGCGGGTCGTCCGGGGGCGTCTCAGCCAGCCCTGTCTCGGCCGGGAGGGGGTCGGCCGGGGACGACTCAGCCGGCGCTGTCTCGTCCGGGAGTGGGTCGTCCGGGGTGGTGAGGTTGGTGGTGCCGGTGCAGTCGACGAGGTAGCGGCGGCCGAGGGGTGAGCGCCAGAGGTAGAGGCCGGGTTCGGGCATCTGGTAGGTCCAGCCGCCGTGGGTCTTGAGCCGGTGGTGCCGGCGGCAGGGTTTGGCGAGGTTGTCGGGTCGGGTCTGGCCGGGTGGGCCGCCGTCGGCGGGTGGGTCGTAGGGCTTGATGTGGTCGGTGTCCTTGTTCCGAGTCAGGTTGTTGCACCACGGGAACGGGCAGCAGGGGGAGGTGAGGTAGACGGTCTCGCTGGTGGGGTGCGGGGTCTCGTAGCCGTCGACCGGGGTGTTGTCGGCGAGGTCGAGCACCGGCTGGATGGTGAGGTCGGTGCGGCCGAGCCAGGCCATCACCTGGCCGGCCAGGACCGGGCCGGCGCCCTCGACCCGGGCGATCGCGTGGGGTCCGTGCGCGGCGACCGCGTCGGCGTGCAGGTGGATGTAGAGGATCGGCTTGCCGCGCCGGACCAGCCCCCGGCCCGGTCCCGAGGAGCCGCGCTGCTTCCAGGCCTGTCCGCCGCGCTTGCCGCTGCCGTGTTCGCGGCCCATGGCGCAGACCGCGTCCTCGCCTTGGTCGGCGTCCTCGCCGTGGTCGGCACCGTCGCCCTCCTCGGCATCGGAGCTCTGGTCGGCGGCTTCGCCAGCGCCGCCAGCGGGTCCAGCGGCGTCGCCTTCTCCGTCGCCGTTCTGGCTGGGTCCGTGGGCTTGGGTGAGGAGGTCGAGGGTGCCCTGGGGGTCGGCGATCACGCCGATCGCGGTGGCCCGCCGCAGGTCGGTGCGGTCGGTGTTGCCGAGCGCGGCGAGCGCGTCGGCGATCGCGGTGATGGTGGTGTCGAACTCGGCGACGTCGAGCGCGTCGGCCTCGATGTGGATCGACCGGGTGCCGTCGTGGGTCTCGTCACCGACGTGCACCCCGCGGCCGTCCTGGGCGGCCTTCGCGCGGCGGGCGGCCTGCTCGGGGTCGAACCTCAGCAGCGCGACGGTGACCAGGTCCAGGACCCGTTTCAGGCCGATCTTGTGGGCGAACCCGACCACCTGGTCGTCGACCCAGGCCGCGGCCTCGGCGGGGAGGGTCTTGGTGTGCTCGGCGATCTTCCGGGCCCGCCAGGCGGGCAGGGTGCCGGCCATCACCCGGGCCCAGAGCCGGGGCAGCCGGTGTCGCAGCTCGAGCGCGTCGCCGACCAGGCAGGCCCCGGCGAACGACGACAGGGACAGCGCGGCGGCGAGCTCGGCGGGGGCGAACTCGGCGACCTCCGGGGTGCCCTCGCCGGCCAGCCGGACCAGCCGCTCGGTGCCGGGCACGGTGATCCGGGCGGCGTCGGTGCCGGGCAGCACCGCGTACAGGTCGGCCCAGTGCGCGGCCAGCGCGAGCAGCTCGGCCTCCGCGCGGTCCGCGGCCCGGCGCCGGGTGGTGGCCGCGGCGAGTGCCGCGACCGGGTCCAGGTCATCCATTCCTTCGAACATGTGTTCGAGTCTAGCGGTGGCCGCCGACACTCCGGTGAGCCGTTCGGGCGCCTGTGGACACGTCCCTCACCCTCTCCATGAGGCGGGGTCTGCTGCCGGCCGCCGCAGCCGCCCCGGTCGTCGTACCCGGTTCCGGACCGGGTGCCCGCCGGTCAGCAGACGCGTCACGCGGCGCCGCTCGTAGTCCGACAGGCACATGTGTCCGCGGAAGCCCCCGCCCAGCGTGCGGATGGCAGGTCGCAGCGACTTCTGCCCGTCGGCGTACGACAAGTGGTGAGAGCGTCGGCACCGCGGTCGGCTCCCGCGTACGGCAAGTGGGTGGGAGCGTCGGCGCCTCGGCCGGCGCCAGCGTCGGCGCCGCGTTCTTCCGGCCCTCCGCCGTCCGCGCGCAACGGCATCGTGGTCGGAGCCGGTGGCACGCAGATCCTGATCGATGACCCGTCAGGTCGAGCCTTTCGAACCGACTCCGCCCGAAGCACATCTGTGGGGCGAGGCAACCCACGCGGCGCGCAGCAAGGAGCTCAGACGTCCTTGGTGTGTACTGCGATCCCCCGGCCGAGGTGGCTGCGCCGGTAGCCGTAGAGCGCGTAGATGACCACGCCGATCAGGAACCAGATGACGAATCGAACCCAGGTCACGATGTCGAGCTGGCTGATCAGCCAGATCGAGAAGCCGATGCCGATCAGCGGGAGCACGGGCATGAACGGGGTCCGGAAGGTGCGCGGGATGTCGGGGGAGCGGTAGCGCAGCACGATCACCGCCGCCGACACCACGATGAAGGCGAGCAGGATGCCGATGTTGGTCAGCTCCGCAGCCTCGGCGATCGGGACCAGTCCGGCCATCAGGGCCGAGACGATGCCGATGATCCAGGTCGGGCGGTGCGGGACGTGGTTCCGGTTCGTCTCGGCGAACCACTTCGGCAGCAGCCCGTCGCGGCTGATGGCGTACCAGACGCGGGAGGCACCGAGCATGAACGAGAACAGCACGGTCAGGATGCCGACGATCGCGCCGACGGCGATCACGTCGGCGAACCGCTCCAGGCCCACGGACTTGAACGCCGTCGAGAAGCCGCTCTCCTTGTCGATCTCGTTGTACGGCTGCATTCCGGTGAGCACCGTGCAGGCCAGGATGTACAGCACCATGGAGATGGCGAGGCTCAGGATGATCGCCTTCGGCAGGATGCGCTGAGCGTCCTTCGACTCCTCCGCGGCGGTGCTCATCGCGTCGTACCCGAAGACCGCGAAGAAGACCGTGGCCGCACCGGTGACGACGCCGCCGAAGCCATAGGGCATGTACGGCGAGAGGTTGTCCGTGCTGATGTAGAACGCGCCGACCACGATGACGGCGAGCACGATCGCCACCTTGACAACCACGAGCACCGTCTCGGCGCGAGCACTTGCCCGGATGCCGCGGTTGAGCAGGGCCGCGATCAGCAGGCACAGGATCATCGCGAACAGGTCGACCCTGTGCCCTGCCCCGGTCCCTGGTGCGCCGAGCATCCAGGTCGGGAGGGTGACACCGAGGCTGTCGAGGAGGAAGGAGAAGTAGCCGGAGATGCCGATCGCCACCACGGCGACGATGGCGGTGTACTCCAGCAGCAGGTCCCAGCCGATGAGCCAGCCCGCGAACTCACCGAGGACGGCATAGCCGTAGGTGTAGGCCGAACCCGCCTGCGGGATCATCCCGCCGAACTCGGCGTACGACAGGGCCGCGCAGGCGCTCGCTACGCCGGCGATCAGGAACGAGATCGTGACGGCCGGACCCGCCGTACCGTTCGCGACCGTGCCGGCCAGCGTGAAGATGCCGGCGCCGATGATGGCGCCGATGCCGATCGCCGTGAGCTGCCACAGGCCGAGGTGTCGCTCGAGGCCACTGTCGGACTGGGAGGAGATGGGCTTGCGCCGCCAGATGCTGCGTTCGGCGGGGACTCGGGATTCGGTGGTCATGGGACTCCTCTTCGCCGTGTGGCCGGTGGGGATCGTGCCTCCACGACATCATGCGCCCGAGATGCGCCACTTTGAAGTACCCAGGTGCGGCGAATGCCCATCTCTGCCCGGCGCACGTCGTCGGTCGGCATCATGAGGCCTATGAGAAACGAGCCGAGCCGCGTCGACTTCGAGAGCCCCGGTGGCGTGACGGTCGCCGCCTACCGTTGGGACCCGCCGAGCCGGCCGCGAGCCGTCGTGCAGATCACCCACGGGATGGGGGAGCACGCCCTTCGGTACGCCGACCTGGCCCACGCCTTGAACGAGCAGGGGTACGTCGTCTACGCCCAGGACCATCGTGGGCACGGGAACACCGCGAAGTCGGACGCCGAGCTCGGGCAGATCGGTGAGGACGGCTGGGCCGAGCTCGTTGCCGACATCGACCGGCTGCGGGAGAAGGCCTGCGATGAGAACCCGTCGATTCCCCTGGTGCTGCTCGGCCACAGCATGGGCTCGTTCGCCTGTCAGCAGTACCTCCTCGATCACAGCCGCGACGTCGACGCCGCGGTGCTCACCGGCACCGCTGTGCTCGACCTGCTCGAGCCCGCCCTCGACCTGGACCGGCCGATGGACCTCGCCGCCTTCAACGCACCGTTCGCCCCGGCGCGGACCGACTACGACTGGCTGAGCCGCGACGAGGACCAGGTGGACAAGTACGTCGCGGACCCACGCTGCGGGTTCGGCCTGGACGTGGCGGGCAGCAAAGCGATGTTCGTCGCGGCCCGCCAGGTCGCCGAGCACGACCGGCTCGAGGGGATCCGCAAGGACCTTCCGGTCTACATCGCGGTGGGTGAGCAGGACCCGGTGAACGGCCGGCTCGCCCTGCTGAACCCGCTGGTCGACCGGTTGAAGTCGGCCGGCGTGGAGGACGTCACGCTGAGGATCTACCCCGACGCCCGTCACGAGGTGTTCAACGAGACCAACCGCGACGAGGTCAGTGCGGACCTCCTCGCCTGGCTGGACGAGAAGGTCCGCAGAGACAGCTGAGCCGCAGGTCAGCGCCGACGGCGAAGCAGCCGCCAGAGGACGAACAGGACCAGCGCGGCCCCGGCCAGCTGCTTCCAGTAGTTCTTCAGCAGGATCGGCAGGACGGTCGCGCCGAGGTCGAGGGCCTCGGCGGCCGCAGCCGGTGCCTTCTCCGCAGCGGCGCCGACCGGGGCTGCG
>DATIBI010000250.1:0-36387 GCA_035457605.1 Nocardioidaceae bacterium
CTGGTCCTCCTTGCGCTGGGTCGCCGCACGTCGCTTGAGCAGGTAGGCCCGGCCCGCTCCGACGCCCTCCTCGGACGTCGCGGGCTGCTCGTCCTCGGCGGGACGCGCCTCCGGGTCGACGTAGGCCTTCACGCTCCACTCGCTGCGGCCCTCGATCCGGTCGAGCGCGGCCGAGGCGCTGTCGTGCCACTCGGAGATCCGTGCCCGCAGCGAGTCCTCCGAGAGGAAGACCGTCGCCAGCCGCAGCGGCGCGGTCGGTGCGTTCTGCGCCGCGGCGCGGGCGACCCGGTCATGGGCGGTGGCGACCTCCTGCAGCCAGGCGAGGTCCTCCAGGTGCTTCTCCAGCCCCTGCTCGCCGAACTCGTCGAGGCCGACCGTGCTGACCACGGCCACCAGTCCCTCGTGCGCGACGAGCCGCAGCGGGGCGCCGTGGATCCCGGTCTCTCCTGCCACGTGCTCGGGGGTCAGGCCACGGGAGACCGCGTAGAAGTAGAGTCCCTCAGCGCTCACTGCCGGACTCCAGCTTCTTCAGCCGCTCCCGCAGCTTCCGGTTCTCGTCCTCGAGCTCGTTGTCCCTGCTGCGCGAGGACAGCATCGGGTCGTTCTCCCACCAGTCGATCCCCATCTCCTTGGCGCGGTCGACAGAGGCGACCAGGAGCCGGATCTTGATGGTGAGCAGCTCGATGTCGAGCAGGTTCACCTTGATGTCCCCGGCCACCACGATGCCCTTGTCGAGCACCCGTTCCAGGATGTCGGCGAGGTTGGCCGGCTGGGGCCGGTCCGTCGCCATCTCGTAGCGGGTGCGGGGCTGGGAGGCGAGGACCGGACGGCTCTGCTCGCTCACCGTCCTCCCTCCCCCTCGCCGCCCTTGCCGCGCACGTAACGCCGGGCACGGTGGTAGCCGGTGAGGTCGCCGTCCTCGTCCACCTCCACCTCATAGGTCGCGAGAATGTCGGTGGAGTCGGGGATCCGGCGGCTCTCGACGACCTCGAGGTCGACCTGCCACCCGTCCTCGGTGCGCTTGATGCCGATCACGGTCTCCGGCTCGCGGCCGGTGAGCTCGGCGAGCTGCTGCGCGGCCGACCGCGCGATGTCCATCGCCTTCCTCGGCCTGGACCGCGCTGCGGGCTCCCTCTGCTCGTCCTGGGTGGACGTGTCGGGCTCAGCCGTCCTGCGCGCGGTGGTCGTCCTCTTCGCCGCGGTCTTCTTGGCGGCGGTCGTCTTCTTCGCCGCAGCCGTCTTCCTGGCGGGTGCCTTCCTGGCCGCGGTCTTCTTGGCCGTGCTCTTCTTGGCGGTGCTCTTCTTGGCCGTGCTGCTGCTTGCGGCCTTCTTCGTGGTTGCCATGGATCAGAGGCCCTCCTGCGCCATCCGGGCCCGGCTCTCCATGAGCCGGGCCACGAGCTCGTCCTCGACCTCTTCCGCTTCCTCCTCGGAGATCTGCCCGAGGCTGCGCAGCTCGTCGACCTCCTCGAGCTGCCGCCGGATCAGGTCAGGGTCGTAGTACTGGCTCTCCGCCTGCTCCAGCACCTGCTCTGCCACCCAGATCGTGCCACGTACGGGCGCCAGCGGGAGCGTCAACAGGCCGGTGAACAGTCCCATGACTCACTCCGGGAGAAAGTCGTAGAGCGCCATCGGTCCGACAAGGTTGATCCGGGCGCGGCCGACGAACTGCTCCGCGACACCCTCAGCCGCGTCCTCGAACGCGGCCACGTCCTCCTCGGCCACCAGGAACGAGAGCTCGGCGAGGTTGTCCATGCCGGACACCTCCCGGACCAGGTAGTCCTCGGCGTGCTGCACGAGCTGGTCGAGGATCCTGCCGCTGTCCCGGGAGCGACGCTCGTCGACCTCGTGCGCCACGAGCTCGCCGAGGCGGATCCGGTCGTAGTGAGTGGCGTCCTCGGGCAGGTCGGCGGTGCGCTCACGCAGCTCGGCGATGTCCGGCCGGTTCTGCACGATCTCCGCGAGGACCGTGTCGAGCTCGTAGCGCGCCCGCAGGTTGAGCTGCACCTTGCCGCGGACGCCTTCGAGCATCTCGGTGAAGTGGTCCTGCTGCGGGCGCAGCAGCTCCTCCACGACCGCCTCCTCGTCGGCGACGACGGAGCCGAACCGCATCGGAAGCACGGGTCCCTGCGCCGCCATCGCGTTGAGCACCGTGCTGTGCGCGAGAAGGTCCTTGCGCCGGCCCAGGGGCTGCTCGGGGTCGATCGCCTCGACCAGGGCACCGACGGCTCCTTCGGTCACGAGCCGCACTCCGCTGCCCATCCCCGCGGACGCCTCGATCTCCTCGAGCGAGGCGTCCGCGGGGACGATGCCGTAGACGTAGAAGGCGTCCGACGTACCCACCGGATCCTCCGTGGTTGCTGTCGCAGTCCTCATCGATCAGTCACGACTCCCGCTGGCGCCGGCGGGGACGCGACGAGGACGATGAGGACTTGCGGGCGGGCCGGCGCTCGCGCTCCTCATCCTCGTCGTCGTCGGAGGAACCGGTGAGAGCGTCCTTGGCCGCCCCGAGCACGCCCGAGGTCTTGCCGCGGGCACCGCTCTCGGTCATGCCCTCGACCAGGTCGGGGAGGTCCTTGCCGCCCTTCTCGTAGAGGTCGAGGCGGTTGGTCGCCTCGGCGAACCGCAGGTAGGTGTCGACGCTGGCGATCACGATCCGCGCGTCGATGGTGAGCAGCTCGATGCCGACGAGCGAGACCCGGACGTAGGCGTCGATCACCAGGCCCTTGTCGAGGATGATCTCGACGACGTCCGCGAGCCCGCTCGGGGCCGGTCGGCCGAGGTAGCCTCCACCTCGTTGTTGTTGTGCGACAGACACGTGATCAGCCTCTCTTCCTGGAGCTGGTCCTCGAGCCGGAGCGACGCTTGCGCGGCTTCTCCTCGGGCTCCTCTTCCTCTTCCTCGTACTCGTCTACGTCCTCGTCGTACTCGTCGGCGGGCTCTTCCTCGCCCTCCTCCTCGTACTCAGGCTCCTCTTCTTCATACTCGTCCGCGGGCTCCTCGTCAGCCGCTTCCTCGTACTCGTCCTCGGGAGCCTCCTCGTCGTACTCCTCCTCAGGCTCCTCCTCGTACTCCTCTTCCTCGTACTCGTCCTCGGGAGCCTCCTCCTCGTACTCGTCCTCGGGGGCCTCCTCCTCGTACTCGTCCTCGGGGGCCTCCTCCTCGTACTCGTCCTCGGCGCCTTCTTCTGCGCCTTCTTCTGCGCCTTCTTCTGCGCCTTCCTCTGGGCCCTCGTCCTCGTACTGGTCCTCCGCCTGCTCCTCCTCCACGACCTCCTCGTGGCTGCGGACGACCTCGCCCTCGCGGATCTCACCGCGCCAGCCCTCGACCTCCTCGGGCTCGAGAATGGTCCGGGTCATCACGTGGCGGCGGAAGTGCTTGAGCTCGAGGCGCGCACGACGTCCCTGCGCGCGCCAGATGTTGCCGGTGCGCTCCATGAAGCCCTGCGGGTAGTACTCGAGGACCACGAGGATCCGCGTCAGGTTCGGGCCGAGCTCGTGGAAGGTCACCGCACCGTCGACGTGGCCCTTCTCGCCCTTGGAACGCCACACGATCCGCTCGTTGGGAACCTGCTCGAGGATGGTCGCCTCCCACGTCCGGTGCGACCAGAACACCTGGGCCTTGAAGTTGACCTTGGTGTCCTCCTCCTGCTCCACGTGGTGGACCTTCTTCATGAACCCGGAGAACTCCTGGAACTGGGTCCACTGGTTGTAGGCGACGTCGATCGGGACACCGACGTCGATCTCCTCGATGATGTTCGTCGCCTTGGTCGCCTTGTTGCCGCCCCCGCCCCCGCCACCGGGCAGCGCGGACTTGACCTTGTCCTTGACGCCGCTGACGCCGCCCTTGAGCGCGCCCTTGACCGGGGACTCGCCCTTCACCGCGGCCTTGCCGGCGCCCTTGGCGACCTTGCCGGCGAACCCGCCGTTGTCGGCGATGTCGGTGAGCGAGTCCGTCGCGTTCGAGATGCGCTGGGACAGCGACTCCACGGTCTTCTCGCCCATCGCCTTGAACACGTCCTGGAGCTCGCCCTTGACCTTGTCGAGGGGAAGCTCGTCGAGCACGGACTGGAGTCCGGTGCTCTTGTTGCCGTTGCTGTCTGCCATGACCCCTCCTAGCGGCTGCTACGCGACGAGCTGCTGGACTTCTTGGCCGCCGACTTCTTGGCGGTCCCGGAGCGCGAGCTCGTGCTCTTCTTGGCCGGAGCCTTCTTCGCAGCCGACTTCTTGGCCGCCGCCTTCTGGGCGGGGGCCTTCTTCGCGGGTGCCTTCTTCGCCGGCGCCTTCTTCGCCGGTGCCTTGGCGGTCTTCTTGGCGCTGCCGCCGGCCGAGGACGCGCGCTTGCTCGTGCTCTTCGCGGTCTTCTTCGCGGCACCGCCGGCCCGGCTGGTGGTCTTCTTCGCGGGCCTGCTCGCGGAGCGCTTGGCAGACTCCCGGCGAGCTCGGGGCGCTTCAGCCTCGCCCTCGTCCTCAGCCTCGCCCTCGTCCTCAGCCTCGCCCTGGTCCTCCTCGCCCTGGTCCTCCTCGAGCTCGTCCTCGGCCTCCTCCTCGTACTCCTCGGCGGCCTCCTCGAGCTCGCCGGCGAGGCCACGCAGGCCGTCGGTGCGCTCACGCAGCGATGCGCTCATCGAGTCCAGGCGGGTGTTCAGGGTGGCCAGGGCGGCCTTCTTCGCCGCCTCGAGCAGCTTGTCGCGGACCTGGTCCTGGAGCTTCGCGAGCTCCGGGTTCTTGTCCACGAGCTCCTGGCCCTGCCTCAGCAGGCCGCGCGGGTTCGTCGCGATGCGCTGGCCGGCGAGCATGCTGCCGACCGTGATCGCCAGCTTCATCTTCTTGGTGCGCCCGAGTAGGTAGCCACTGGCCACTGCAGCGGCAACCCTCGCTTGGTTGTCCATTGCTCCCTCTCATCGTCGGTTGACGTAAGACCGTCATGCCTCGACGTTCTCTCTCCCCTCACACCGTGTGCCCTAGGCGCGTTCCAGCAAACCCCCACGAAGCGAAAGGGCCGACAAGTCGGCTAGTTCCTCGACTCCCGCTAGACCGACAGACATGCGCGAAGCCCCACCCCGGGTGACCGGGATGGGGCTTCGGCTGGAACGGTGACCGCGTCAGCGGCAGAGCCGCCAGATGCCGAGCAGGTCCGCCTTCGCGCGCCGCTGTGCGGTGCGGTAGCCCGTCACGCGCGCGAACGGGGTGTCGTCGTAGACGTAGACGGTGGCCCACCCCCGACGTACCTGCGCCTTGTTGATGTCCCGGTCGCCCTTGATGACGTAGCGCAGGAGGCGGCCGTAACGGTCGACGCGGTCCTGGGAGGAGTCCGACACGAGCGTCACCCGGGTGCCGCGGGGCAGCATCCGCTTCGCCGACGCCGACGCCTTCTTGCCACCGCACTCGACACCGCCGTACACCTCGGGGGTGTCGATGCCGATCAGCCGGACCGTGCGCCGCTTTCCGTTGGCGAGCCTCACCTTGACCGTGTCGCCGTCGACGACGCTGACCACCCGCGCCTTCTGGCGCAGCACCTTCGGCTCCGTGCTGGTGCCCGAGGTCGGCGAGTCGGTCCCGTAGTAGCAGGGGCAGGGCAGGGACTCGCAGGCCAAGCCGTCGTTGTCGGATCCGTCGAGCTGGTGGGGGTCGCTGTCGGGGCCGCCGTTGGCGAGGAAGAAGACCTGGGCGTCCTTCTGCGTGTCGAAGTCGCTGCAGTCCTTGTCGGCGGCGTGGGCGGCGCTCGGTGCGAGGACGGCCAGCAGACCGACGAGAAGGGCGAGCACAGGAGTGAGCGCGAGGGGGCGTGCGGGCATGGGTGAGCTCCGGTGGAGGGAGGGGGCTGGTACGACGGACGCAGGCTACGTCGCACACCACGTGCCGCGTGGCGGAATCCGTCGGGCGTTACCTACGTCACACCGACCCGCGCCGGGGCGCCTCAAACGGAGTCGCGCTGCAGCTGCCGCACCAGTTGCTCACTCACCTCGAGCGCGTCCTCGTCGCTGATGTGACCCCACCAGCGCAGCTCGTCCACCTCGGCGAGGTACCGGCGCACGACGGTCGGGTCGGCGGGTGTCTCGGGAGCGTGGTGGAGCACCTTGGCGACGGCGTCGCGGGCGAGGAGGGCGGTGCTCCTGATCGGGGCCAGCGTCATGGCGAGGGCAGCCTTCAGCGTGGTCATGCGTGGTCGCTCCAGAGATCTCGGCGTGCAACGGGCCGCCGTGGACGCGGCCCGGAACTGCCATGCCCGGCCACCGGGCGGCTGAAACCACCGCGCGCCCCGTGCGGCGAGGTGGCTAGACCGCAGGACCGGGCTCGGGCGGGGCAGGCGCCGGTGATGTGCGAGCCGTTACTCGGCGGAGATGGCCTCGTGCTGCGGGGCGATCCCGAGCTGGGCCATCATGGAGCCGGAGTCGAAGTAGCTGCGCTGCTTCTTGACCTTTCCGTTCTCGATCTCGACCACGTCGCACAGCTTCAGGGTCAGCGAGCGCCCGGTGGCGGGGAAGCTGCCCATCGACGTGACCAGCGGTCCGGTGTGCGTGCCACGGCCGGTGTACTCCACCACGACGCAGTCACCGGACTCGACGAGGTTGTCGATGGTGACCTGCCCGTCGGGGAAGCCGTTCGCCCACATCTCGTCGAACTTCCGGACCCCGTCGGGGCCGTCGAACACCTCACCGGTCCCGACGATCTCGATCCGGCCGTCCGGCGCCATCGCGTCGGCCGAGCGGTCGAAGTCCCGCTCGTTCCACGAGTCGTACAGCATGCGTGCCAGTTCCACGTTTGTTGCCATGAGAGCCTCCGCTCTGGCACCTGCCCCAGCGACAACGTAGGCAGCGTCGCCCCTGCGGGCAATAGCGCCTTCGGGCTCGCCCGGGTCAGCGCCCGTGACGGCGGCGGATCTCCTCGTTGATCGCCGGCACGATCTCGTGCAGGTCACCGATGACGGCGTAGTGGGCCTTGGTCACCATGGGCGCCTCGGCGTCGGTGTTGATCGCGAGGATGACCTTGGCGCTCTGGCAGCCGGCCCAGTGCTGGATCGCGCCGCTGATGCCGCACGGGATGTAGAGGTCCGGCGAGATGCGGCTGCCGGTCTGGCCGACCTGCTCCCCGTGCGGTCGCCAGCCGAGGCTGGTGACGACGCGGGACACCCCGAGCGCACCGCCGAGCAGGTCGGTGAGCTCCAGCAGGTCCTTGAACCCGTCCGGTCCCCCGGCGCCACGGCCCGCGCCCACCACGACCCTGGCGCTGGTGAGCGCGGCGGAGTCGTCGACGACGGCGGCCTCGGTCCGCGCCACCCGGGTCACCAGGTCGGCATCGGTGACCGTGGAGGTGTACCCGACCCGGTCCGGGGTCGTCGGCTGCTCGGCCGGCTCCGGGTCGCAGGCGTGGCCGGCCACCGAGAGCACGGCGACCCGGTCACCGAGGCGCATCTCCTCGAGCGCGGAGCCGCCGACCACCTGCCGGCTGACCACCAGCGGGTCGGTGCTGTCGACGGCGACGACGTTCGCGGCCATCGCCACCTCGAGCCGGGTGGCGGCGTGCGCGAGCACCTCGTTGCCGCGTGGCGTGCCGGCGGCGAGCAGCATCCGCGCGTCGACCTTGCGCACGGCGTCCACCACCGCCGCCGCGTACGCCGCCCCCGAGTAGGACGCCAGGCGCTCGTCGTCGGCGTGCTGCACCTGAGCCACGCCCTGCGCGCTGAGCTCCTCCATCACCCCGGCGAGCAGGCCGTCCTCGAGCGGGCCGACGAGGACGGCGTGCACGGGTGCATCACCGAGGTCGAGGGCTACCCTGCGGGCGAACGTGAGCGCCTCCCGTGACACCAGGCTCGTGCCCTGCCCCTCGGTCTCGACGAGGACCGCGATCATGTCCGCACCACTCCCAGGCTCTCCAGCAGGTCGACGACCGCGGGCGCCGCCTCGGGACCGGTGCCGAGGACCTCGACCGCGCTCGGTTGGCTCGGTGGCAGCTTCAGCCGCACCCGGCCGGAACCACCGGGCTGGACGGTCGCCGGCACCGTCTCCACGGGTGCCCGCTTCGCCTTCATGCGACCCGGGATCGACGGGTAGCGCGGGCTCACGCCGCCCTCCATGACCGCGACGACGGCGGGCAGCGGGACCTCGAAGAACTCGGTGCCTGCGGGCCCGTCTCCCTGCGCCAGCAGCGTGCCGTCCTGCACCTCGCACCACTTGATGCCGGTCAGCACGGGACGGCCGAGCGCGTAGGCGAGCCGCACCGGCACCTGGAAGTCGCCGGTGTCCGACGCGTCGTTGCCGAGCAGGACCAGGTCGTAGCCGCGTCCCGCGGCCTCGCGCGAGCGGACCACCTCGGCGATCGCGGCCGCGACGTCGGCCGGCCCGAACAGGTCGTGGTCCGCCTCGACCAGCACGCCGTCGGTGCAGCCGACCGCGAGCGCGGCCCGCAGCTGCTCGACAGCGTCGGCGGGGCCGAGACTGAGCACCGTGGCGGCGCCACCGGTGGCCTCGGCGACCTGGGTGGCCAGCTCGACCGCGCACTCCTCGTGCGGGCTCACCGTGTAGCCCACGTGCCGCGCGTCCACCGACTGCCCGTCCGCGGACAGCAGCACCTCCCCGGAGGCGTCCGGGACCCGTTTCACGCACACCAGCACGTCGGTCACGTCGCTACCCCCGGATCCGGGCGTTCTCGGGGTCGAACAGCGGCGTGGCGTCCGCGGCCGCCACCGTCACCGGGTAGCGCTCCTCGAGGTAGTCCACGGCCAGCCTGTTCCCGACGACCGCCTCGTCCGGCGGCAGGTAGGCCATCAGCAGGTGCTTGCCGAGCGACGGCGCGGACCCGGCCGAGGTGACGTAGGAACGACGTCCGTGCCCGTCCACGAGGGGCACGCCGTCGGTGGACACCACCGGCTCGCCCCCGAGCATGTAGCGAGGCGTGCCGTCGGCGGAGGTGTGGTCGTCGACGGTGAGCGTGCACAGCACGGACTGCGGCTCGTTCTCGCGCTGCTTCAGGTAGGCCTCGCGGCCGACGAAGTCGGCGTCCTTGACCTTCGGCCGCATCATCCCCGCCTCCACGATCGTCCGCTCGGTGTCGAGCTCGGCGCCGTGCGCGCGGTAACCCTTCTCCAGCCGTCCGGTGGTGCCGTAGACACCGATGCCCACCGGGACCGCGCCGTGCGGTGCCCCGGCCTCGCGGAGCAGGTCCCACAGCCGCGCGCCGAGCTCCATGGGGGCGTGCAGCTCCCAGCCGAGCTCACCCACGTAGGAGATGCGTGAGGCCAGCACCGGCACCGTGCCGACCGGGATCTCGCGGCACCGCCCGAACGGGAATGCCTCATGGCTCACGTCGGCCCCGGTGAGAGAACCGAGGATGTCGCGGGCCCGGGGCCCCCACAGCCCGATCGTGGTCCAGCCGGAGGTCTGGTCGACCACGACCGCTCCCCCGTCGGCCGGCATCCGGTCGGCGAACCACTTGCGGTCGACGTTCCCGGTCACGCCGCCGGTCACCACCCGGTAGTGGTCCTCGGTGAGCCGCATGACCGTCAGGTCGGCGCGGATGCCTCCGCGCTCGTCCAGCAGGGAGGTGTACACGACCCGGCCGGGCGGGACGTCGGCCTGGGCGACCACGACCCGCTGGACCGCCTCCATCGCGCGCGGACCGACCACGTCGAACATCGCGAACGCACTGAGGTCGACGATGCCGGCGCGCTCACGCAGGGCGAGGTGCTCGGCGTTGATGATCGGCGACCACCAGCGCGAGTCCCACTCCGCCGGGCGCGGCATCACCGCGTCGCCGTACTCCCCGAGCAGGTTGCTGTTCGACTCGTACCAGTGCGGACGCTCCCACCCGGCGGTCTCGAAGAACACGGCCCCGAGCGCCTGCTCGCTGCGGTGCATCGGGGAGAGCCGCACGTCGCGGTTGCTCGCCCACTGCTCGCCGGGGTGGACGATGCCGTAGGTCTTGTTGAACGACTCGGAGGTGCGTGCCTTGACGTGCGTGCGGGTCCGCTGGGAGGGGTAGAACCGGGCCACGTCGGACTGGTGCAGGTCGAACTCCGGGTTGCCGTGCGTCATCCACTCCGCGACCGCGCGCCCGACGCCGGGCCCCTCCTTGATCCAGACTGCCGCCGCCGACCACAGCCCCCTGACCTCCGGCGTCTCGCCGAGGATCGGGTAGCCGTCCGGGGTGAGCGAGAGCAGGCCGTTGATGGCGTAGCGGATCTCGACCTCGGGGTTGCCGAGCACGTCGGGCATGAGCTCGAGCGCCTGCTCGAGCTGGGGGTCGAAGTCGTCGGCGGTGAACGGCATCTCCGTCGGCGACAGCTTCGCCTGCTCGATCGAGGGGATGTCGTCCGGGTCGTGCAGGATCGGCCGGTGGGCGTAGGAGCCGATCTCCATGTCGCCGCCGTGCTGCCGCTCGTAGCAGAAGGTGTCCATGTCCCGCACGATCGGGAAGGAGATCTCCCCGGTGGTGCCGGCGAGCTGCGGGACCGGACCCACGCTGATCATCTGGTGCACCGCCGGCGTGAGCGGGATCGCCGCGCCGGCCATCGCGGCGATCCGGGGGCTCCACACCCCGCACGCGATCAGCACGGTCTCGGCCTCGATGTCGCCACCGGTGGTGCGCACCCGGCGGATCCGACCGCGCTCGACGTCGAGGCCGGTCACCTCCACGCCCGCCACGACCTGCACCGCACCGAGCTCCTGGGCGCGCTCACGCATCAGGGTCCCGGCGCGCAGCGAGTCCACGACACCGACCGAGGGCGTCCAGAAGCCGCCCACGATCACCGACGGGTCGAGGAACGGCACCCTCTCGGCCACCTGCTCCGGGGTGACCAGGTGCGCCTCGATCCCCCACGCCTTCGCCGAGGACATCCGCCGGCGCAGCTCCTGCATCCGCGCCTCGGTGCGCGCGACCTCGAAGCCGCCGGACTCGGTGAAGACACCGAGCTCCTTGTACTGCCGCATGCTGTCGAGGGTCAGGTCGGTCATCTCCCGGGAGTGGTCCACCGGGAAGATGAAGTTCGACGCGTGCCCGGTCGAGCCACCGGGGTTGGGCAGCGGCCCCTTGTCGATCTGCACGATGTCGCGCCAGCCGAGCCGGGCCAGGTGGTGCACCAGGCTGTTCCCGACGATGCCCGCACCGATCACGACCAGCCGGGCCTGTCCCGGGACCGTCCCCATCAGATCACCTCTTCATCCCCTCACGGTGCTGACGCCAACAGCGGCCGCCCGTTGCGTATGATGCAACTGTTCGCGTAATACGGAACAGCACGTCCAGCATCATCGGGCCGGTCGGCCGCTGTCAAGACTCCGCGCGGGTCACTCCAACCAGGCGTCGACCTTGTCCTGGTTGTCCTCGACCCACTTCTTCGCGGCCTCCTCCGGGTCCATCCCGTCGGCGGCGATGTACTTCGCCACCGTGTTCTGGTCGTCGTTGGTCCAGTTGAAGTTCTTCACCAGGTCGTAGGCCGGGCTGCCGGACTCGGCGAAGTCCGTCGCGACGATCTTGTCGAGGTCGTACTTCGGGTAGTCGCAGTCGACCTTCTCGGGGTCGGCGTCGCAGCCCTCGGTGTACTTGGGCAGGTTGACCTTCACCAGCGGCACCTCGGCCATGAACCACTGCGGCTCGTAGAAGTAGCCGATCAGCGGCTCCTTGTTCTTCTCCGCCTGCCGGAACGCCTGGATCAGGGCTGCCTCGCTGCCGGCGTACACCACCTCGAAGTCGAGGTTCAGGTTCTTCACCAGCGCCTCGTCGTTGGTCACGAACGACGGGTCACCGTCGAGCAGCTGCCCCTTGTCGCCGGACTCGGAGGTCTGGAACAGGTCGGAGTACTTGTTCAGGTTCTGCCAGTCGGTGATGTCGGGGTACTCCTCGGCCATCCACGGCGGGACGTACCAGCCGATGATCCCGATGTTGCCGGTGGAGCCGGCCGACTGCGCCGTGCCCTGCTCCTCGATGTACTTCTGCTTGAGGTCCTCGTGGCCCCAGTTCTCGATCACCACGTCGATCTCGTCGTTGCCCATGCCCTGCCAGGCAACCTCCTCCTTCACGTTCTTGTACTCCACGTCGCAGCCGAGCTGCGAGCTCGCGACGTAGCCCACGACGTGCGCGGAGGCCTCGTACCCGACCCACGGGTTGATCGCGATGTCGAACTTTCCGCACTCCTCACCGCCCTCGCCGCCGGCGGTCGTCTCCTCGATGTCGCCCCCGCCGCAGCCGGCGAGGACGAGTGCCGCGACCGTCACGGCGACCAGCCGCAGCCGCGCCCCTCGGTGTCGTCTCATGTTCCCTCCCTGTGTCATGTGCCTGTCCGGTGTGCGTTCTCTGTGTTCTTGCTCTGTGTTCTTGCGAGGTCTAGACGCGGCCGTAGCGGGCTGCGGCGTACTGCGCGATGCGGTCGAGCATGATCCCGAGGGCGGTGATCGCGATGCCGGCGGCCAGGCCCTTGCCGAACAGCTGCGCCTGGGAGAAGCCGGCCACCACGTGGTAGCCGAGGCCTCCGCCGCCGACCAGGCCACCGATCACGACCATCGACAGCACGTAGAGCAGGCCCTGGTTCGCGGCGAGCACGACGGCCGCCCGCGCCATCGGCAGCTGCACCTTGCTGATCATCTGCCAGGCGGTCGTACCGGCCGCACGTGCGGCCTCCACGGAGGTGGGCGAGACCCCGCGGATGCCGTCCGCGATCAGCTTCGTGGCGATGGGTACGCCGTAGGCGACCGCCGCGACGATGGCGGTGAAGCGGCTGGTGCTGAACAGGGCCAGGGCGGGCACCAGGTAGACGAACGGCGGGATGGTCTGCAGTGCGTCCAGCAGCGGCCGGATGAGCGTGTCGACGCGACGGTTGCGTCCCATCCACACGCCCACGATGAGCGCGGTGAGGATCACCATGACCGTGGCCACCAACGTGGTGGTGAGCGTCTTCATGGTCTCGTTCCACAGGCCGGTGCCGAGGATGACCGCCAGGCAGACCGCCGAGACCGCGGTGGGCCGCCACCCACCGAGGAGGTAGGCGAAGGCGAGGATGACCACGCCCATCAACCACCACGGGGTCTCCGCCAGCATCGACTGCAGCGGGTTGATCAGGCCGTAGGTGATCAGGTCCTTCAGGGCGTTGGTGACGTTCTCGAGCGTCGCCACCAACCAGTCGGTGAACCGGGTCACCGCGTCCGAGAGGGGGGTGCCGAGGTCCGGCCGCGCCGGGAACTCCGCGGCCCAGAGGTAGGTCCGCGACAGGTAGATGCACACGACGGCGATGGCGCCACCGGCTCCGAGCAGGACCCAGCGCCGCCGGCCACCGGCCCGCCCTGCGCGTGCCTCGTTCTCGGCGCGCTGGCTGGCCGCGGTCGTGGTGCGGTCCAGCATGATCGCCATGATCACGATCGCGATGCCGCTGACGAAGGCGCTTCCGATGTCCAGGCTCTGCAGCGCCTGGGCGACCGGCTGGCCGAGTCCGGGACCGTTGATCAGGGCCGCGATGGTCGCCATCGACAGGGCCGCCATCATGCACTGGTTGACGCCCACGATGATGGTCCGCTTGGCCATCGGGAGCTGCACCTTGCGGAGAGCCTGGACGTCGGTCGAGCCGAGCGAGCGGGTGGCCTCCATGGTGGTCGGCGACACGGTGCGGATGCCGTGCGCGGTGATCCGCACCAACGGCGGCAGCGCGTAGATCAGCGTGGTCACGACCGCGGACGCCGGGCCGATGCCGAAGAACAGGGCCAGGGGTGCGAGATAGGCGAACGCGGGCATGGTCTGCATGAGGTCCAGCACCGGCGTGATGGCCAGCGTCGCGCGCTTGCTGCGGGCCATCCAGATGCCCGTGGGCAGACCGATCAGCACGCAGATCCCCACCGCGACGAAGGTGACGATGAGCAGGTCGATGCTGTCGGTCCAGTAGCCCAGGGACCCGAAGAGCAGCAGCCCGACGAGCACCAGCAGCGCCGACCGCCAGGCCGCGAGCGCGTAGGCCACGAAGGTCAGCAGGGCGACCACGCCGAGCCAGCCGATCTCGGGCACCGGGCGCGGGAAGGCGGGCTGGCTGAGCAGGTCCTGCAGGAAGGTGACGACCCAGTCGATGGTCGCGCTGATCCCGCCGATCACGTACTGGAAGAACCAGTTGTCGTCGCGTGCCGCGTCGAAGTCGTCACGCACGCCGTTGAGCCAGCGATGGAAGTCGGTGAGCTCGGCACCGCCGAGCTCGAGGGTGTCGGTGCCCTGGAGCAGGGCCCAACCACCCACCCAGAGGAAGAACACCGCACCCACGGCCCACCCACGCTTGAGCCGCGGTGGTGGGCCCTCCACCGGGGCGACGGGCTCCTCGAGCCTCGGTCGGTCGATGACGCTCACGACTCCGGAGCCTCCTCCTCGGCGACCACGACGCGGAGGATGTCCTCGTCGTCGACCATCCCCAGGAACCGGTCGCCCTCGTAGACGCGGACCGGCTGCTCGGCCTCGAGCACCGCACGCGCGGCGTCCTTGACGATGACGTCGGCCTGCATCACCGGCCCGTCCATCCGCTCACCCTCGTGCGGGTCCCGGGTGACCCAGCGCAGGGTCAGCACGTGCGAGCGCGGGACCTCGCTGACGAAGTCGCGCACGTAGTCGTCCGCGGGTGCGGCCACCACCTCGTCCGGCGTACCGATCTGCACGATCTCACCGTCGCGCATGATCAGGATCCGGTCGCCGAGCTTCAGCGCCTCCTGCAGGTCGTGGGTGATGAAGACCATCGTCTTGCCGACCTCCTCGTGGAGCCGGATCACCTCGTTCTGCATGTCGCGCCGGATCAGCGGGTCGAGGGCGGAGAACGGCTCGTCGAACATCAGCACGTCGGGGTCGACCGCGAGCGCGCGGGCCAGGCCGACCCGCTGCTGCATGCCGCCGGACAGCTGGTCGGGGTAGGACTCCTCGTTGCCGCTCAGACCCACCAGGTCGACCATCTCCTGCGCCCGCTTGCGGCGCTCGGCCTTGCCCTCCCCCCGCACCTCGAGGCCGTAGGCGACGTTGTCGATCACCTTGCGGTGCGGCAGCAGGCCGAAGTGCTGGAACACCATCGCGACGTGGTGGCGCCGCAGCTCGCGCAGCTCGTGCTCCGACGCGGAGGTGATGTCCGCGCCGTTCATCGTGACCTGGCCTGCGGTGGGCTCGATCAGCCGGGTGAGCAGCCGGACGAGGGTGGACTTCCCCGAGCCGGACAGGCCCATGACGACGAAGACCTCGCCCGGAGCGACCTCGAAGGAGACGTCCTTGACCGCCATCACGCACCCGGTCTTGGCCTGCAGCTCCTTGCGCGACAGGTCGGCGTCCGGGGTGCCGATGATCCGGTCCGGCTTGTTCCCGAAGATCTTCCAGAGGTTCTTGACCGAGACAGCCGCCTCCGTGGTCTTCGCAGGGCTGATGGTCGTGGCTGTCATTCCGTGCCTCCGGTCGGGTAGAGAGGGCTGCCGTCGCGGTACCGGTAGAACGGTGCGGTCGACGGCGCGAGCGGGGTGTTCCCGAGGATCAGGTCGGCCGACTTCTCGGCCAGCATCATCACCGGGGCGTAGATGTTGCCGTTGGTGATGTAGGGCATCGACGAGGCGTCGACGACCCGGAGACCGTCGGTGCCGCGCACCCGCATGGTCAGCGGGTCCAGCACCGACATCTCGTCGATGCCCATCCGGGTGGTGCAGGACGGGTGCAGCGCGGTCTCGGCGTCCTCGGCGACCCAGCTCAGGATCTCCTTCTCGGTCTGCACGCCCGGCCCGGGCGAGAGCTCTCCGCCGTTGAACGGGTCGAAGGCGGGTTGGGTCAGGATCGTGCGGGCCACCTCGACCGCCTCGACCCACTCGCGCCGGTCCTGCTCGGTGGAGAGGTAGTTGAACCGCAGCTCGGGGTGCACCCGCGGGTCGGTGGACCGGAGCCGCACGGTGCCGCGGGCGTCGGAGTACATCGGCCCGATGTGCACCTGGTAGCCGTGTCCCTTCGTCGGCGCGGACCCGTCATAACGGATCGCGATCGGCAGGAAGTGGAACATCAGGTTCGGGTAGTCGACCTGGTCGTCGCCGCGGACGAAGCCGCCGGCCTCGAAGTGGTTCGTCGCGCCCAGCCCGCGCCGCAGGAACAACCACTCCGCGCCGAGCCGTGCCCGGTTGTGCCACTTCAGTCCCGGTGCGATGGAGACGGGCAGCTTGCAGGCGTACTGGATGTAGACCTCGAGGTGGTCCTGCAGGTGCTCTCCCACCCCGGGTACGTCGGACACCACCGGGATGCCCAGCGCCTCCAGGTCGGCCGCCCTGCCCACCCCGGACAGCTGCAGCAGCTGCGGAGAGTTGATCGCCCCGCCGCAGAGAATGACCTCGCCGGCCCGGACGGTGTGCTGCCGGCCGGCGCGGGTGTACTCCACCCCTACCGCGCGCGTCCCCTCGAACAGGATCCGCGTGGTGAACGCGAGGGTGTGGACGGTCAGGTTCGGCCTCGACATCACCGGGTGCAGGTAGGCGCGGGCGGCGCTGAGCCGGCGGCCCCGGTAGATGTTGCGGTCGAACTTGGCGAACCCCTCCTGCCTGTAGCCGTTGACGTCGTCGGTCAACGGGTAGCCGGCCTGCTGGGCGGCCTCGAGGAACGCGCCGAACAGGGGGTTCGTGGCGGGGCCCCGCTCGAGCACCAGCGGCCCGGAACCGCCCCGCCACGCGTCCGCTCCGGCGAGGCAGGTCTCCATGCGCTTGAAGTAGGGCAGGCAGTGGGCGAAGTCCCAGGTCCCCATGCCTGGGTCGGAGGCCCACCGCTCGTAGTCCAGCGGGTTGCCGCGCTGGAAGATCATCCCGTTGATGCTGCTGGAGCCGCCGAGCACCTTGCCACGCGCGTGGTAGACCTTGCGGCCGTGCATGTGCGGCTCCGGCTCGGACTCGTACTTCCAGTCGTAGAGCTTGTTGCCGATCGGGATCGGCAGCGCCGCGGGCATGTGGATGAACGGGTCGACCTTGTAGTCGGACCTGCCGGCCTCGAGGACGAGGACCGAGGTGCCCGGATCCGCGCTGAGCCGGTTCGCCAGCGCGCAGCCCGCGGAGCCTCCACCGACGATGAGGAAGTCGACCTGCGCGGACATGGGGACCCCTTCCTCAGCCGCCGAACCAGCGTTGCGGCGCGGGTCGGACGTTGTGCCAGATGTGCTTGGTCTCCCGGTACTCCTCCAGCCCGGCCCTGCCGAGCTCGCGGCCGATCCCGGACTGCTTGTAGCCGCCCCACTCGGCCTGGGGGACGTAGGGGTGGTAGTCGTTGATCCACACCGTGCCCATGCGCAGCCCGGCCGCCACCCGCTGGCCCTTGCCGGCGTTCTCGGTCCACACCGCGCCGGCGAGTCCGTAGTGGCTGTCGTTGGCGATCGCCACCGCCTCGCCCTCGGTGTGGAACGACTCGACGGTCAGCACCGGGCCGAAGGACTCCTCGTGGACGATCCCCATGGTGCTGTCGCACCGGTCGAAGACCGTGGGGGTGTAGAAGTAGCCGGCGGCCAGCGCCGGGTCGTCGGGCCGCGAGCCGCCGCAGCGCAGCCAGGCGCCCTGGTCGATCCCGGCGCTGACGTAGTCCTCGACCTTCTCCCGGTGCGCGGCCGAGATGAGCGGGCCGGTCTCGGCCTTCTCGTCGAAGGGACCGCCCAGGCGGATCTGCTCGGCCCGGCGGACCACCTCGTCGACGAACTCGTCGTGGATGGACTCCTCGACCACGAGCCTCGCCCCGGCGGAGCAGACCTGGCCGGAGTGCAGGAACACCGCGGTCACGGCGAAGTCGGTCGCGGACTCCAGGTCGGCGTCGGCGAAGACCACGTTGGGGTTCTTGCCGCCGAGCTCGAGGGCGACCTTCTTCACCGTGCCGGCTGCAGCGGCCATGATCCGCTTGCCGGTCTCCAGGCCGCCTGTGAACGAGACGAGGTCGACCCGCGGGTCGGTCGACAGCGGCGCCCCGACGTCCGGGCCGGCGCCGAGCACGAGGTTCGCGACGCCGTCCGGCAGCCCGGCCTCGACGAGCGCCTTCATCAGCCAGATCGCGGTGTGCGGGGTGAGCTCGCTGGGCTTGAGCACGAAGGTGTTGCCGGCGGCCAGGGCGGGCGCGACCTTCCACGCGGTCTGCAGCAGCGGGTAGTTCCAGGGGGTGATCAGCCCGCAGACGCCGATCGGCTCGTGCACGACCCGGCTGACCACGTCCGGACGGCCGGTGTCGACGATCCGGCCCGCGTCCTCGGCGGCGACCCGGCCGTAGTGCCGGAACACGCCGGCCACGTCGTCGACGTCGTAGCCGCTCTCCACCAGGCGCTTGCCGGTGTCGAGGGACTCGGCCCGGGCGATCTCGTCCCGGTCGCGCTCGAGCAGGTCCGCGACCCGCAGCAGCAGGTCGCCCCGCTCGGCGGCGGGACGGCTCGGCCACTCGCCCCCGTCGAACGCGCGGCGGGCGCTGGCGATGGCTTCGTCCGCGTCCTCCGCGGTGCCCTCGTCGACCTCCTCGACCAGGCTCCCGTCGGCAGGGCAACGTATCTCGCGACTCCCCCCGCGCCGCGCGTCCTGCCAGCGGCCGTTGACGAAGATGTGGGGCACGCTGCCCTCCCGCTGATGCGTTGCTTACTACGCAACTCTTTGTAATCTACGCAACAGAATGGTGAGGGGACGACCACGACGTCAATAGCCCGAAGGGTCCGTGGCCGGGTTGTGACGTGGCGTCAGCGGTCGCCCCAGCCGAGCCGCACCGAGACCTCGGAGGCCGCCCGGATCAGCGGCGGGAGGACCTCGCCCAGGCGCTCCTCGTCGAGGCGGAACGTCGGCCCGGAGATGCTCAGCGAGGCGATCACGTCGCCGTGCGCGTTGCGGATCGGCGCGGCCGCCGCGGCCAGCCCGATCTCGAGCTCGTCCACCGCGAGCGCGTAGCCGCGGGCGCGCACCTCCTCCAGCTCGCGCCGCAGCTTCTTGCGCGTGGTGATCGTGAAGTCGGTGTAGGCGGGCAGGGTCGGCACCGTCTCGGTCACCTCGGCGTCGGTCATGCCGCTGAGCAGGATCTTGCCGTTCGAGGTGGCGTGCAGGGGGATGTGCTGCCCGACCCAGTTGTGCGGCTGCAGCGCGGAGGCCCCCGCGACCTGGTCCAGGTAGAGCGCGGAGTGCCCCGACAGCACCGCGATGTTGACGGTCTCGCCGGTGTCGGCGGCCAGCTGCCGGCAGACCGGCCGGGCCTCCTGCACCACGTCCAGGCGCGCGGTTGCCGCCCCGGCCAGGCGCAGCACCCCCATCCCGAGGCGGTACTTGCCGCGGTCCTCGGACTGCTCCACGAGGCCGCCCTGCTCGAGGGTGTTGACCAGCCGGAAGGCGGTGCTCTTGTGGACCCCGAGCTGGCCGGCGATGTCGGTGACGCCGGACTCGCCGGCGCGCGCGAGGATGTCGAGGATGGCCACCGCCCGCTCGACCGACTGGACTCCCCCGGGCCCGTCCGTGGCGTTGCTCATGACGCAACGCTAGCGCATCCGCTGTTGCGTATCGCAGACTGTGTTGTCCAGAGCGCAACATGTGGGAGGGGCTCATGACCGGCGGGACGCGTACTCCACCGCTGCCCGAGTACGTCCTCACCATCGTTTGTCCGGACCGTCCGGGCATCGTCCACGCCGTCTCCGGCTTCCTCGTCGAGCATGCCGGCAACATCTTGGAGAGCCAGCAGTTCGACGACCGCCTCGAGGACCAGTTCTTCATGCGGGTGCACTTCGAGGTCTCCGACCCGAGCGTCACGCTGGAGCGCATGCGGGCGGACTTCGCGGAGGTCGCCGGCCGGTTCTCGATGACCTGGCAGATGTGGGCCGCCGAGGCGCGCTACCGGACGCTGATCATGGTGTCGCGGATGGGCCACTGCCTCAACGACCTGCTCTACCGCTGGAGCGCGGGCGGGCTGCAGATCGACGTACCCGCGGTGGTGTCCAACCACCCGGACCTGGAACCGCTCGTGAAGTCCTACGGCGTCCCCTTCCACCACGTCCCGGTGACCCCCGAGAGCAAGCCCGAGGCCGAGGACGCGCTGATGTCGCTGGTCGACTCGCTCGGCATCCACCTGGTGGTGCTGGCCCGCTACATGCAGGTGCTCTCGGACCAGACGTGCCGGGCGCTCGAGGGGCGCGCGATCAACATCCACCACTCCTTCCTGCCCAGCTTCAAGGGCGCCCGGCCCTACCAGCAGGCGTTCGACCGGGGAGTGAAGCTGGTCGGCGCCACCGCCCACTACGTCACCCCCGACCTCGACGAGGGCCCGATCATCGAGCAGGACGTGGTGCGGGTGGACCACACCTACAACGCCGAGCGGCTGGTCTCCGCGGGCCGGGACGTGGAGTGCCAGGTGCTCTCCCGGGCGGTCCGCTGGCACGCGGAGAGCCGGGTCCTGCTGCACGGTGGGCGCACGGTCGTCTTCCGCTGAGGCGGCCGGGCAGCGGGCCGCACGGCCACCCGGCACGGCGGCCGGCTCAGTCGCCGAGCTCGGCCCGCCGGCGTACGACGTACTCCTCGAGCTCGGCACGGACCGCCTCGTCGAGCGGCGGCTGCTCGTACGCGGCCAGCGTGCGCTGGTAGATCTGCCCGGCGCGGCCCGCGGCGTCCACCCCGCCGCCGCGCATCCACCGCTCGTAGTTCTCCGACGACGAGAGCATCGGCCGGTAGAAGCAGGTGCGGAACCGCTCCATGGTGTGCATCGCGCCGAGGAAGTGCCCGCCGTGGCCGACCTCGACGTGCGCGTCGAAGGCCAGCGAGGCCTCGTCCACCTCGAGCGGGGTGAACTCCTGGCGCATCATCTGCAGCAGCTCGACGTCGACGATGAACTTCTCGTAGCAGGCGACCAGCCCGCCCTCGAGCCAGCCGGCGGAGTGCATCACCCAGTTCGCGCCCGCCAGGAAGGTCGGCAGCAGCGTCATCAGCGCCTCGTAGCCCGCCTGGGCGTCGGGGACCTGCGAGGAGGTCATCGCGCCACCGGTGCGGAAGGGCAGCCCGAAGTGCCGGGCGATCTGCCCGGTGCACAGCAGCCCGACCGCGGACTCGGGGGTGCCGAAGGAGGGCGAGCCGGACTGCATGTCGATGTTGGACAGGAACGAGCCGAAGATGACCGGGCAGCCCGGCCGGATCAGCTGGGACAGGGCGACCCCGGACAGCGCCTCGGCGATCTGCTGCACCAGCGCGGCGGGCACCGTGACCGGGGACATCGCGCCCATCAGCAGGAACGGGGTGAGCACGACCGGCTGGCCGGCGGCGGAGTACTCGAACTGCGCCTCGAGCATCCGGTCGTCCCAGCGCAGCGGTGAGTTGCAGTTGATCAGCGAGATTGTCACCGGGGTCCGCTCGATGACCTCGCGCCCGCCGAAGAGGATCGAGCTCATCTCGATCGTGTCCCGGGCGTTCACGCCGGAGACGACGTTGCCCATGTAGACCTTGTCGGTCAGGGTCTGCAGCGCGAGCGTCATGTCGAGGTGCCGTGAGTCCAGCGGCGTGTCGTTGGGCTCGCAGATCACCCCGCCCGCGGAGTCGAGCACCCCGAAGGACTGGGCGAGCTTGGTGAACGAGCGGAAGTCCTCCATCGTCGCGTCCCGGCGCACCTCGCCCTGGCGCACGAACGGCGGGCCGTAGACCGCCCCGAAGGCCATCGCGTCCCCACCGATGTGGATGGTGTTCTCCGGGTTGCGGGCGGCCACGTCGAACTCGGCGGGCGCCTTCGCGACCTGTTCGAGCACGAAGCCGGGGTCGAGGAACACGGTGTTGTCCTCGACCTTCTGGCCGGCCGCGCGGAACAGGTCCAGCGCCCGCTCGGACATAAACTCGACCCCGACCTCGGTCAGGATCCGGCGCCAGCCCTTGTCGAGGGTGGCCATCGCGTCCGCGGAGAGGATCTCGTAGCGCGGCATGGTGTTCCGAAACATGAGGCGGACCTCCTTGACCCGGTGTGTTCGGCATCATAGCCTCATGATGTGGGAGCCCAGTTCCACAATGTGAAACTCTTGCCCTTCGTCCTCCGCGGGAGACCATGAGCACCACCGGCACCCAGTCCGTCGACCGCGCGGCACAGCTGCTGACCCTGGTCGTCCAGGCCGACGCGCCGATCAGCTTCACCGAGCTCGCCGAGGAGACCGGCCTGGCCCGGTCCACGACCTCGCGGCTGCTCGCCGCGCTCGAGGACAACCACCTGCTCGAGCGCACCACGACCGGCGCCTACATCTCCGGGCCGCTGTTCGCGCTCTACGCCGCGCGGCACGACCCGTGGTCGCAGGTGGCGCGGCTGGCCGAGCCGATCCTGGAGAAGATCGGCGCGGAGACCGGCGAGACGGTCAACCTCGCCGTCCCCCGCGGGGAGACGGTGGTGCAGATCGCGCAGGTCAACGCCACCTACATCCTGGGCGCCCGGGACTGGATGAGCGTGACCGTGCCGCCGCACTGCTCGGCGCTGGGCAAGGTGCTCTACGCCTTCGACGGGCTCGCCGTCCCCGAGGGCAGGCTCGCGCAGCTGACCGAGCACTCCTGCGCGTCCGCGGCCGAGCTGCGCACCGAGATCGCAGCGATCCGCCGGCGCGGCTACGCCGTCACCCGCGAGGAGCTCGAGATCGGCCTCGACGCGGTGGCGGCCCCGGTCCACGGGCGCGACGGCAACGTGATCGCCGCCCTGGGCGTGTCCGGTCCGAGCACCCGGCTCCGCGGCCAGCTCGACCAGGTCGGCCGACTCCTGACCGGACACGGCAGCTCGCTGTCCCAGCTCCTTCGTCGCCGGACCCCCAAGGAGGGCGTGGCATGACACCCGAAGACATCCTGCGAGGCCTCTACGACGAGACCATGGTCGGCAACGCGCCGGCCGTGCTGGACCTGACCCATCAGGCGCTGGCGATGAGCATGGAGCCGCAGACCCTGCTGTTCGACGCTCTGATCCCCGCGCTGGAGGAGGTCGGCGCGCGGTTCGAGCGCGGTGACTACTTCGTGCCGGAGATGCTGATCGCCGGGCGCGCGATGGCCGGCGCGATGGAGGTGCTCCGGCCGCTGCTCGCCGACACCGGCGTGCAGACCGTCGGCAAGTTCCTCATGGGCACGGTCAAGGGCGACGTGCACGACATCGGCAAGAACCTGGTGAACATCATGCTCGAGGGCGCCGGCTTCGAGGTGATCGACCTCGGGGTGCAGGTGGCGCCGGAGAAGTTCGTCGAGGCGATCGACCTGCACCAACCCGACATCGTCGGCTTCTCGGCGTTCCTCACCACCACGATGCCGATGTTCAAGGCGAACCTGAACGCGCTGCAGAAGGCCGGCATCCGGGACTCGGTGATCGTCATGGTCGGCGGCGCACCGGTCACCCAGGAGTACGCCGACGCGGTCGGCGCCGACGGCTACGCGGCCGACGCCTCCGCGACCGTGAAGCGAGCCAAGGAGCTGCTCCAGCACAAGCGGTCCCTGGTGGGGGCATGATGCACGAGACCACGCTGCGCTCGGCCAGCCGCGAGGTCGTGATCGGGCACGACCGGCCGTTCTGCCTGATCGGCGAGCGGATCAACCCGACCGGCCGCCGGATCTTCCAGGAGCAGCTGCGCGCCGGCGACATGTCGGCGATCGAGCGGGACGTCGCGGCCCAGGTGGCCGGCGGCGCCGACGTGCTCGACGTGAACATGGGGGTCCCGCTCACCGACGAGGCCGACCTGCTCGCGAAGGCGATCACGATGGTGCAGGGGCTCACCGACCTGCCGGTGTGCATCGACTCCTCCGTGGTCGAGGCGCTCGAGGCCGGGCTGTCGGCCTACGAGGGGCGGGCCCTGGTCAACTCGGTCACCGCCGAGGACGACCGGCTCGCCGCGATCCTCCCCCTGGTCAAGAGGTACGACGCGGCGGTGATCGCCCTGCCCAACGACGAGGAGGAGATCCCGATGGAGGTGGACCGGCGCCTGGAGCTGGTCCGCAAGATCGTCGACGTGGCCACCAACGAGTACGGCATCGCGATGGCCGACATCGTGATCGACCCGCTCGCGATGCCCATCGGCGCGGACACCACGGTCGTGCAGACCACGATGGCGACCATGCGCCGGATCCGCGACGAGTACGGGCTGAACATGACCTGCGGCGCCTCCAACGTCTCGTTCGGCATGCCCGACCGGCACGCGCTCGGCGCCGCGTTCCTTCCGATGGCGATGACCGCCGGGCTGACCAGCGCGATCATGGACACCCGGACACCGCAGATCGTGCGGGCCGTCAAGGCCGCCGACCTGCTCCTCGGCCACGACGAGTGGGGGGCCGCGTGGATCGCCTCGCACCGGGCGGCGCAGGCCGCCGCGACGTGACCGAGCCGGCAGGCCGGGACGGGCAGCCGGTGCCGACGACCCCGCCGGACACCGACGTCGAGGGGTTCCGCCGGGAGGGCCTGATGGAGCCGCCCTCGGCGGCGCCGCTGCGCCCGCACGACGGGACCGGCCGGGTGCAGCTGTCGTTCGTCCCTGCCGACCGGCAGGTGCGGGTGCCCCCCGGGGTCACCGTGTTCGACGCGGCGAGCTGGAACGGGATCGCGATCGACTCCACCTGCGGCGGGCACGGCACCTGCAAGAAGTGCAAGGTGCAGGTTCTGTCCGGGTCGGTGCCTGCCTCCCCGCTCGACATCCGCTCCTTCTCGCCCGAGCAGCTGCGCGGCGGGTGGCGGCTGGCCTGCCTGGCCCAGGCGACGCACGACCTGAAGATCTCGGTCCCCCCGCTGACCACCCGGCCCAAGGCGGCCACCGTCGGCGTGGGACGGCAGGTGATCCTGCGTCCGGCGGTCCAGAAGAGGTACGTCGAGCTCGACGAGCCGTCCCTGGCCGACCAGCGGTCCGACCTGACCCGCCTCCTCGACGCCGTCGACGACCTGGACCCGGCCCCGGACCTGCACGCGCTGCGACGGCTGCCGTCGGTGCTGCGCGCGAGCGACTTCAAGGTCACCGCCGTGGTCGTCGACGAGACGCTGATCGACGTCGAGCCGGGTGACACGACGGCGCGGCGCTTCGGGATCGCCTTCGACCTCGGCACCACCACCGTGGTCGCGACCCTGCTCGACCTCGGCACCGGCACCCCGCTGGCGGTGCACTCGATGCTCAACAAGCAGCAGCCGTTCGGCGGTGACGTGATCACCCGGATCAGCGCGACGATGCTCGACCCGACCGCCCTGGACCGGCTCCGCACCGCCGCGCAGGCGACCCTGTCCGAGCTCACCGCCGACGTGTGCGCCGAGGGCGGGGTGGACCCCGGCGAGGTGTACGAGGTGGCCGTCGCCGGGAACGCCACGATGACCGCGCTGGCGCTCGGCATCGACCCCGAACCGCTCGGCGTCGCACCCTTCGTCATGTCCACACCGGCCCCGCCAGTCGTACTCGCCCGGGAGCTCGGCGTTCCCGTCCACCCCGGTGCCCGTGCCCTGCTGTTCCCGGCCCTGGGCGCCTACGTCGGAGGCGACATCGTCGCGGGCATGCTGGCCTCGGGCATCGGCCAGGACAAGCGGCTGCGGCTGTTCATCGACGTCGGCACCAACTGCGAGATCGTGCTCGCCAACGGCACCGACGTGGTGGCCACGGCGGCACCGGCCGGGCCTGCGTTCGAGGGCGGGGCGATCCGATGCGGGATGCGCGCCGCGGAGGGCGCCGTCGAGGTGGTCCGCATCGACAGCGACGTCGAGCTTCAGGTGATCGGCGACGTGACCCCCGCGGGCCTGTGCGGGTCGGGCCTGGTCGACGCGGTCGCCGAGCTGGTGCGCGTGGGACTGCTGGAGGCCAGCGGCCGGTTCGTCTCCGACGAGGTCGCCCGCGAGGTCGCCCCCACCCTGGCGGACCGGCTGACCTGCGTGGGCCAGGAGCGGGTGTTCGTGCTGCACCGGGCCGAGCACGACGACGACCCCGCGCACAGCGTGTACCTGTCCCAGCGCGACGTGCGCGAGCTGCAGTTCGCCAAGGCCGCGATCGCGACCGGCTGGTCGCTGCTGCTCGAGGAGCTCGGCGTCGAGCCGCGCGACGTGCAGCAGGTGCTGCTGGCCGGGTCGTTCGGGTCCTACCTCTCCCCCGCCTCCGCGGTCCGGATCGGGCTGGTCCCGGCGCTGCCGGTGCTGCGGATCGTCTCGGCCGGCAACGTGGCCGGCGAGGGCGCGAAGATGGTGCTGCTGAGCGAGCGTGAGCGTGTCGGCGCGACGACCCTGCTGGAGGAGGTGCGCTATGTCGAGCTCTCGGACCGTGCCGACTTCAACGACCGGTTCGTCGACCAGCTCGCCTTCCCGTCCTGAGCGCCCCGGCCATCTCGCGCTGGTCGCCTGCGGCGCGCTGGCCCAGCCGGCCGAGGAGGTCGTGACGAGGAACGGGTGGCCGGTCGACGTACACCCGCTGCCGCCGCTGCTGCACAACCAGCCGCAGCTGATCGCCCCGCGGGTGGAGGCCCTGGCCCGGGAACTGCAGGGACGGTACGACGCCGTGGCGGTGGGGTACGCCGACTGCGGCACCTACGGGGCGCTGGACGAGGTGTGCGACCGGCTCGGGCTGCGCCGGCTGCCCGGCCTGCACTGCTACGACGTGTACGCCGGGCCGGAGCGGGTGCGCAGGATCTTCGAGGAGCAGCCGGGCACCTACGTGCTGACCGACTTCCTGGTGCGGTCCTTCGCACGGACGGTGCTGCGCGAGCTCGGGCTGGACCGCCACCCGGAGCTGCGCGACGCCTACTTCGGCCACTACACGCGGGTGGTCTGGCTGGCGCAGCAGCCCGACGACGACCTGCGCGCGGAGGCACAGGCGGCCGCGGACCGGATCGGGCTGCCGCTCACGCTGCTCGAGGTCGGGACCGGAGCGCTGGAGCGGGCGCTCGCCGACCTGGTGGCGGCTCAGCCCGCCGCGCCGACGGTGCCGCCGAGCCGCTGAAGCAGCCCCTGGCGCCAGAGCTCGGTCTCCGCGACCTGGTTGAAGGTGAACACGTGCAGGCCCTCGACGAGCGCGCCCGGCTCCGACAGCGCGCCCGCGGAGCGCTCCAGGAAACGCTCGCCGGTGAACCCGCCCGGCGCCGCGAGCCGGGTGAGCGTGCTCTTGTGCTTGACCAGGAACCGGGTCGACTCGCCGACCCCGATCTTGGTGGCCATCGCCAGCAGCTTGGCGCGCTCCACGGGGCCGGGCAGGCCCACCAGCAGCGGCAGGGTGATCCCCCGGGCGCGCATCCGGTGCAGCCAGGTGCTCAGCGTGTGCGGGTCGAAGGTCAGGTTGCTCACCACGTGCGTGGCGTACCGCCGCTTGTCCCACATCGCCTGGACGGTGAGGTCGTCGTGGATCGACGGGTGCGACTCGGGGTAGCCGGTGATGCCGACGTTGGGGAACGGCCGGCCCAGCGCGGCCAGGTCCTCGAGCAGGTCCAGCGACGCGTGGTAGTCCCCGGCCGGCGGGTCGGCGTCGCCGGCCGGCACGAAGACGGTGGTCACACCGAGCGGGAGGAGCCGGTCGCAGATCTCCGCCAGCTCCGACTTGCCCGAGACCATCCGCGCGGCCAGGTGCGGCACCACCTCGTAGCCGTGCCGGCGCAGCCGCTCGGTCAGGTCCAGCGTGGCCTCGAGCCCCTTGGACGGCGACGCCGTGACCGTGACGGTGAACCCCGGCGGCAGGTGCTCGAGCACCTTGTCCTCGATCGTGGGGGTGGGCAGCACCTCGTAGCGCACGTGGGACAACAGCCTGTGCAGGGTCGCCTGGCGATGCTTGTTGCGCATGCTGCAACTCGTTTCGTGATACGCACCGTCGTGGGTTCGAGCGTAGAACCTGCGGTCCGCCCCGACAAGACATCTCCCACCCCTGTCGAGCGGTCACTCCGGTTGTGTCGAGAGGTTGTGCCGAGAGGTCGCTCCGGGCGCCGGCTACGCGCCGTAGCCCCCGGGCTGGTCGGCCATGATCCACTGGTGCGCGATCTGGCCGTCCTCGATCTTGAAGGTGATCACCGCCGACATCGAGGTGGCCTCGTTGCCGTAGCGGAACGTGAACGTCGCGTAGTCGTCCCGGTAGACCACGGCGCTGGTCCGCTCGACGGTGAGGTCCTCGAAGCTGGTCATGTACTCACTGATCTCGGCAGCGCCCGAGACCTGGACCCCGGTCTGCATGTCGGTGAGCACGGCGTCCCAGGTGAACGTGGCCTCGAGGTCACGGGGGGCGTCCGCGTTCAGGGCTGAGAAGTTCTCGTCCACCAGGCTGACGACCCACCGCGGGATCGTGGTCATGACGGGCTCCCTTCGTCCCACCCACGAGCACACCTCCGGAGCGGGTGGACCGACAGGGCCGACCGCCGCGACATCACGGTCAGAGGTCCCGTGGAACGGCCCGGATCGGGGCAAGTGGGATCACAGCCGCGCCTCCGCCTAGGTCGGCGCACGTGCCCCTTCGGGGAGCAGAAGCAGGGCGCCTACCAGGAAGGCGAGCGCACCCAGGGACGTGGCCGCGTTGGCGACAGCGACGTCGACGGGGTCGCCTGTGGCGGGTACGACGAACGCCGCGGCCGCCGACACCGCGAACGCCACGCAGCCGAGCAGGTTCACCGTGACCAGGGCCCCCTCGAGCGTGCGTGGAGGCAGCCGCCCCGGGCCGCCGGTCACCTCGAGGTAGGCCAGGCAGCCGGACGCCAGGAAGCACACCGAGCCGAGCGCGTCCGGCCTCCAGACCACCCGGTCGTACGAAGCCGCGTCGACGCCGACACTCAGCGCCCGGAAGGTCGTGACGTTGAAGAACAAGGTGCCCACCAGCTGGACCCCGCTGCTCCACCAGTCGATCCGGCGCGGCTCCCAGGCGAGCACCCGTACCGCCCCCTCGGACGAGGACGTCGGCCCCGGGTCGGTGTTGATGGTCTCCAGCCACTGCAGGGTGGCCGCGGACGTGAAGAAGATCGAGCCGACGAAGAACACGAGTGCGTCGGTGGAGCCGCCCACGGCGGCGAGGAAGGCAGGAAGCGGGGCGACCAGGAAGCAGGTCGAGCCGATGACGAAGAGCACCGCGATCCACCACGACGCGCGATGCGGCGCCCACCAGAGGTTCTCCCGCTGCGGGCGGATGCGCGACAGGCGGGACGCGTGCTTGCGGTGACGCCGCGAGGACCACTCGAGCCTGCGCCCGTCCTGGTGCTCGAAGGTCACCGCGGTCGTGAACCGTCCGAAGGACCGGCGATCCACGACCGTCCACCCGGCCGGGGCGGACGGGTAGCTCCTCACCCCGCGGTCCGGGCTGCGACGGGCTCGAACCGGACGAGCTCCTCACGGCCACCGCGGATCACGACACAGGTCGACTCCGGCACCTCCCGCCAGGCGCCGCGGAGGTCACCGAGCGGCTCGGACACGACTAGACGCGCGTCGTCGGACAGCTGGTGCAGCTGTGGGTTGTCCGGGTACTGGTGGCGCAGCGTGCTGACGTCGGTGCTGTGGAACAGCGAACGCGCCCGGCCACTGCTCGAGTAGCGGAATGCCCAGGTGCTCTCGCCGTCGGTCGTGGCCACGGTCATCTGCACGACGTGCGGGACGCCGTGGTGCAGTGCGGTCTCCTCCACGAACCCGACGGTCCGGGCCACAGCGGCGGGCGGGTCGTCCTCCAGGCCGAACGTCAGCGCGAGGAAGAACATCAGCTCCGAGTCCGTCGTACCCTCGATGTCGGCGAAGAACGCAGGGTCCACCGCCAGCGCGAGGTCGCGCTTGAGCGCGGCGAACCCGTTGAGGAAGCCGTTGTGCATCCACAGCCAGGCCCCGTGACGGAACGGATGGCAGTTCGTCAGCTGCACCGGTGAGCCGGTCGACGCGCGGACGTGCGCGAAGACCCGCGGCGACGCGAGGTGACCGGCGAGCTCGCGGAGGTTGCCGTCGTTCCACGCCGGCTCGGTGCTGCGGAACACGCCCGGGGTGTCCCGGGTGCCGTACCACCCGACGCCGAACCCGTCGCCGTTCGTCGTCTCGGCGCCCATCTGCGAGTGCAGGCTCTGCACCACGAGCGAGTGCTGCGGCTTGTAGAGCAGGTCCTCCAGCAGCACCGGCGACCCGGAGTAGGCGAGCCAACGACACACGGCGACCTCCCGTTCGTCTCCTCGTCTCACCTCGATTCCACCTCGGGGGCACCGACACCGGACTCATCCGCCGGGGATGAGGAACCCGGACCGATCCTGGGTTTGCCTGGTCGGGTCCTGACCCCAACGGAGGGTTCGTCATGGCCGTGTGGAAGAAGGCCCGCGAAGGCACCCGGGAGTCCACGCTCATCCCGACCTTCGCCCGGGCGGGGATGCTCGAGGTCCCCAAGGACCGGCTGCCCGACGGCGAGATGCTGCCCCAGACGGCGTACCGCATCGTCATGGACGAGGTGATGCTCGACGGGAACGCCCGGTTCAACCTCGCCACGTTCGTGACGACCTGGATGGACGACGAGGCGGACCGGCTCTACGCCGCGACGTTCGACAAGAACATGATCGACAAGGACGAGTACCCGCAGACCGCGGAGATCGAGGCCCGCTGCGTCCGGATGATCGCGGACCTGTGGCATGCGCCGCACCCCGCGACCGTCGGGACGTCGACGACCGGGAGCTCCGAGGGGTGCATGCTCGCGGGCCTCGCCCTCAAGCGCCGGTGGCAGCAGGCGCGGCGTGCGGCCGGCCGGCCGACGGACCGGCCCAACATCGTGATGGGCGGCAACGTCCAGGTCGTCTGGGAGAAGTTCGCGAACTACTGGGAGGTCGAGCCGCGGTACGTCCCGCTCGTGGGCGACGTCTTCCACCTCACGGCCGACCGGCTGCTCGATTACGTGGACGAGAACACCATCGGGGTCGTGGCGGTGCTCGGCTCGACCATGGACGGCAGCTACGAGCCGGTGCAGGAGATCTGCGCGGCGCTCGACGGCTACGAGGCGGACAGTGGTGTCTCCGTCCCGGTCCACGTCGACGCCGCCTCCGGTGGCTTCATCGCCCCGTTCGTGCAGCCGGACCTGGTTTGGGACTTCCAGCTGCCCCGCGTCGTGTCGATCCAGGCCTCGGGCCACAAGTTCGGCCTGGTCTACCCCGGAGTGGGGTGGGTGCTGTGGCGCGAGGCGGAGTACCTGCCGGAGGACCTGGTCTTCCACGTGAACTACCTCGGCGGCGACATGCCCACGTTCGCACTGAACTTCTCGCGTCCGGGCGCGCAGGTCGTCCTGCAGTACTACCGCTTTCTCAGACTCGGCAAGGAGGGGTTCCGCCTGACCCAGCAGACCTGCCAGGACGTGGCCGTGCACATCGCGCAGACCCTCGAGGCCATGCCGGAGTTCGACGTGATCACGGGGGGCACCGACCTGCCGGTGGTCACCTTCGCGCTGAGCAAGGCCGTGACGAAGTACGACGTCTACGACCTGTCACGCAAGCTGCGTGAACGCGGCTGGCTCGTCCCGGCCTACACCATGCCGCCCAAGCGGGAGGACCTCGCGGTGCTCCGGGTCGTTGCCCGCAACGGCTTCAGCCACGACATGGCCGAGCTGTTCCTGCGCGACCTCCGGAACGCGGTCGAGTGGCTCGACGACCTCTCCGGGCCCATGCCGCACGAGGACCAGCCGAGCGGGTTCCACCACTGAGCGCCGAGAGCGCCGCAGCATGCCGAGGCGTTCTCGGTCCGGGCAGCAGCTCCGGTTTCCGACTCCCGGTCGTTCATCCACGGGGGGTGAAGTATCAGCGGGGATCCCCGGCGAGGCTTGCCGTTTGCGACGGACGAGAGGAGACCGGCGTGCCTTTGGGTAGGCGACACGAGCGGCGTGAGGAACGCCGCCAAGAGCGGCGCGGTGACGAGAGACCGGTGCACTACAAGATGCGCCAGCGTCTGCTGTCGATCGGCGACGACTTCTGGATTGAGACCGACGGCGGCGAAAAGGCGTACAAGGTGGACGGCAAGGCTCTCCGACTGCGAAAGACGCTTGTCTTCGAAGACGCCGACGGGCACGAGTTGGCGAAGATCCGGCAGCGGGTGGCCCGGCTGAAGGACTCCGTGGAAGTCGAGGATCCGGACGGTAACCGCCTGGCGATGGTGAAGAAGGCTCTGGTCAGCCCCGTACGGGATCGCTGGAGCGTGCAGATCGGCGACGGGCCAGACCTGGAGGTCCATGGAAACGTGGTCGACCACGAGTACACGTTCACCGACGGGCGTACCCCGGTGGCGACGGTGTCGAAGAAGTGGTTCCGGATTGCCGACACCTACGGGGTGGAGATCGCTCCGGACCGGGATCCGGTGACCGTTCTGGCCGCGACCGTGGCGATCGACCTGATGGCTCACGAGTCACGCTGAGCCTGTCGTGGAGGAAGCGGCGATCCTGCTCGTCACCGCCGCGATCTTCGTGTGGGGCCTGGTCTCGGCACGTCTGGAGCGCGCAGACCTCACGGCCCCCATCGCCTTCACGGTTGTGGGTGCGGTCGTGGCAGGGCTCGGTCTCGTCGATTCTCAGCGGGCGCCGGAGACCCTCAAGCCTCTGGTAGAGCTGACCTTGGTCTGGGTGCTCTTCGCGGACGCGGCGCGGGTGCGCGTGCAGGACCTCCGCAGCGACGCGGCCCGCGTCCTCCGGCTACTGGCCATCGGGCTGCCGCTGAGTGTGCTTGCGGGCTGGGGCCTGGCGACCTTGCTGTTCCCGGGAATGGGTCTGTGGCTCGCGCTGCTGGTCGGCGCGGCGCTGGCACCAACCGACGCGGCGCTGGGCGTTCCTGTGGTGACGAACAGGGTGGTGCCTTCCCGGATCCGGCGCCTGATCACCGTGGAGAGCGGCCTCAACGACGGGATCGTGACGCCCGTGGTGATGCTCGCGCTCGCCGGTGCGGCCTCCGCCGAGGGCATCGCGAACGCGCTGGGCCCGGGCGAGGCGGTCGTGGAGCTCGCGATCGGTGCCGCTGTCGGCGGCGCGGTTGGGTTCGGCGGCGGTTGGCTGCTGCGGCGGGCGCGGCGAAGGGACTGGGCCTCGGAGGACTTCTCCGGGATCGCGGTGCTCGCGCTGGCCATCGCCGCCTACGGGACCGCGTTGGCACTTCACGGGAACGGGTTCGTCGCCGCTTTCTGCGGCGGTCTGGCGTTCGGCGGCGCGGCCGGTCGGCGCGGACCCGAGGAACTGTTGTTCCTCGAGCAGGCGAGCGGCCTGGTGTCGCTGCTGGTGTGGGTGGCGTTCGGCGCGATCGCCGTCCCGCTCATCCCCGACCGCATGGACGCGACCATCATGCTGTACGCCGCGCTCAGCCTCACGATCGTCCGCATGGTTCCGGTCGCGCTGGCTCTGGTCGGTGCGCGTCTTGACCGAAATAGCGTGCTCTTCGTGGGCTGGTTCGGTCCCCGCGGTCTGGCGTCACTCGTCTTCGCCCTGCTCGCGCTGGAGGAGCTCGGACCTGGCGCGGACGAGGCGGTCGTCGTCATAGCCACGACGGTCTTCCTCAGCGTCATCGCGCACGGCGTCACCGCCGGCCCGCTGGCTGCCCGTTACGGCAGGGCCGCCGCCGCGAGGGGTCCCGAGCCCGGCGGCCCCGTCCCCGACGTACCGGTCCGGGGACTCCCACGTCGCAGGGACGCGGCCGAGCCGCGGGCGGTCGGCAAGCGTGAGCCCTAGGCACGGGTGTTGGACCGTCTAGCTGGCGCCGCAGCGGAATCCCATGTTCCCGGTGGAGCTTCTCGGTGTGTTGGCCGTTCGGGCCGCGACGCGGTACCGGTTGCAGTAGGAGTGGTGGCACAGGTAGGAGCCGCCGCGGATGACCTTGGACTCGCCGCCTCGCGGACCTTTGTGGTCGGCCGTTTGAGTGTCCGGGTGGGTGGCACTGAACCAGTCGGCGCACCACTCCCAGACGTTGCCCGCGACGTTGTGGAGACCGAAGCCGTTGGGGTCGAAGGCGTCGACCGGTGCGGTGCCGAGGAAACCGTCGTCCAGCGTGTTGTCGGTAGGGAAGGTGCCTTGCCAGATGTTGCACATCCACCGACCGTCCGGTGTCAGCTCGTCGCCCCACGCGTACCTCGCGCTCTCGAGGCCACCGCGGGCGGCGTACTCCCATTCGGCTTCAGTGGGAAGCCGCCGCCCAGCCCATTGGCAGTACGCGACAGCGTCGTTCCACGAGACATGCACCACCGGATGTTCCATCCGTTCGGCCAGAGACGAGCTTGGGCCTTCGGGGTGTCGCCAGTCGGCGCCGTACACCTGCCGCCACCACGGTGCTTGCGTCACCGCGCTGGCGATCGGAAACCCGGCAGGCAGTAGGCCGACGAAGACGAATGACCAGCCGTACCGCTCGGCGTCCGTTCGGTAGCCGGTGGCGTCCACGAACTCCGTGAACCGTCGGTTGGACGTGGCGTACCGGTCGATGCGGAACGGTGAGAGGGTGACCCGGCGAATCGGGCCTTCGCCGTCGGCAGGGAACCCGTCAGGGTCGTCGCCACCCATCAGGAACGACCCGCCGGGAAGGTGCACCAGCGTGGTGTCCTCGGCGATGCTTGTGGCTGTGACCTGCCCCGGGCGGGCGCGCGGTGGCGCCGGGTCGTAGCCGCCGTCCCCGCGGGGGGCGGCACAGCAAACGGGCCGAACGGCCGGTTGTCGCTCGTCCATGACCGTTCCTACGGCCCGGTCGCGGCCATCTGCTGCTGCGCGCCGGCGAGTGCGCCCCTGAGGGCCTGGACGTGGTGGCCGCTCGCTTCGCCCGTCGCCTTGATGATCGCCCTGGTCACGACAGGTTCCACTGCGTTGGCGGAGGAACGCGGGTAGGCCAGGATGAGCGCGGCGCAGCCGAGGGGGATCATGGTCGCTGCCTGGCCCTTGACCTTGGTCTCGGTGAGCAGGTGCAGCGCCTCGCCGATGATCCCGCCCATGGCGGCGCCGACGCCGGTGGTGAGAGGGATCAGCGGCCAGACCACGAGTCCGGAGAGGAAACCAAGGGTGCCGAGGCCCTGGGCGCCTTCGCGGACCAGGTGGTCGGACTGTTCCACCGAGACCTTGCCGTTCAGGTCCCTGCTCACCAAGATCGCGCCGTGCAGGTAGCCCCCGCAGGCCAGCGCGGCCTGGTAGTCGTCGTGTGCGGCGTCGTGGGAGAGGTAGCTGCTGATGAGGACGTCGGTGGTCTCGTGGTTGAACGGCAGTGAGAGGACCCGGAGTCCGGCGGTGGCGGGGTTCATCCTGAGATCCCGTGTGCGGCGTGGGCGTGGTGCGCGACCGTGTGGACGGCCTGCTCGTCCTCGACGGTGCGATGGGGTTTGACGTCGAAGACGACCTTCTTGACCGTGCCGGTGAACGCGAACGGTTGCCGGTCGGCGTAGCTCAGGTCGACCACGCCGCCGTTGTCGCGGCCGATGTCCATGCCGGAGTAGGCGGAGAATCGCATCGGCACGGTGTGCTCCATCCGTCCGCCGCCGACGGGGGCGTCGTTCACGAACAGCGTGACCTGGCCACCGGTGGCGGGCTTGGCCGCGTCGGCGGCGAACTCCATCCGCACGTTCACCTCGCCGCTAGGGAGCGGAGTGTCGGCCTGTTGGCGATAGACGAACACGCCCATCATCGAGTAGGTGTGGGTCAGTCGGCCGGCGTCGACGAACAGCGAGAACCCGCCGAGGTGGTCGGCCTCGGCGACGATCACGCCCTCGGCGCCCCTGTCGGGTACGACGAGGTCGGCGCTGATCGCGTACGAGCGGTTGTAGATGCGCGGGATCATCCCGGGTGCGACGTTCTGGACATCGCCGCGGAACTCCATCGTGGCGGTGTCCTCGAGGGGCGGGGTGATGCCGAAGAACGCCGAGAGCGTGGCCAGCAGCGGCAGCACCTTGTACCGTTCCGCCTCCGCCCAGAACAGGTCCTTGAGCTCTTGGACCTTCTCGGGGTGGTCGGCGGCCAGGTCGTGGGCTTGCGTGAAGTCGTCGGGCAGGTAGTACAGCTCGGCCGGGTCGGCGTCGGGATCCCACACATCCGGGGCATACGGTTTCAACGCCTCGGGGGTGACGACCCACGGGATGCGGGGGGTCTTCATCGCCAGCCACCAGCCGTCCTTGTACATGGCGCGGTTGCCGATCGTCTCGAAGTACTGCTGGGTGTGCCTCTCGGGCGCCGACGCGTCGATCAGCGAGTCGGCGAACGTGACCCCGTGCAGCGGTTCCTGCTCGACGCCGTCGACCCGGGACGGGGCCGGGATCCCGGCGATGTCCAGGATGGTCGCACCAACATCGGTCACGTGGGTGAACTGGGAGCGAAGCCCGCCGGGCTCGGGGATGTGCTCGGGCCAGTGGACCACCATCGGGTTGCGGGTGCCGCCCAGGTGCGATCCGACCTGTTTGCCCCACTTGAACGGGGTGTTCCCGGCCCACGCCCACGCGGCGGAGTAGTGCGGGTCCATGATCGGGCCACCCCAGGACTCGTTGCCGCCGTAGCGTTCGGCGAGCTGCAGCTGCATCTCGTCGGTGAGCGGGATGCCGTTCTGCATCGTCATCTCGTTGAACGAGCCGGTGATGG
>DATIBI010000251.1:0-34011 GCA_035457605.1 Nocardioidaceae bacterium
ATCCCTGGCGAACGCCGGGGCTATGCCGGACCCGGCGCCCGCGGCCGGCCGCTACTTCCGGCACGGCGTGGCCTCCGGCGACCCGCACCCGACCAGCGTGATCCTGTGGACCCGGGTCACCCCGACCGCGGCCGCCACCCCGGGCTCCGGCGAGGGCCCGCGGGTCGGGGTCCGCTGGCAGGTCGCCACCGACCGCCGGTTCGCCGACGTGGTCCGGGAGGGCACGTTCACCACCGGTCCGGCCCGCGACCACACGGTCAAGCTCGAGGCGACCGGGCTGCGCCCGGGGACCACGTACTTCTACCGGTTCCTCCACCGGGGCGAGGCCAGCCGCACCGGCCGCACCCGCACCGCGCCCGCCGCGGGATCGACCCCGCGGAACCTGCGCTTCGGCGTGGTCTCCTGCGCGAACCTCCAGGCCGGCTGGTTCTCCGCCTACCGGCACCTGGCCCGGCGCGACGACCTCGACGCGGTGCTGCACCTCGGCGACTACTTCTACGAGTACGCACCCGGCGAGTACGGCGCCGGCAACGCCAACCGCGACGTCCGGCGGCACGTCCCGGCCCGGGAGATCGTGAGCCTCTCGGACTACCGGCGCCGGCACGCCCAGTACAAGCAGGACCCGGACCTGCAGGCGCTGCACGCCCGGGCGCCGTTCATCGTCACCTGGGACGACCACGAGTCCGCCAACGACGCCTACCGCACCGGGGCGGAGAACCACCAGCCGGCGACCGAGGGCCGGTGGCGAAGCCGCCGGGCCCGCGCGCACCGCGCCTACGACGAGTGGATGCCGGTGCGGATGGGCGAGACCGCCGACCTCGGCGACGGCACCGCGCTGTTCCGGCGGCTGCGGTTCGGCCGGCTCGCCGAGCTGTCCATGCTCGACCTGCGCACCTACCGGTCGAGGCAGAACCTGCAGGAGGCCAGCGATCCCGGCCGCACCATCACCGGTGACGCGCAGATGCGCTGGCTGAAGGAGTCGCTGCGCCGTGACCGCGCGCAGTGGAAGCTGGTCGGGAACCCGGTGATGATCAGTCCCGTCGTGTTCCCGCCGCTGCCCGCCGACCTGACCGGCGCGCTCAACGACGTCACCGGGCTGCTGCCCGAGGACGGCGTGCCCTACAACGTCGACCAGTGGGACGGCTACACCGCCGACCGTCGCGAGCTGATCGCGCACCTGCGCGACCACGGCGTGCAGAACACCGTGTTCCTCACCGGCGACATCCACTCTGCGTGGGCCTGCGACCTGCCCGTGGACGCGGGCACCTACCCGGCGAGCGCGACCGTGGCGACCGAGTTCGTGTGCACCTCGGTCACCAGCAACAACCTCGACGACATCACCGGCTCCCCGCCGCGCACGACCAGCCTCGCGGTCGAGGCCGGGATCCAGGCCAACAACCGGCATGTGCGCTACCTCAACTTCGACGACCACGGGTTCTCCGTGCTCGACGTGACCGCGCGCCGCACGCAGATGGACTACTACGTCGTCGACCGGACCGACCCACGGTCGGGTGCGACCTGGACCGCGTCGTGGGCGACGGCCGCCGACACCCAGCGGGTGCACGCGGTCGACCGGCCGGTCGGTGGTTCCCGATGACCGGGTTCGACCGTCGCTCGTTGCTCAAGGTCGGTACGGCGGCCGGGGCGAGCCTGCTGTTCTCCACCGCTGCCGGCGGGCCCGCGACAGCCGCCGGACGCCGCCGGGTCTACGTGCTCGTGGTGGACGGCTGCCGTCCCGGCGAGATCGACTCCGGGCTCACCCCGCGGCTGCAGGCGCTGCGCGACGGCGGGACCAGCTTCCCGCGGGCGCAGTCGCTGCCGGTGATGGAGACCATCCCCAACCACGTGATGATGATGACCGGCGTGCGTCCGGACCGCAGCGGCGTCCCCGCGAACCAGGTCTACGACCGGCTCGAGGGTCAGGTCCGCGACCTGGACCGCGCGAGCGACCTGCGTTTCCCCACCGTGATCGAGCGGCTGAACCGGAACGGGTTCACCACCGGCACCGTGCTGAGCAAGGAGTACCTGTTCGGCATCTTCGGCACCCGCGCCACGCACCGCTGGGAGCCCGAGCCGGTGGTGCCGGTCTCGGGGCACGCACCCGACGCGTTCACCATGGACGCCGCGCTCGCGATGGTCGAGCGGTTCGACCCGAACCTGGTCTTCGTCAACCTCGGCGACTGCGACCGGATGGGCCACTCGGACCTGACCGGGACCACCCTGCAGGCGGCCCGCCGCGCGGCCCTGGTCAGCGTCGACACCCAGGTCGGCCGGTTCGTGGACATGCTCCGCTCCACCGGCCGGTGGCGCTCGTCGGCGGTGGTCGTCCTCGCCGACCACTCGATGGACTGGTCCCGCCCGGACCGGATCATCTCGCTGGCGCCCGTGCTCGACGCCGACCCGGCCCTGACCGGGCGGGTGCAGATCGCGCAGAACGGCGGTGCGGACCTGCTCTACTGGACCGGCCCCGCCGACCAGCGGACCCGGGCGGTGGCACGGATGCGCGACCTGGTCCGTGCCGTGCCCGGCGTGCTGTCGGTGCACGAACCGGCCGACCTGCGGCTCGGCGCGCGCGCCGGTGACCTGCTCGCCTACTGCCGGGCCGGCTGGCGGTTCAGCGACCCCGCGCCGTACTCCAACCCGATCCCCGGCAACCACGGCCACCCGGCGACCCGGCCGATCCCGTTCTTCATCGGCGGTGGGCACCCGCTGGTGCGGCGGAGCACCGTCTCGACGGCCCGCGCGCGGACGGTCGACGTCGCCCCCACGGTGGGCCGGGTGTTCGGTCTGGGTGAGCCGCGAGGCGGGTACGACGGGCGCAGCAGGCTGTAGCCGACGCAGAGGGGCGAACCGCACCAGACCACGTATAACCCTCCCGCCGGGGTGGGTATCACGTGGCCCGTGACCCCCTTCGAGCTCGACCGACGTACCCTCCTCGCCGCCTCGGCCGCCACCGCCGGGACGCTCGCCTTGGCCGGCGGCGTGTCCTCGCCGGCCGCCGCCGCGCTCCCCTACTTCCAGCACGGCGTGGCCTCCGGCGACCCGCACCCCACCAGCGTCGTGCTGTGGACCCGGGTCACCCCGACCGCGGCGGCGACCCCCGGGTCCGGCGAGGGGCCGCAGGTGTCGGTGCGCTGGGAGGTCGCCACCGACTGGTCGTTCAGGACGAAGGTGAGGTCGGGGTCGGTCAAGACCGGCCCGGCCCGTGACCACACGGTCAAGCTCGAGGCAGCCGGGCTCCAGCCCGCGACCACGTACTACTACCGGTTCGTCTACGACGGAGTGCACAGCCCGGTCGGGCGCACCCGGACCGCGCCCTCCCCGGACGCCACGCCGGCGAACCTGCGGTTCGGGGTCGTGTCCTGCGCGAACCTGCAGGCCGGATGGTTCGGCGCCTACCGGCACCTGGCCCGGCGCGGCGACCTCGACGCCGTTCTTCACCTGGGCGACTACATCTACGAGTACGGTCCCGGCGAGTACGGCTACGGCCCGTCGAACACCGACATCCGACCGCACGTGCCGGCCAAGGAGACGGTGACGCTGGCCGACTACCGCCGGCGTCACGCGCAGTACAAGACCGACCCGGACCTGCAGGCGCTGCACGCCCAGGTCCCGTTCATCGTCACCTGGGACGACCACGAGAGCGCCAACGACGCCTACGACCAGGGCGCCGAGAACCACCAGGCCGGCGAGGGCGACTGGGCAGCCCGCGCCGCGGCCGCGGTCCGGGCCTACGACGAGTGGATGCCGGTCCGGCTGGGAGACACCGTCGCCACCGGGGACGGCACCGCGCTGTTCCGCCGGCTGACCTTCGGAACCCTGGCCGAGCTGTCCATGCTCGACCTCCGCACCTACCGCTCCAAGCAGGTGGGCCTGGCGCCCTCACCGGTGCCGTCGGCGGACCCGGCACTGAGCGACCCCGCGCGCACCGTCACCGGGGACGCCCAGATGACCTGGCTCAAGGACTCCCTTTCGCGCGGCACCGCCCAGTGGAAGCTGGTCGGCAACCCGGTGATGATCGCGCCGGTCGTGTTCCCGCCGCTGCCGAGCGAGCTGTCCGCGAACCTCAACGACGTCACCGGGCTGCTGCCCGAGGACGGCGTCGCCTACAACACCGACCAGTGGGACGGCTACACCGCGGACCGCCGGGAGCTGTTCGCGCACCTGCGCGACCACGGCATCACCGACACGGTGTTCCTCACCGGTGACATCCACTCCGCGTGGGCCTGCGACCTGCCCGTCGACGCGGGCACCTACCCGCTCGGTGACACGGTGGGCACCGAGTTCGTCTGCACGTCGGTGACCAGCAACAACCTCGACGACATCACCGGGTCGCCGCCGCGCACGAGCAGCCTGACCGTGGAGGCGAGCATCCAGGCCAACAACCGGCACGTGCGCTACCTCAACTTCGACGACCACGGCTTCTCGGTGCTCGACGTCACCCCCGCGCGGACCCAGATGGACTACTACGTCGTCGACCGGGCTCGCCCGGACGCGGAGGCGACCTGGACCGCGTCATGGGCGACCACCTCACGGTCGCAGCGGGTGCACCCGGTGGAGGGGCCGGTGTCCGGGTCGTAGTCGCCGGGTGGCCGGCCCGACCGGCTACCGTCGGTGCATGAGGTCGGACCTCCGGTGAGGACGCGCGGAGTCGCCGCTGCACTGACCACCGTGCTGTGCCTGGCAGCGGGTGCCTGCACCTCCGCCGGCGACGGAGGCTCGGCGGTCCCCTCGTCGCCTGCACCGTCCTCGCCTCCGTCCTCGGCTCCGTCGTCGGCTGCGCCCACGACCCTGTCGCCCTCCCCGGGTCCGCGGCCCACGGCACGGCCCGCCCGGTTCACCGCACCCCGCGCGATGGCCGACGTGCGCCGACTGGCGGGCGGGATCGGACCGCGGCTGGCCACCTCCCCCGCATACCGCGAGGCCGGTGAGCTGGTGCAGCGGCGGCTCGAACGGCTCGGCTACATCGTGACCCGGCAGCGGTTCCCGGTCCCCGCGGGCGACTCGTGGGGGGTGCCGGTCCGGGCCGGCCGCTCGTTCAACGTGGTCGCCACTCCGCGGGACCTCGGGCCCGCCGACCCTCACCTGATCGTCGGCGCGCACCTGGACACGGTCGCCGTCGCCCCGGGCGCGGAGGACAACGCCAGCGGCGTGGCAGTCCTGCTGGAGCTGGCGCGGGTGGCCGCCGCGGAGGGCACCCGGCTCACGCCACGCAGCGGCACCCGGCTGCCGGTGGTGTTCGTCGCGTTCGGCGCCGAGGAGCCCCGCGGGCCCGGGGACGACCAGCACCACTTCGGCTCCCAGCACTTCGTGCGGCAGCTGCCACGGGAGCAGCGGCGGGCCCTGGTCGCGATGGTCTCCCTGGACCGGGTCGGGGTCGGCCGGGTCGTCCCGGTGTGCACCGGCCCGCTCTCTCCGGCCCGGGCGCAGAGGTCGCTGCGGCGCGCCGCCGAGCGGGTCGACGTACCGGCGGTGTCCTGCGAGAACACCTCCAGCGACCACTGGTCGTTCGAGAAGGCCGGCTTCACGGTGGCACGACTCGGCAGCACGCCCTACGCGGCGTACCACTCCCGTGCCGACCTCCCCCGGGTCGTCGACCAGCGCCAGCTCGGCCGGACCGGCCGGGTGATGTGGGCCTGGCTTCAGCGCCGGTAGCCGGCCCCGCTGGTCGACCACACGTCGGCGAGCACCCCGCGTCCGGCAGCATCGGGCATCGGGCGGGGCGCGAACGTGCGGCGGTCCAGCCGGTAGGGCACCAGCGCGACCCCGCGGAGCTCGCCGCCGGTGAACGTCGCCTCCAGCACCACGCCCTCCATGGTCTGCGGCATGAAGTCCATGTCGAACACGAAGTTGCCCAGCGAGTGCGCCACCGGCACGCCGCCCACGAGGTCGACCCCCTGCACCCAGTGCGGGTGCCCGCCGACGACCAGGTCCGCCCCCGCACGCACCAGCGCCCGGCCGACCCGGCGCTGTACCGGTTCGGGGCGATGGGTGTACTGCGTGCCCCAGTGCGGCAGCACGACGACCACGTCCACCCGTCGGTCCAGGTCGCGGACCGCCCGGAGGAACCGGTCGAGCTCGGCGCGGTCCAGCGGGCCGGTCCGCGGGGGCATGCTCACCGAGACCGCACCGGACCGGCTCGCGGTCACGGCGGGCGTCTCGCCGATGGCGTTGAACCCCAGGAAGCCGAACCGCACGCCGTGGCGCTCGACCACCGCGGGAGCCCAGGCCCGGTCCGCGTCCGCGCCGGCGCCGAAGGTCCGCAGCCCGGCCGCACGCAGCCGGCGCACGGTCTGCGCCAGCGCCCGGTCGCCGAAGTCACCGGCGTGGTTGTTGGCCAGCGACAGGGCGTCGAAGCCGCTGTTCGCGAGCAGGCGCGCCACCTCAGGGTCCGCCCCGAACGAGTCGTTGCCCTGCCTGGGGGCGGCGGCGCGGGACAGCGTGCTCTCGAGGTTGCCGATGGTCAGGTCGGCCCGGCGCAGCCGCGGTGCCATCGGACGCAGCGCAGCGGCCGGGTCGCGCACGCCCCGCGCGAGCATGACGTCGCCGACCACGGCCAGGGTGACCACCGGGCCCGGGTCCGGCGCGCGGGTCGGCACCCGCAGCGGGTAGTCGACCGCCTCGCGGACCGGGTCGACCCCGCCGACGGCGACCGCGCGCACCTGCGGGCCGAGCGCATGGGCGGGTACGACGGCCAGGGTGTCCCGGTCGCGGACCACGGCCCGGACCGCCGCACCGGAGGAGGCGGCCTCGAACCGGCCCGGAGCGGGCGAGCCGGGGGCGGCCACGACCCGGAGCCGGCCGGCCGGTTCGCCGAGGCCGGCCCAGGACCGCACGTCACCGCGCAGGACCGCGCGGGCGGTGGCCGGGCTCAGCGCCACGCGCGTCCGGGTGGCGTGCACGGCGAGCACGAGCGGCTCGGTGCGCGCGGCCAGGGTCGGGACCGGCTGGGTGGGCACCGGCTGGCTGGGAGCGGGACGGCTGGGGGCGGACCGGCTCGGAGCGGGCTCGCTCCCCCCGCCCTCGGCGACCGTGCAGGCGGCGAGCGCGAGCGAGACCGTCCCCGCCAGCAGCGCCGCCCTGGCGCGCGTCCGCCGTGTCACGTCCCGACGTTAGCGTGCGGCGGCTCCTGCTGCCTCCAGGATCGGGCCCACGCTGTCGGGGGCGAAGAAGTCGGCGGGCGAGACGGTGCCGGCCATCACGCTGACGAACCCGTCCATCGCCTCCTGGTTGCCCGGCATCGCACCGATCAGCTGCTGCATCTCCGGCGGCGGAGGCTCGAGGGCGGCGAGGTCCAGGGTGAAGTCGTAGATCGCGGTCACCGCGGCGTCCCGGACCTCCTGGTAGGACCTCAGCGCCTCGTCGAGGGGCAGCCGCCCCGTGAACCCCGCGTCGAGGGCCTGCGCGCACAGCTCGGCGTCGCGGAACGCGTCCGAGATGCCCTGGGCAGTGATCGGGTCCTTGTTGTAGCCGGCGTCGCCGACCAGGACCCAGCCCGGCCCGAACGGCCGGCGGAAGTAGTTCACCACCACTCCCCCGTGGAACCGGTCCTCCCGGCGTGCCTCTCCTACCCGGGCGGCGAACGCCGGTTCCTGCTCCAGCGCCTTGAGGTAGTTGCCCTCCACGTCGAGGCGGTTGGCGTCGAACTCGGCGTAGGGCCAGGCGATGACCACCAGGGTGAGCCCGTCGTTGGTGGGCCACGCCGCCCACGCGCGAAGGGTGCGGATGACGATCTCCAGCCCGGCGACGGGCAGGCCGCTCCAGTAGGTGTAGTAGTTCGCGGCCAGCCGTCCGTGCCGCCGGTACTCGACGGGGCGCACCGTGCGGGCGACCGACGAGTACCGCCCGTCTGCGCCGACCACGACCCGGGCCCGCTCGGTGACCCGGCGGCCGTTGCGTCCGTGTCCGCGGACACCGACGACGGCACCGTCCTCCACCAGCACCTCGTCGACGGTGAAGGCCTCCCGCACCTCGGCGCCGGCGTCGGCTGCCGCGTCGACCAGGAGCTTGTCGAGCACCGTGCGCCGCGGGGCGTAGGCGACGCGCAGTCCGTGGGCGGCCCGGGGACGGCCCGCGACGGTGACCGGTCCGAAGTCGAAGGAGTACCGGGTGATCGGCGGGCAACCGGTGGCGAGCACGGCGTCGAGCAGGCCCCAGTCGCGCAGCCGGGCGACCCCGGGCGGGTGGATCAGGTGGGTGGAGAGGGTGTCGCTCGGGAACGTCGCCCTGTCGAGGACGAGCACCCGGTGTCCCCGGCGGGCGAGGAGCATCGCGGTCGGCGCCCCCGCGCAGCGTGCCCCGACGACGATCGCGTCGTAGGTGTTGGTGTCCATGGTCGGATCCCTTCCGGTCGGCTCATGCCGATCAGGATCGACCCGCGGACCCCACCCCGGAATCGGGGAGCTCCCCCATCTCCTGGCTCATGTGCCTCGCGGCGTAGCCCGCCGCCTCGGCCCGGCTGCGCAGCCCCAGCTTGACCAGGATGCTGCTGACGTGGTGCTCGACGGTCTTCCGGCTGATGAAGAGGCGGTCGGAGATCTCCGGGTTGGACAGCCCGTGGCCGACCAGCGCGAGCACCTCCGCCTCGCGCCGGGTGAGCACCGCCCCGTCGCGACGCCCGGTCCGGGTGCGCACGCCGAGCGAGCGGAGGAGCTCCGCGGCGGCGTCGGCCAGCCGGGTGGCGCCGAGCGCCTCGGCGGACTCCAGGGCGGAGCGCGCCTCGGCCACCGCCTGGTCCGGCCGGTCCGCCGCGATCACCCGGGCCAGCTCCAGCCGGGCCCGGGCGAGCTCCCAGGGCATGCGCGCCTCGGCGAACCCGGTCACGGCGTGGTCCAGGGCAGCAGCGGCGCCGGGGTCCCCGCGCGAGACGCCGACCAGCCCGCGCGCGAGGAGGGCGTAGGCCCGCGGGCAGGGCTCGGGCCGTCCGGCCGCGAGCTCCTCGAGCCGGGCCGCAGCCCGGTCCGCGGTCTCCGGCTCGTCCCGCTCGAGGGCGACCTGCACGAGGAGGGTGAGCAGCGCCAGGTCGCTGCAGCTCTCCGGTCCCGCCCCCACCCCCCGACCCAGCACCGCCTGCGCCAGCTCGAGCTCGCCGCGGGAGTGGTGGAGCGCCGCGAGCGGACGGACCGCGTCGGGGTTGCGGTCCAGCCCCTTCAGCAGCTGGTCGGCCTCCTCCAACCGGCCCTGGCGCACGCGCAGGTCCGCGAGGCGCACCAGGGCGTTGGTGTGGACGCGCGGGCCGATCGGCTGCCCCAGGGCGACCGCCTTGGTCAGCTCCGCCTCCGCCTCCGGCCAGCGTCCGGCCGTGGTGAGGATCGAGCCGTAGTGCGCCCGGCAGAACGAGGTCATCACGGGGAGGTTCCGGCGGCGGCACATCTCCTCCGACGCCCGGATCCACTGCTCGGCGCGGCTGACGTCCTGGACCGTCTCACACGCCCAGAGCATCCCGCAGAAGGTGCTCTCGATGACGACCAGATCGCGCACGTCACCAGCGCACACCGCCGCCAGGGCCTCGTCGATCAGGTTCATGCCCTGGTTCACCTGGCCGCTGAACACCTGGAGGATCCCGACCCAGCCCAGGGCCTCGTACTCCAGGTCGCGGTCACCCGCGCGCCGGGCGATGTCCAGCGCCTCGGTGAACCCGGCCGCCTGCCGCACCGGGTCGGGCTCGTCCCAGGCCCGCATCAGCACCGACCAGCCCGACCCGGAGGTGTCCGGGCCGCAGTCGCCGAGGGCGGTCAGGGCCCGCCTGACCCAGCCCTGGCCCACCGCCCAGTCGCCGCGCACGTTGCCGTGGATCCACGCCAGCATGCGCGCGGTGCGGGCTGCGCCCAGCGCGTCGCCGGCGCTGCGGTAGGCGCCGTGCGCGCGTGCGCAGGCGTCCACGGACGCGGGATAGTCGCCGTCCAGGTACGACGACAGGGCCTGGAGCTCCAGCCGGCTCCCCGTGTCGCTCACGTCTGTCCCCGCGGGAGACTCCCGCATGTGGCCATGGTCTCACCGGGTCGCCCGGTTGGACAGCCGCGGGAGCCCTGGGAGCCGCGTCAGCCCGCGAGCCGCTTGAGCGCGTCGAGCACCACGGTGCGCTCGGTCGTCGGCCACATCGGCGGCAACGAGGCGCGCAGGAAGCCGCCGTAGCGGGCGGTGACCAGCCTGGGGTCGAGGATCGCGACGACCCCCTTGTCGCTGGTGGTGCGGATCAGCCGGCCGGCGCCCTGGGCGAGCAGCAGCGCCGCATGGGTGGCGGCGACGGCCATGAACCCGTTGCCGCCGGCCTGGTCGACCGCGCGCTGCCGCGCCGACATCAGCGGGTCGTCGGGACGCGGGAACGGGATCCGGTCGATCATCACCAGCTGGCAGGTGTCGCCGGGCACGTCGAGCCCCTGCCAGAGGCTGAGCGTGCCGAACAGGCAGGCGTGCGGGTCGTCCACGAACAGCCTGGCCAGCTCGGGAAGCTGCGCCTCGCCCTGGGCCAGGATGGTCAGGTGCGGCAGCCGCTCCCTCGTCGCCTCGGCGGCCGTCTCCGCGGCCCGGCGGCTGGAGAACAGGCCGAGGGTGCGCCCGTTCGCGGCGTCGACGAGGTCGACGATCTCGTCGAGCTGGGCCGGCCCGAGCCCGTCGCGCCCGGGCGGTGGCAGGTGCCGGGCCACGTAGAGGATGCCCTGGCGCGCGTAGTCGAACGGCGAGCCGACGTCGATGCCTCGCCAGGGCAGGGACTCCCCGGTTTGTGCACCGGCATGTGCACCGGCGTGCGCCTCGGCCGCGGGCTCCGGTGCGGCGCCCTGGTCCTGCTCGTCGATGGAGTGGGTGACCCGCTCGCCTGGCTTGAGCCCGATCGAGGTGGCGACCGAGTTGAAGTCGCCGCCGAGCATCAGCGTGGCCGAGGTGAACACCACGGTCTTGTCGGTGAGCAGCTTGTCCCGCAACGGGCCCCACACCTGCAGCGGGGCGACGCACAGCTGGTTGCCGCCGCGGCTGCGGTCCCGCTCGGCGAGCCAGAGCACGTCGGCGTCGGACCCGGCGGCCATCCGCTCGGCGGTGGCGAACAGCTCCTGCACCCAGCCCTTGGCCTGGGTCCGGCCGGGGTCGGCGTCGGCGGCGTCGCCGGACTCCTTCGGGAACGCCGAGACCAGCGCCCGCGCGGAGTCGCGGACCAGGGCCAGCGCGTCGGCGAGCGCCACCGGGGGCGTGTCGATCCGCCCCGGCGGGGTCTCGTCGACGGCGTCACGCAGCGCGTCAGCGGCGTCGGCGAGGTCGTCGGCCTCGGTGCCGTCGATGTGCTTCTGCGACCGCCTCGCCGCCCGCTCGATCTCGGGCACGGACAGCTCGTCGGTGGCGGCCTGGGTGACCCGGGCGGACAGCTCGTGGGCCTCGTCGATGACCACCACGTCGTACTCGGGGATCATCGGCACCCCCTCGATCGCGTCGATCGCGAGCAACGAGTGGTTGGTGACGATCAGCTGCGACCGGGCCGCCTTCTCCTTGGCCCGCTCCGCGAAGCACTCGACCGCGAACGGGCACCGGGTGGCCCCGAGGCACTCGCGGTGGTTCACCGACACCTGCCGCCACAGCTTGTCGGTGTGCTTGGGTGCGGAGTCCCGGTCACCGGCGCCGCCGCGCTCGGCCTCCTCCTCGGCCCACGCGCGCAGCCTGAGCACCTCCGCGCCCATGGTCCCCTCGGGCACGTCCACGAGCACGCCCTGGTCGTCGGGCACTCCCTCGCGGATCCGGTGCAGGCAGGCGTAGTTCGAGCGGCCCTTGAGCACGGCGTAGGTCGGCTCGGTGCCGAGCACGTGCTGGGCGGCGTCGAGCAGCGCCGGGATGTCGCGCTCGACGAGCTGGTGCTGCAGCGCCAGGGTCGCGGTGGCCACCACCACCCGCTTGTCGTGGAGCAGCGCGGGCACCAGGTAGCCCAGCGACTTGCCGGTGCCCGTGCCGGCCTGGACCAGCAGGTGCTCCCCGCCCTCCATCGCCCGGGCCACGGCCTCGGCCATCTGCACCTGGCCGGGCCGCTCCTGCCCACCGAGGGACTCGACCGCGGCGGCGAGCACGTCCCGCACCGAGGGGCGGGACGTCCTCACGGCAGCGGTGGTGGTCTCAGGCACCGGAGCACCCTACCGGTGAGCACCGACGGTTCGAGGCGGCACATCCACAGTCCTCACCCACCCCGGCTCACAGCACCGCGCCGGAGTCCTCGGGGGCGCGGGAGGGGCGGGCGGTGCGCTTCTGCGGCTCGGCCTTCGCCATCGGCCACCTCCGCTGCAGCAGCACCGCCAGCGGCGTGGCGGTGAACACCGAGGAGTAGGTGCCGATGGCCAGCCCGAGCAGCAGCGCGATCGCGAAGTCCTGCAGGGAGTCGCCGCCGAGGATCGCCAGCGCGGCGAGGATGAACATCGCGCCCAGTCCGGTGTTGACCGTCCGCGGCATGGTGTCGAGGACTGCCTCGTTGCACACCTTCGCGAAGTCGCGCTCCTTGCTCTTCGACCACTGCTCGCGGATCCGGTCGAAGACCACGACCGAGTCGTTGACCGAGAGGCCGATGATCGTCAGCGCCGCGGCGAGGAACACCCCGTCGATCGGCTTGCCGAGCCAGGCGAAGATGCCCACGACGAGGATGACGTCGTGGAACATCGCCGCCACCGCGGAGGCACCGATCGTCCACTTGAACCGGACGGCGAGGTAGAGCATCTGCACCAGCAGCGCGATCCCGAACGCGATCAGCGCCTTGGTGCGCAGCTCGGACCCGAGGCTCGGGCCGATCAGCTCGTCGCGCTCCTTGGTCGCACCGTCGGCGACTTCGCCGATCGCCTCGCGGATCTCGACCTCGTCCTGGTTGCTGATCTGGCCGGTGCGCACCGCGATCTTGTTCTCGTCCGACTCCTGCACCACCGCGTTGGAGAAGCCGGCGTCCGCCACCGCGTTGCGCGCCTGGTCCACGGAGACCGGGGCGCCGGTGGAGTACTCCATCAGCCGCCCGCCGGTGAACTCCACGCCTAGGTTGAGCCCGTTCACCGCGATCCCGACGACGGCGATCACGAGCGCGGCCGCGGAGACACCCAGCCAGCGGGTCCCGCGACTCATGATGTCGGGGTTCCGGCGTCGCAGTGCCTCGCGCACCCGTCCGGTGGTCGCGAGGCCGCTCACCTTCGGGTGCTGCTGCAGCCACCGGGTCCGGGCTGCTTGCTCGGTGAGCACCCGCGCGATGACCAGCGCGGAGACCATCGAGGCGAGCACACCGATGGACAGGGTGACACCGAAGCCCTTGACCGGGCCGGAGGCGAGGAAGAACAGCAGTCCGGCGGCCAGCAACGTGGTCACGTTGCTGTCGATGATCGCCGACCACGCCTTGTTGAACCCGGTCGCCAGCGCGGTGGGCAACCGCATCTTCTCCGAGCCGGTGTACTCCTCCCGGGCTCGCTCGAAGACCAGCACGTTCGCGTCGATGGCCAGGCCGATGGCGAGCACGAAGCCCGCGAGCCCCGGAAGGGTCAGCGTGGCGCCGAGCGCGGCCAGCACGGCGTAGGAGATCACCGCGTAGCAGGCCAGCGCGAACGTCGCGAGCAGGCCCATCAGCCGGTAGACGATCGCGATGAACAGCCCGGTGATGACCAGACCGATGAGACCTGCCTTGGCGGAGGCCTCGATGGCTGCCTCGCCCAGGGTCGGGCCGACGGTGCGCTGCTCGATGATCTCCACCGGGACCGGCAGCGCGCCGCCCTCGATCAGGATCGCCAGCTCGCGGGCCTCGTCGGAGGTGAAGTCGCCGGTGATCTGGGTGGACCCACCGGCCATGCCGCCGCCGCAGGGCACGCTCTCCACCACCTGCGGCGAGGAGATGACGGTGTCGTCGAGCACGATCGCAACCCGGCGCTTGGGGTCCCCGGGCGGAGCGCAGGCCGCCTCCGCGGTCAGCTGCTTCCAGTTGTCCCCGCCCTCGCCCTGGAACTCGACGGTGACGAACCACCCGGTGCCCTGGGACGGGTCGTTGCCGGGGGCGGAGCTCTCCACCTGGTCACCGGGGACCGCGACCGGGCCGAGCCGGAGCCGCTCGCCGCTCTCGGCGGGCAGGATCTTCTCGCCCTTCTCCGGCTTCGCGTTCGGGCCGACCACCCCGAGCACGGGATGGAAGCTGAGCTGGGCGGTCTTGCCGATGACCTGCGCCGCCTCGCGGGGGTCCTGCAGCCCGGGAAGCTCGACGATGATCCGGTTCTCCCCCGCCCGGGCCAGGGTGGGCTCGGCGACGCCGAGCGCGTCGACCCGGCCGCGGAGCACCTCGAGGGTCCGGTCGGTCGCCTCGGCGTCGGCCTCCACCGTCGGCGAGTCCTGCGTCTCGAGCACGATCTGGGTGCCGCCGCGCAGGTCGAGGCCAAGCCTCGGCTCCGCCTGCACGGCAAGGGCGATCGACCCACCGAGCACGAGCACGGCGAGCACGAGACGGACGATGGCGGCGCGAGTCATGGGGCCTATCTTGCGGGGTGACGGCGGGAAACTCCTACTCGGGTACTGGCCCCGTCGCGTCGCCGGCGGGAGACTGGTGTCCCCGGCCCGCACCCACCCGACCCAGGGAAGGTGCGTGTGCCATGACGACGAAGGCCTGGACCGTGCAGGTCAGCATCGACGAGCAGGGCGACGACACGATCGCCGACGCCGTGATCAGTCTCGACAACAAGATGGAGGTGCGGGGTCACGGCCGCAGCCGCCGAAACCCCGCCGACCAGTCCGACAGCCGCATCGGTGACGAGCTGGCCACTGCGCGGGCCCTCTCGGACCTCGCCCACCAGCTGCTCGCCACCGCGGCGACCGACATCGAGTCGCGGACCCACGTGCCCGCGACGTTGACGCTGTAGCCCGGCTCAGCCGACCGGGGTGAGCGCCAGACCGCTGATCCCGGGCATCGGCAGCGCGAACGTGACCGTCACCGCCCCGTCGGGTCCGGCGGTCACCTCGCGCTCCGGCTCGAGCTCCTCGAGCCGGTCGGCCTGTCGCAGCTCCTCCCACTGCGCGTCGGTCGGCCACGCCTGGTCGCCGTCGCGCAGGGCTCCCCAGCGGCCGGCGATGTTGGAGTGCGCGGCGTCCACCCGGTGGTGGGTGAGGCGGTACGTCGCCCCGGGGCGGAGTCCCTGCACCGACAGGGTCACGTCCCGGTCCAGCGCGGGGTCGCCGGTGGCCTTGTTCTGGTCCAGCGTCATGTTCCAGGCGAGCACCTTGACGGTGCCCCCCTTCTCGCCCGCGTCGCGGGTGGCCAGCACGTCGACCAGCGAACCGGCCCCGTCCCCGTCGAACGACACGGGCAGCACCGTCGTACCCAGCTCCTCCAGCATCTTCAGCGCCCACCAGCGGGGCTTGCGGAGCTCGCCGACGGTGCGGAGCCCGAACCCGCCGTGCAGCAGGGCCGGCGGCCGGCCGAGCTCCTCGAAGTGGTCGGAGACCACCCAGTAGGACAGCGCCTCGATCCGCCCCATCGCCGAGGCCATCCCCTTGAGCAGGAACACGCCGGAGAACACCGCGTCGGAGACCTCGTTGAAGTGCGTGGGCGTGACGCCCCACTCGGTCCACCAGATCGGGGTGCCGGCCCGGCCGTAGCGCTCCAGGGAGCCGCGGAAGTCCAGCGGCGGGGCGCCGTAGGTGTGCGTGGAGACGAAGTCCAGAGCGGCCCCGGACTGCTCGACGTGGGCGAGCAGCTCCTCGACCCAGCCGGCCGCCGCCGAGGACGGGCCACCCACCACGAGGCGCTCGTCGACGGAGCGGACCGCGGCGGCGGTCACGTCGTACATGTGCATCCACTCGTCCGGCGTGCCGGACCAGAACACCTCGAGGTTGGCCTCGTTCCACACCTCGAACGACCAGTGCTCGACGACCTCGTCGAGGCCGTACCGCTCCACCAGGTGCGCGACCAGGTCCCGCACCAGGTCGTACCACCGCTTCCAGTCCTTGGGCGGGGAGACGATCGCGCCGTAGTCGAAGACCGTCTTGGACGGGTCGCTGGCGAGGTCGTGCGGCATGAACGAGATCTCGACCACCGGGTAGAGGCCGAGCGAGCGGATGTGGTCGTAGACCCGGTCCACCCCGGTGAAGTCGTGCACCGGCTCGCCGTCCACCTCGCGGTAGACCGCCAGGTCGTCGCACAGGATGCCGTGCGCGCGCACCGTGGCCACGCCGAGCTCGTCGCGGGCCGCGACCAGGGCCGAGGTGAGCTCCTCGCCGATCACCCGGCCGCCGGTGCGGTCGGTGGACACGGCGTGGGAGAGGTGCTCGGAGCCGATCATCGGCCGCCACGGCCGGTCCAGCTCGCCGAGGTCACCGGCCGCGTCCACGGACACGGTCACCTTCCCCGGCCCCTCGGTGTGCGGGGTCGCGGCGACCGGCTCCGACAGCGGCCCCTCGACCGCGACGTCGGACAGGGTGCTCACCGCGTACCACCGCTCCACGCCAGGCGTGCCCGTGGTGTCGGTGTAGGGCGGGTGCGGGACCGAGAGGACGTCCCGGCCGGCGTGGTCCAGCTTCGTCCACGGCCCGTCGGCGTGCTCGGCCACGTGCACCTGGTAGCCGACGGCGAGCGGCACCGGCTCCCAGTCCAGGGTCACCTGGGCGCGACCGGGGACGGCGGTCAGGCCCGTCGGCGGGTCGAGCCGCGGGGCCTTCCCGGCCGCGGCCTGTCCGCTGCGGATCCCGATCCGCTGCTCCCAGTCAGTGCGTGCGTCGGTGGTCACGATGTCTCCTTGCCTTCGGTGCGTGGGGTGGTGGCGGCGACCGCCGGGACCGGCAGGTCGTCGCCGAGGTCGGTGGCCAGCCGGTCGAGCGCGGCGGACAGCGCCGCCACGTCCGCGGCGTAGGCCGGGTCGTCGTACACCGAACGCAGCTCCTGCGGGTCGGCGACGAGGTCGAACAGCTCCCACTCCACCGGCGTGGGGCGGGAGGACGCTCCGGGCTGCGCGCAGCCGGAGCCGTAGTAGTGCACGAGCTTGCGGTCCGGGGTGCGGATGCCGCGGTGCGCCGCCACGTGGTGGCAGCCGTCGAGGTGCTCCCAGTAGCGGTAGTACGTCTCGCGGCGCCAGCCGGCCTCGGCCGGGTCCGCGCCCGCGAGCAGCGGCACCAGGGAACGTCCCTGCATCCGCGGGTGCGCGTCGACGCCGGCCAGCTCGAGGAAGGTCTGGGCGAAGTCGACGTTGAGCACCAGCGCGTCACTGGTGCTGCCGGGCGTGACCATCCGCGGGTAGCGGACCACCAGCGGCATCTCCAGCGACTCGCGGTACATGAACCGCTTGTCGTACCAGCCGTGCTCGCCGAGGAAGAAGCCCTGGTCGGAGGTGTAGACCACCACGGTGTCCTCCGCCGCCCCGGTCGCGTCGAGGCGGTCGAGCAGCCGGCCGACGTTCTCGTCGACGGCGACCACGCAGCGCAGGTAGTCGGTGAGGTAGCGGTCCAGGGCCCACCGGGCGGCCTGCTCCGCATCCAGGTCCTCCGGCGGGTCGGCCTTGAGGTCCTCGGCGTTCAGGTCCCGGGCGACGCGCATCCGTGCCTGCTCCGCCGCCTGTGCACGCCCCGCGTAGTCGTCGAAGAACGTGTCGGGTACGTCGATCTGCTCGTCGTCGAACAGCGTCGCGTGCCGCGGCGCCGGCACCCAGGGACGGTGCGGCGCCTTGTGCTGCACCAGCAGGCACCACGGCTCGTCGCCGTCACCCACCTGCTCGAGCCAGTCCAGGGCGAGGTCGGTGATCAGGTCCGTGGCGTAACCGGGCCGCACCCGGCTGCCGCCGTCCATCGTGAGGAACTCGGGGTCCAGGTAGTCGCCCTGGTCCGGGAGCACCTCCCAGGTGTCGAAGCCGCGCGGGTCGTGCACGCCGCCGTGCCCGAGGTGCCACTTGCCGAACAGCGCGGTCCGGTAGCCGGCCTCGCGCAGCAGCCCCGGGAACTGGGGCTGCCGCGCGTCGAACTCGGTGGACAGGGTGGTGACCCCGTTGACGTGGTTGTAGGTGCCGGTGAGGATCGTCGCCCGGCTCGGCGCGCACAGCGAGTTCGTGCACCCGCACGCGTCGAACCGCATCCCCTCGGCCGCGATCCGGTCGATCTGCGGGGTGACCCGGTGCGGCCCGCCGTAGCAGCCGACCGCGTTCGCGGCGTGGTCGTCGGCGACGACCAGCAGGATGTTGGGACGTCTCACCGTCTCCACGTCTCGGTCCACGTCTAGCGCCGCCCCTCCGCGCTGAACACCTCGCGGGCCATCAACGGACGCAGCGACTCCTCCATCGCGCCCGCCGCGACGTAGCGGCGCATGTTGTCGTCGGCCAGCGCGTTGCCGAGCGCGGCCATCACCATGCCCTGGTCGAGCGAGAGGTACCGCTTCGACACCTGGCCGGACCGCACCGCCACCGCGTCGTAGAAGCCGCCCGGACCGTAGGCGTCGAAGTCCTCGGCCAGGTTGGCCAGGTTCGCCAGCGCCTGCTTCTTGGCGTAGCGCAGCGCGAGGAACGACGCGTGCGGGGTGACCACGCCGTCGCCGTACTCGGCCGGCGCCGACTCGCCCTCACGGCAGCCCTCGTACGGCTGCTCCCAGTCGGTGCGCTCCTGGTCGGAGGTGTAGCCGGGGCCGTCGAGGCCGAGCATGTCCACGCCGTACTCGCGGTAGCCGCCGGCGGGGTTGTTCGACGGGGAGAAGCCCCAGTAGCCGTAGCCGGCCTCGTCCATCCCGTGCTCGACCTGACCCTGCACGTAGAGCGGGTGGTTGACGCCCCACGAGCGCGGGCCCCACTCCTCCTCCGGCACGAACAGCGGCACCATCAGCGCCTCGAACATCGAGCCGCCCCAGGTGGGCACGACCTTCATGCCGCGGTACGGCAGCGCGCCCTCGAAGACGCGGACCCCGAGGTACTCCCGCCACCGGCCGACCGGCCGGGTCTCGGTCCAGCCCCAGTCGCAGGTGTCGTTCGGGAAGGTCCGGTAGGTGCCGTAGTAGTGCTTGGCCGGGATCTGGCCCTCGGTGATGCCGAGGTAGGAGGCGATCCGGGGCTCGGTGTTGAACGCGCCGTAGTGGTGCCCGGTGTACCAGACCTCCTCGCCCATCTCGCAGTAGTCGCCCTTGGGCAGGACGGGGTTCTGCGGGTCCTCGGGCCAGAACCCGCCGCGGATCTGGTTCACCTCCGGGTTGTAGTAGCACCCGAAGTCCATCTCCGCGCGGATCGCCCCGGCCTCGTCCGCCAGCGACGGCTCGGCCCGCTCGACCAGCAGCAGGGCGGTCGCGAGCCAGCCGTTGTCGACGCTGGAGAGGAACGGCTTGATCGGGTCCCCGCTGTTCGGGAACTCGGTGAGCTTCTCCCCCGTCGCCGGCGAGTACCAGTTGTAGAACATGCCGCTCTGCTCGTGCCGCTCGAGCCCGGCGACGCTGTCGAGGGTCTGCGCCATCCGCTCGCGAGCCTCGGCCTCCCCGATCAGGTCGATGTCGCGGGCCACCACGGTGCTCCACAGGTACGCGCCGATGTTCGTGGGCGAGGTGTAGCCGCCGCGGCTGGCCGGGCTCAGGTCACCGCCGATGTTGTCGTCCGGCAGGCCGGTGGCCGGCTCGACCATGGCGACGAAGGACTTCCAGGTGTCGGCGGCGTATCGCGTCAGGGTGGCGCGCTCGCCCGACGCCTGTGTCCCGGTCGGTACGACGGGCTGGGCCGGTGCCGCGGACGCGACACCGAGTCCGGCCACGACCGAGACGGTCAAGGCTCCTGCGAGGACCTTGGTGGTCCGACGTACTCTCATGTGCTCTCCCGAGATCGAGGCGTTGAGGGTTTGGGTTACTTGATTCCGGTCATCGCGATGCCTTGCATGATGTAGCGCTGCAGGGCGAGGAAGACGGCGATCACGGGGATGACCACGACCACCGCGCCCGCCAGGAGCAGGCCGTACTTCGTCGCGTTCTGGCCCACCGAGTAGAGCGCGAGCGCCACCGGCAGGGTGAACTTGTCCTCCTCGGTGGCCACCACGAGCGGCCACAGGAAGTTGTTCCACGAGGTCAGGAAGGTGAGGATCCCGAGCGTGGCCAGGGCGGGCCCGCACAGCGGCAGCACCACCCGGAAGAAGATCTTCAGCTCGCCCGCGCCGTCGACCCGGGCGGCCTGGATCAGCTCGTCGGGCAGGCCGAGGATGAACTGCCGCATCAGGAACACGCCGAACGGGCCGGCCAGGAACGGCAGGAACATGCCCGGCAGCGTGTTGGTCAGGCCGAGGTTCGTGGTGAGCACGAACAGCGGCACGAACGTCACCACGCCGGGCACCATCAGCGTGCCGAGGACGAGGCCGAACATCAGCCGCTTGCCGGGGAAGTCCAGCTTGGCGAGCGCGTAGCCGAGCATCGCGCCGAACATCACGTTGCCCGCGGTGACCGCGAGCGCGACCACGACCGAGTTGAAGAAGTAGGTCGGGAAGTCCAGCCGGCTGAACAGCTGGGTGTAGTTGTCCAGGGTGACGGTCTCGGGCCACCAGGTCGGCGGAACGCTCATCACCTCGGCCTCGGGCTTGATCGAGGACACCGCCATCCACACGAAGGGCAGCACCATCAGGAGCAGTCCGAGACCGAGCACGGCGTAGAGCCAGCGCGGGGTGCCCGCGTCGGGCGAGTAGGTCCTGCTCATCGGATCAGTCCTTCTCTCGCAGCAGCCGGAACTGCACGAACGTCAGCACCAGCACCGCGAAGAACAGCAGGTAGCTGGCGGCGGCCGCGACCCCGTAGTTGCCGAAGCCGAACTGGTCGTAGGTGAAGTACGTGACCGAGCGGGTGGCGTCGAGCGGACCACCCTTGGTCATCACGAACGCCTCCTCGAAGAACTGCAGGTAGCCGATGCCGGTGATGACCGCGCCGAACAGCAGGGTGGGTCGGAGCATGGGTACGGTGATCGTGCGGAAGCGCTGCCAGGCGCCGGCGCCGTCGACCTGGGCGGCCTCGTTGACCTCGGCCGGGATCGTCTGCAGCCCGGCGAGGAAGATGACCATCAGCGTCCCGAGGTTGCGCCAGGCCGACATCACCACCAGCGACGGCAGCGCCAGGGTGGTGCTGTCCAGCCAGCCCGGGCCGTCGATGCCCACCCAGGCCAGCGCGGTGTTCACCAGTCCCCCGTTGTCACGCAGCAGGAACTTCCACACCACCGAGACCGCCACGATGCTGGTGACGACCGGCAGGTAGTAGCCGACCCGGAAGAACCCGCGCAGCCAGGTGATCCGGTTGAGGCCGACCGCGGCGGCGAGCGCGAGCGCCATGGTCAACGGCACGCCGAGCACGACGTAGAGCCCGGTGTTGACCGCGACCTTCTGGAACAGCGGGTCGGCGAGCAGCTTGGCGTAGTTGTCGAACCCGACGAAGGACACCGCGAACGGCGTGCGCATGTCGGTGCTGCGGATGTCGGTCAGGCTCATGCCGAGGCTGGCGAGCACCGGCCCGGCGGTGAACACCAGGAACAGGGCCATGAACGGCACCGCCAGCACCCACGCGGCGACAGCCTGCTGCCGCCGCGTGGGGTCGACGTGACGCGAGGTGAGGGCACGCATCGGTCAGAGCCCGGTGCCGATCGTCTCGGCCTGGCCCTGCATCCGCTGCACCGCCTCGTCGACGGGGCTGGCGCCCTTGACCGCCTTCTCCACCTCGGCGTCGACCACGGAGGCGACCTCCTCCCAGGTCGGCACGGCCGGCGGGGCCTGCGTGCTGTCGAGCTGCTCGCCGAACACCTGCAGCTGCGGGTCCTCGGCCAGCGTGCCGGAGTCCCAGGCAGCCTGGACCGCGGGCAGGTCGCCGATGGTGTCGTACCAGTCCTGCTGCACCTCGGGCTCGGAGAGCCACTTCACCAGCTTCCAGGAGGACTCCTTGTTGTCGGAGTCGGAGAACACCGCCAGGTCGCCGCCGCCGACGAAGGAGGTGCCGGGCGCGGAGTCCTTGCCCGGCAGCGGGGCGACGGCGTACTCGTCCTGGCTCACGCCGGCGTCCTCGACCAGGCCGGTGTGCCACGGTCCGGAGATGAACGAGCCGTAGGTGCCCTTGGCGAAGCCGCTCTCCAGCTCACCCGGGTCGAGCACGCGGGTCTCGGAGTAGCCGGCGTCGAACAGCGACTTGTAGTACTCCAGCGCCTCGGTCATCTCCGGGGAGTCCAGGGTGTAGCCGGTGCCGTCCTCGGTGGTGACGCTGGCGCCGTTGGACCAGGCGAACGGCAGCACGGTCTGCCAGGAGCCGGTCTGGCCCGGCTGCAGGCTCAGCGGGTACTTCACGCCGGCCTTGTCGCGCAGGTCGGAGGCGAACGTGTCCAGCTCCTCCCAGGTGGTCGGCGCCTTGTCCCAACCGGCCTTCTCGGCCAGGTCCTTGCGGTAGAACAGCACCCGGGTCTCGACGTACCACGGCACGCCGTAGGAGGTGTCGCCGACGACCGTGGAGCCCCAGGCGCCCTCGAAGAAGTCCGACTCCTCGACCAGGCCCTCCGGGGTCGGCTCGAGCCCGCCGGCCTCGGCGAACTCGCCCATCCAGGTGGTGCCGATCAGGCTCACGTCCGGGGTCTCGCCGCTGGCGATCGCGCTGGCGATCTTGTCGTGCGCGGCCTCCCACGGCACCGCCGTCACCTTCACGTCGGCCTCGGGGTTCTCCTTCTCGAAGTCGGCGACGAAGTCCCCGAGCATCTCGCCCTCGGTGCCCATGGCCCACACGTCGATGGTGCCGGTGGCGGGTCCCTCCCCGACGGCCTCGCCCTGCCCCGGCCCGCCGTCCGCGGTCTCGGCCTCCCGGCCGCAGCCGCTCAGCGCCAGGCTCGTGACAGCCAGCACGGCCAGTGTGCGCACCACGGTCGTCGTGCGTGTCTTCATCCGTTGTCCTTCCAGGGGTTGGTCGTGCTGGTCCGGACGACCAGCTCGGTGGGGAGAAGCTCGTGTCGCGGCTCGGTGCGGGAGCCGGTGATGAGCTCGTCGAGCAGCTGGGCCGCGGTGGCGCCCAGCTCGCGCATGGGTTGCCGGACCGTGGTGAGTCCGGCGTAGCGGGCGGCCATCACGTCGTCCCAGCCGGTGACCTTTACCCGGCCGGGGACGTCGACCCCCGCAGCCCGCAGCCCGGCCATCAGGCCAAGCGCAAGCTCGTCGTTGGCGCACAGGAACGCGTCGGGCAGGTCCGCCGCAGCCTGGGCGGTCCGGGCCACGGCCTCGCCGGTGGCCTCGTCGTAGCCCTGCACCCGGGTCAGCCGCAGGGACGCCTCGGGGTGCGCGTCCATCACCCGGCGGATCCCGGCGAGCCGGGCCGCCACGTCGGGCGAGTCGTCGGGGTCGCCCACGAACACCAGCCGGCGGGCGCCCTGCTCGAGCACGTGGGCGGTGAGCTGCTCGGCGGCGTGCGTGTTCTCGGCGTTGACCGAGTCGACGTCGCCGATCGGCGGCCGGGCGAGCAGCACCACCGGCGTACGCCGGGCCGCGAGCCGTTCCACGACGTCGTCGGGCACGGTCCGGCCGAGGATCACCAGACCGTCGCACCGGCCGGCCATGTCGGTCACCATCGATGGGGCGGCGTCGCGGCCGTGGGTGGACAAGATGAGCACCGACCGGCCGAGCTCGGCGGCCACTGCCTCGTACCCGAGCACCACCTCGGCGAAGTAGGGACCCGACAGGTCCGGGAAGACGATGCCGTTGGCCGCGTGCCGCCGCTCCGCGAGCTGGCGCCCGAGCTGGCTCGGGGTGTACTGCAGCTCCTCGATCGCGGCGGTGACCCGGTCCCGGGTCGAGGCGGCCACGCTCTCGGAGTCGCGAACCACCCGCGAGACGGTCGCGATGGAGACGCCGGCGCGCTTGGCGACATCGCGGATGGTGGGGCGCACGGGGCCGCTCCTTCTGGGTGGGAAAAAGACGCTTGTAAACGGTTTCTGTAAACGGTTACATCCAGTAACCTCACTCACCATGCGTGGCGATGTCAACCCCTCTGTCCCGATTTCCTCCCGCTGGCCCGACCTGGCCGCACGGTCCCGGCGGCTGCTCCGCGAGACCCAGGACCCGGGCGGGGCGTGGCCGGCCTCGCCGGGCTTCGCTCCCTACGCCTTCTCCTGGTTCCGGGACGGCTCGTTCATCGCCGAGGGCGCCTCCGCTGCCGGCCTGGCCGCCGAGGCGGACCGCTTCCACGGCTGGTGCGACCGGGTGCTGCGCCGTGAGTCCGGCACGGTCGACGCGGCCGTGGCAGCACTCGAGGCCGGGGAGCAGGTGCCCGACGAGCGGTTGCTGCCCGCGCGGTACAACCTCGACGGCAGCCGGCAGCTGGACGACTGGTGGAACTACCAGGTCGACGGGTACGGCACCTGGCTCTGGGCGCTCGAGCGCCACCTGGAACGCACGGGCGGGTCCGCCACGGCGTACCACCGCGGGATCGAGGTGGCGGTGCGCTACCTCGTGGCCACCGGCCGGGGCACCTGCCGCGACTGGTGGGAGGAGAACCGGGACCGGACCCACGTCACCACGCTCGCCGGGGTCAGCGCCGGGCTGGAGGCGGCGGTGCGGATGGGCACGCTCCCCGAGGAGCTGGCCGCCACCGCCAAGGACGTGGCCGCCCTGGCCGCCGGCGACATCGTGGCCAGGGGGATCCGCGACGATCGGCTGGTGAAGTGGCTGGACGGGGAGGACCTCGACGCCTCGCTGCTCGCGGTGGCGGCGCTCTACGACGTGTTCGCGCTTGACCACCCCGTGATCACCGCGACCGTGGCGGCGGTCGAGGATCGGCTCGCCGACGGTGGCGTGCACCGCTACGAGGCGGACACCTTCTACGGCGGCGGGCAGTGGCCCGTGCTCGCCTCGCTTCTCGCCTGGCACCACGCCCGCGCCGGCGCGACGGAGCGCGCGGCCGAGCTGCTGGACTGGGTCGCCGGCACCGCCGACGCGGACGGGCTGCTGCCCGAGCAGGTCTCGCCCCGGCTGGCACCCGAGCGACTCGCGGAGTGGGACGAGCGGTGGGGCCCGAGCGCCCACCCGCTGGTCTGGTCACACGGGATGTTTCTCGGCGCGCTCGCGGTGCTCGACGCCGACGGCGCCGCGGCCGACGGGTGACACGGTTCCGGCCGCGGTCCGGCAGTTCTGCCGATACGTCCCGGATGTCCGGTTGGACCCGTATCGTCGGAAGCGAAGGGCTCGTTGTAGGGGACGGGCCCGACGACCCTGGAGTTCGTCATGAACGGTGCTCTGCACACCCGTCTGTTCGCCGCCCGCGCCGTCCGCGCGGTCCAGGACCACGAGCGCTTCGCCCGCCTGCTGCGCCCGGAGCCGCTGATACTGCCGCGGCAGCGCGGGATGTCCGCGCACGACGCGCCACGGCTGTGGCTCGTCGGCGCGGCCTCCCGCGGCTGAGGTTCCGGCGGCTGAGGTTCCGGCGGCTGAGGTTCCGGCGGTCGGGCGTCAGGCGTTCGCCGACGAGGTGAGGTACGGCGCCAGCTCGCCCGCCAGGTCGGCGTGCACACGACCGTGCACGACCGTGCCGTCCCCGGTGTGGTCGAGGTGCTCGACCTCGCCGTGCTCGTGGATCTTGTTGAGCAGGTCCCCGCGCTCGTAGGGCAGCAGCGCCTCGAACGCGATGCCGGGCCGGGGCAGGTCCGCCTCGACCGCGCGCAGGGCCTCCTCGATGCCCTCCCCGGTGCGGGCGGAGACCACCACCGAGTGCGGCTCGCGGGCCTTCAGCCGAGCCAGCACCATCGGGTCGGCGGCGTCGGCCTTGTTGATCACGACCAGCTCGGGCACCTTGTCCGCGCCGATCTCGGCGAAGACCTCGCGGACCGCGGCGAGCTGGCCCTCGGGGTCGGCGTGCGAGCCGTCGACCACGTGCAGGACCAGGTCGGAGTCGGCGACCTCCTCCAGCGTGGAGCGGAACGCCTCGACGAGCTGGTGCGGCAGGTGACGGACGAAGCCGACCGTGTCCGACATCGTGTAGACGCGGCCGTCGGAAGTGGTGGTGCGTCGGGTGGTCGGGTCCAAGGTCGCGAACAGCGCGTCCTCGACGAGCACCCCGGCGTCGGTGAGCCGGTTCAGCAGCGAGGACTTGCCGGCGTTGGTGTAGCCGGCGATCGCCACCGAGGGGACCTGGTTGCGCCTGCGCTCGGAGCGCTTGGTGTCGCGGGTGGTGCGCATGTGCGCGAGCTCGCGGCGCAGCTTGGCGATCTTGGTGTTGATCCGGCGCCGGTCGGTCTCGATCTTGGTCTCACCGGGACCACGACCACCGATACCGCCGCCCTGCGAGCCGACGCGGCCACCGGCCTGGCGGGACAGGTTCCCACCCCAGCCGCGGAGGCGCTGCTTCATGTAGTTGAGCTGGGCGAGCTCGACCTGGGCCTGGCCCTCCCGCGACTTCGCGTGCTGGGCGAAGATGTCGAGGATCAGGGCGGTGCGGTCGACGACCTTCACCTTCACCCGGTCCTCGAGGTTCCGCAGCTGGGACGGGGCCAGCTCGCCGTCGCAGATGACGGTGTCGGCGCCGGAGGCCTGCACGATCTCGCGCAGCGCGTCCACCTTGCCGCGACCGATGAAGGTGGCCGGGTCCGGCTTCTGCCGGCGCTGGAACAGCGCGTCGAGCACCTGGGAGCCCGCGGTCTCCGCGAGCAGCGCGAGCTCGGCGAGGGAGTTCTCGGCGTCCTCCACGGAACCCTCGGTCCACACGCCGACGAGCACGACCCGCTCCAGGCGGAGCTGGCGGTACTCGACCTCGGTGATGTCCTCGAGCTCGGTCGACAGGCCGGCGACGCGTCGCAGTGCGTGCCGCTCGGCCAGGTCCAGATCCCCAGCGCTACCGCCGCCGTCCGCCTCTTCCGGGTCCTCGTCCGTGTAGCCGGAGTCCCAGCCCTCCGTCTCCGCCAGCTCGGCGTCGAGGTCGAAGGGGGCGGGCCCGTCGGCGGACAGGTCGGGGCGCTCGTCGAGCGGCTCGTCCACGGCGCGGACCGGGTCGGCTTCGTATGCGTTGTGAGAGTTAGTCATATCCACCTGGAAGAACATCGTCGGCGCCTGGATTGTTCCGGCATCTCGATGCTCGCACGGCCTAGCTGCCGGGTGCGAACGAATTTGGCACGACTCCGGTGGCGACCAGCACCGCGGGGCCGGTCAGCAGCACCCGGTTCTCGGTCGTCCAGGTGACGTCGAGCTGCCCGCCCGGCACGTCCACCCGGTAGGTGACCGGCCCTTCGACCGGTCGCACGCCGTCGGCGATCGCGGTGGCGACCATGACCGCGCAGGCCCCGGTTCCACAGGACCGGGTCTCCCCCGAGCCGCGCTCGTGCACCCGCATCGCGACGTGCTGTCCCGTCCGGCGTGCCACGAACTCGACGTTCACGCCCTCGGGGTAGTCCTCCGGGTCGTACGACGGGCCTTCCAGCAGCGGGCCCGCGTCGTCGAGGCAGTCGACGAACGCCACCGCGTGCGGGTTGCCCATGCTCACGTTCGTCGCCGACCAGGTCCGCGCGCCCACCCCGACCTTGGTGTCGCCGAGCACCAGCGGCTCCCCCATGTCCGCGGTGACCCGGCCGTCGTCGGCGAAGGTGACCTGCTTGATGCCGGCACGTGTGGCGATCGGCAGCGGGCGCGTGGTGTCCACGCCCTCGTGGTCGGCGAGGTACCGCGCGAACACCCGCACGCCGTTGCCGCACATCTCCGACAGCGACCCGTCGGCGTTGCGGTAGTCCATGAACCACTCCGCCTGCCCGCGTGCCGCGACCGCGGCGGGGTCCGGCGATGCCTCGGCGCGGATCACCCGCATCACCCCGTCGGCGCCGAGGCCGGCCCGCCGGTCGCACAGCGCGGCGACCAGCGCCGGGGACAGCTCTCCGTGCACGGACCCGTCGGGGTCCGGCAGGAGCACGAAGTCGTTCTCGGTGCCGTGCCCCTTGACGAAGGGGAAGGACTCGGGCATTGCCTCAGGGTACCCGGGCGCGTCCTTCCAGGAACTGTCGGCGGGTTCTGGCACCGTCTGGGACATGGAGAACAGATCGGACACCCTGATGCGAAGCGGCGTCCTGGCCTGGTGCGCCGACTGCGGCGGCGAGCGGATCTTCGTCTCCGTCGAGGAGGGCTGCGAGCACGACGGCTGCGAGTTCTGCTGCACCACCTGCGACGCGGCCGTGTTCCTGCTCGAGGTGCTCGACAACACCGGCGCCGCGCACGGCCGCCTCTCCGCCTGACGCCTCAGGCGCGGGCGGACCCGGCCACCGCCGCCAACGCGCTCCGCACCCGGTCCGGGTCGTCCCACGCGACCCAGGTGATCCGGGGGTCCTTGCGGAACCAGCTGTCCTGCCGGCGGGCGAACCGGCGGGTCCCGGTCACGGTCAGCTCCTTCGCCTCCGCCTCGGAGATCTGCCCGTCGAGGTAGGCCAGCACCTGCTGGTAGCCCAGGGCCCGGTTCGCGGTCCGACCCTCGCGCAGGCCACGGTCGGCGAGCCGGCGTACCTCGTCGACGAACCCGGCCTCCCACATCCGGTCGACGCGCACCGCGATCCGCTCGTCGAGCACCGGGCGCGGGATGTCCACCCCCACCTGGTGCACGCCGGCGTAGTGGTAGGTCAGCGAGGGCAGGGTGGCGCTGAACGGCCGGCCGGTCAGCGCGATCACCTCGAGGGCACGGACCACCCGCCGGCCGTTGGTCGGGATGATCCGTGCCGCGGCCTCGGCGTCGACCGCGGTGAGCCGCCGGTGCATCGCCTCCGGACCGATCTCGGCGAGCTCCTCCTCGAGCTCGCGCCGCAACGAGGGGTCGGTGCCGGGAAACTCGAACCGGTCGAGGATCGCGCGGGTGTACAGCGCCGAGCCGCCGACCAGGACCGGCACCACCCCCCGGGCACGGCAGTCCGCGATCACCGCGCGCGCCCAGCCCTGGAACTCCGCGACGGTGGCCGGCTCGGACACCTCGAGCATGTCGAGCAGGTGGTGCGGGATCCCGCGCCGGTCGGCGACCGGCAGCTTCGCCGTGCCGATGTCCATGCCCCGGTACACCTGCATCGAGTCGGTGTTGACGATCTCCCCGCCGAGCGCCTCGGCGAGGTCGAGCGAGAGGTCGGTCTTCCCCGCCGCGGTGGGTCCGACCACCGCGATGATCGGGGGCGTTGCCTCGGGCTCGGTCATGGGGGAGAGTCTTTCAAACGAGCTTCCTCGACAAGGCACGGGACGCCGCGAAGAAGGTGCAGCATGCGCTGGACGGGCTGGACGGGAAGAGCGACGACATCCGCTGACCGGCGTTTCGCCCGAATCCACTCGGGTACGGCCCGGACATGGCTATGGCAGACGAGCACCCCAAGCCCGGACCGGCCAACAACGGTTCGGAGGACCTCGACGCACCCACCCCTCCCGGCGGCCCGCTGCGGCAGGACGCGCCCGACGGGTCGGTGGCCCCGGGCGGACCGGGCACCCCTGCCCAGCCGGGAACCCCCGAGCGGGTGGACGACCCGTCGACCTCGACCCAGCCCGGCGAGGCCACGCCCGACCCGGAGCCGCACGTCGAGCCCAGCAGCACCCCCGACGGCCCGCAGACCATCCCCGCCCCGGCGACACCGGAGGGCGAGCCCGGCCCGGACCCCCGTGGGACTCGCGCCGACGCGCGTGAGCCGGGCCCCGAGGACCAGGTGGACAACGCCGAGTCCTCCCAGGGCGAGCCCTCGACCTGACCCGAACCGTGGGTTGTGGTGACGCGAACCGTGGGTTGTGGCCACGCGAACCGGAGGCAGTCCAGCTCGATCACACCAAGGAGGGGCCGATGAGCCAGCAGGATCCTGAGGAGTACCACGGCACCGAGGAGTCCACGGTCGAGTCCGAGGAGACCGGGACGACCTACGACGCGATGGGTGAGCCCGAGACGACCCCGCACGACGCGGAGATCGTCGGTGAGGAGGACGCCTCCAACCCGAACGCCGCCTCGTCGGCCGGTCTCGCCGGGGACATGGGCGTGAGCAGCGAGTGGACCGGCCCCGCGGACGAGACCGGCACCGAGGGCACCGGCACGGTCGGTACGGCGGTCGGGCGCACGCACGGCACGAAGCCGACCACCGGTGGCACCGCGCACTCGGACCTGTCCAAGGAGGAGAACACCTCCGAGGTCCCTGGACACGACACCGACCCCGGCACCAACCCGGGGCACTCCCACGGCTGAACGCTGGCTAGGGTGCGGGGATGGCTGACCGCTTCGTCGTCGTCCCCGCCGCCTACGTGCTGTTCCTGCGCGACGGCGACACCGGCCGGGAGATCCTGCTGCAGCTGCGGCAGAACACGGGCTACATGGACGGCTACTGGGCGACTGCGGCCGCCGGGCACGTCGAGCGGGGCGAGTCGGTGTTCGCGGCCGCGCAGCGGGAGGCCCGCGAGGAGCTCGGCGTGAGCGACGTCGCGCTCGAGCCGCTGTGCGCCATGCACCGCACCGGCGCGACCGGCCTGCCGATCGACGAGCGGGTCGACTGGTTCCTCGCGGCGACGTCGTGGGCCGGGGAGCCGCGGATCATGGAGCCCGAGAAGTCAGCCGACCTGCGCTGGTTCCCCGTCGACGGGCTGCCCTCGCCCGTCGTACCTCATGAGAAGCTGGTCATCGACGCGGTGTGCGACGGCGGGGTGCCGCCGATCCTGGCGCACGGGTTCCACGCCTGACCTCAGCGCCCCGGGCGGCTGCACGAGCCCCGGATCAGGAGCAGCAGGCGTCGCCCGGGGCCGTGGGCAGCGGCGCGGGCACCCCGACCTGCGGCAGCCCGAGCATCACCCCGGGTGAGGCGGGAGCGGCGGTCCGTGCCTGCCAGGCGTCGCCGGAGCGGGTACGGCGGACCGAGCGGACCGGGCCGTCGGCGACGAGATGGTGCGGCGCGGCATAGGTCACCTCGACCGACACCATGTCTCCGGGACGCACCTCGACCGGAGCGCCGGCGTCGTCGACCGGGGTGAAGTGCACGAGCCGGTTGTCGGGACCGCGCCCGGTCAGCCGGTGGGTGGCGGCGTCCTTGCGCCCCTCCCCCTCGGCGACCATCAGCTCGACGGTGCGGCCGACGAGCCGCTTGTTCTCCTCCCACGCGATGTCGTTGACCAGCGCGACGAGCCGTTCGTACCGGTGCTGCACGACCTCGCGCGGGACCTGGTCCTCGAGCCCGGCCGCGGGCGTGCCCGGGCGCTTGGAGTACTGGAAGGTGAACGCGCCGGAGAACCGCGCCTCGCGCACGACCTTCATCGTCTCGAGAAAGTCCTCCTCGGTCTCTCCGGGGAAGCCGACGATGATGTCGGTCGTGATCGCCGCCTCCGGCATCGCGGCGCGGACCCGGTCGATGATGCCGAGGAACCGGCTCTGCCGGTAGGACCGCCGCATGTCCTTGAGCACCTTGTCCGACCCGGACTGCAGCGGCATGTGCAGCTGCGGCATCACGTTCGGCGTCTGCGCCATCGCCTCGATCACGTCGTCGGTGAACGCTGCCGGGTGGGGGCTGGTGAACCGGACCCGCTCCAGGCCCTCGATCTCGCCGCAGGCACGCAGCAGCTTGCCGAACGCGAACCGGTCCCCGAACTCCACGCCGTAGGTGTTGACGTTCTGCCCGAGGAGGGTGACCTCGCTGACGCCCTCGGCGACGAGCGCGCGGATCTCGGCGAGGATGTCGCCGGGCCGCCGGTCCTTCTCCTTGCCGCGCAGCGACGGCACGATGCAGAACGTGCAGGTGTTGTTGCAGCCGACCGAGATCGACACCCACGCCGCGTAGGCCGACTCGCGCTTGGTCGGGAGCGTCGACGGGAACACCTCGAGCGACTCGAGGATCTCGACCTGCGCCTCCTCCTGCACGCGTGCCCGCTCCAGCAGCACCGGCAGCGAGCCGATGTTGTGGGTGCCGAAGACCACGTCGACCCAGGGCGCCTTCCTGGTGATCTCGCCGCGGTCCTTCTGCGCGAGGCAGCCGCCGACGGCGATCTGCATGCCGGGCCGCGCGGCCTTGATCGGCGCGAGGTGCCCGAGGTTGCCGTAGAGCTTGTTGTCGGCGTTCTCGCGGACTGCGCAGGTGTTGAACACCACCACGTCCGCCTGGGCCTCGTCCGCGGCCGGCACGTAGCCGGCGTCCTCGAGCAGGCCGGAGAGCCGCTCGGAGTCGTGGACGTTCATCTGGCACCCGTAGGTGCGCACCTCATACGTGCGGGGGGCGTGGGGCGTGGTGGTCATAACGGCTCAAGGGTACGGCGGACCGCCTCCCGTCGCGAAAACACGGGAGGCGGTCCGGCGTACCGGCTCCCGACCTCAGCAGGCCTTGGCCCAGGAGCACTCGATGTCGAGCGGGCCGTAGTCGGTCGAGCGACGCAGGGTGCGCGGGGACACGGTCTGCACCTTCGCGGACTCCTCGCTCCAGGAGGCGAGCGTCACGCCGAGAGCGTCCTCGACGCTGCGCGGGCTCGCGAGGTAGTTGTTCGACACCATCGCGAACACCAGCTCGCGGCCGTCTGCGTTGCTCACGTAGCCCGACAGCGAGGTGACCCCGGTCAGCGAGCCGGTCTTGCCGTGCAGGTTGTTCGCCGCCGGGGTGTTACGCATCCGGTTGCGCAGGGTGCCGCCGGTGAAGCGGTCGGGGTTGCCGGCGATCGGGAGCGCGTCGTACCAGGTCGGGAACCACGGCTCGTCGCGCACCGCGATCAGAAGGTCGGTCAGGTCGTCGGCCCGGACGTTGCCCATCCGCGAGAGCCCGGACCCGTCGACCAGCCGCGTCCCGGCCGCGTCCACGCCCTGCTCGGTGAGCCAGCTGCGGACGGCCGCGAGCCCAGCAGACCAGCTGCCCGAGCCGGCGGCCTCGGCGCCGAGCGCCTTGACGAGCGCCTCGGCGTGCATGTTGTTCGACAGCTTCAGGTACGGGGTCAGCAGCTCGCCCACGGTCATCGACCCGTGGTCCGCGAGCACTCGGGCGCCCTCGGGCGTGACGCCTTCCCGAGCACCTCCCTTGACCTCGATGCCCTCGGCGCGCAACGCCCGGGTGAACACGTCCGTGGCGTACTCGGTGGGGTCGGCCACGGTCACCCACTCGCTGTCGGTGGAGGCGCCGAGCGGCATGCTGCCGGTGACGAGAACCGTGTCCGAGGCGTGCTGGCGCTCCACCGAGAGCGTGTTCGCCGACCCGGTCGCACCGGTCGTGGCCCGGTTGACGATGTCGAGCACGCCGGTCTCCGGCTGGGTCCCGACGCTGACCGGGTCCCCCACCGCGGAGCCCGGCGAGGTGCGCACGATGACGGTGCCGCTGTCGTAGTCGGTGTCCGGCGCGACCGTGAGCGCGGAGGTGGCTGCGTTGTAGTAGTAGGGCTCGTCGTCCCAGGACCAGCCGGTGCCGTAGGACACGTCGTCGAAGTAGGAGTCGTCGGCGACGACGTCTCCGCTGACCTTGCGGACGCCGGCCTCGCGCAGCGACACCGCCAACGACCGGTAGTCCTCGGCGAGCATCGTCGGGTCTCCGCCGCCGCGCAGGTACAGGTCGGCGTTCAACGTGCCGCCGCGCGGGGTGCCCAGGGTGAGCACGTCGGTCGTGAACCGGTGGTCCACGCCGAGCCCGTCGACCGCGGCCGCCGAGGAGAGCAGCTTGGTGTTGGACGCGATGAGCATGCGGGTGGCGGAGCCGCGGTCGTAGAGCACCTCACCGGTCTGCGCGTCGCGCACCTGCACGGCCACCTGCGAGCCGTCGAACCGGGGGTCGGCGAGCAGGGTGTCGATCGCGGCGGTCAGGGCGGGGTCGCCCTCGGCCGCGACGACCGGGGCGGCCTGCGGTGCCGCACCGGTGGTGAGCTGTCCGGCGAGCACGGTGGCGCCGGCGGTGGCCAGGCCGATGAGGGCGTTGGTGAACCTGGGCAAGTGTCCCCCTTCCGAGAACTGTCCGGGATGTCCGGACGCGCCCTGATTCTGCCTTCACCCCGTCGCCGCCGTGGTCGGACGGAGGTGCAGGAATCCGCAGTTGCGCAAGCATGCAGAACCCCGGCCGGGACCAGGTCCCGGCCGGGGTCGTGGCATTTGGTGCAGCGCTGGTTCGGCGCTGGTCAGCTCTGCGCGGAACCACCCGTGCTGCTGCTCGTGCTGTTGCC
>DATIBI010000252.1:0-4710 GCA_035457605.1 Nocardioidaceae bacterium
AGATCGAGTTGCGGAACAGCCGCATCGGGATGATCGGCTCGCTCGCGCGCAGCTCGACGAGCACGAACAGCACAGCCAGGACGAGCCCGGCGCCGAGCAGCGCCAGCGCCGTGCCTGAGGTCCAGCCGAGCTCCGGGCCGGCCCACGCGGTGTAGAGCAGGACGGAGGACACCGAGGCGACGACGACCGCCGCGCCGAGGTAGTCGATCTTGTGGTCCCGGCGCACGTGCGGGATCTTCAGCGCCGCGGAGGTGACCGCCAGCGCGACCAGGCCGATCGGCACGTTGATGAAGAAGATCCACTCCCAGCCGGGGCCGTCGGCGAACCAGCCGCCGAGGACCGGGCCGAGGACGGAGGAGGTGCCGAAGACCGCAGCGAAGTAGCCCTGGTAGCGGCCCCGCTCACGGGGTGGGATGACGTCGCCGATGGTGGCCATCGCCAGCGCGATCAGTCCGCCACCGCCGAGCCCCTGGATCGCGCGGAACGCGATCAGCTGCTCGATGTTCTGCGAGAACCCGGCCAGCAGCGAGCCGACCAGGAAGGTCACGATCGCGACCTGGAACAGCAGCCGGCGGCCGTAGAGGTCGGAGATCTTGCCCCACAGCGGCGTGGAGGCGGTGGCGGTCAGCAGGTACGCCGTCACCACCCACGACAGCTTGTCGAGACCACCGAGCTCGCTGGTGATCCGCGGGAGGGCGGTCCCGACGATGCTCTGGTCGAGCGCGGACAAGAACATGCCGGTCATCAGTCCGACCATCACGATGATGATCTGCCGGTGGCTGAGGTAGCCGTTGGCGTCGGGAGTCATGCGTTCTCCTGTGGGTGCTGCGGGGTGCTGAGGTCGAGGTAGAGGCGGGAGAGCAGGACACGCAGCTGCTCGCGGTCCTCTGCGCTCCAGCCGTCGAGGACGCGGCCGATCATGGCCCGGCGGCGGGCGGCGCCCTTCTCCAGGCACTCGCGGCCGCTCGCGGTCAGGGCGACCCGGCTGGCGCGGCCGTCGTCGGGGTCGCCGGCGCGCTCGAGCAGGCCCCGGTCCTCGAGGTGGCGGGCGTGGCGGCTGACCGTGGACGCGTCGAGCTCGAGCTGCGCTGCCAGGACGGACAGCCGCATCGGGCCCTGGTGGAGGAGGGTCTTGAGCACGGCCAGGCCGGAGAGCTCGAGCTCCTCGCCCGGCTGCCGCTGCCGCATCCGCTTGCCCACGCTGAGCATGGCGAGCATCACCGCCTCCTCGGCGGTCTCGGGCTCGGTCAGCGGCCCGGTCGTCGTTTGCATGGTTCAAGCATCGGTCCATTGTGTGCAGCACGCAAATAATTTTCGGGTGAGGGTGGTCACGCGTTCCGACGTACCGACCGCGCACTAGGGTGTGCGCCATGACCGTGGACCCCGGCACCGACCCAGGCATCGACGCAGGCACCGACGCAGGCATCGACCCGGGGACCCACCCCTCCGTCGTGACGCCGACGCTCGCCGACATCGAGGAGGCCCGGGAGCAGCTGCGCGGGGTGGCGATCGAGACGCCCATGGAGGAGTCCCGGTGGCTGTCCGGGGTGGCCGGCGGCCCGGTCTACCTCAAGTGCGAGAACCTGCAGCGCACCGGCTCTTTCAAGATCCGCGTCGCCTACCTGCGCATGTCCCGGCTCTCGGAGGAGGAGCGGGCGCACGGCGTGGTCGCGGCCAGCGCCGGCAACCACGCCCAGGGGGTGGCGCTCGCCGCGCAGCTGCTCGGGATCAAGTCCACCGTGTTCATGCCGGAGGGTGCTCCGATCCCCAAGGAGAAGGCGACCCGAGGGTACGGCGCGGACGTGCGGTTCCACGGCACCACCGTGGACCAGGCGCTGGAGGCGGCCAAGGCGTTCGCCGCGGAGACCGGAGCGGTGCTGATCCACCCCTTCGACCACATCGACATCGTCACCGGCCAGGGCACCTGCGGGCTGGAGATCCTCGACCAGTGCCCGGACGTGCGGACCGTGCTGGTCTCCACCGGAGGCGGCGGGCTGATCGCCGGCATCGCCACCGCGATCAAGGCCCGGCGGCCCGACGTGCGGGTGGTCGGCGTGCAGGCGGAGGGGGCCGCGGCCTACGTGCGTTCACTCGCCGAGGGGCACCCGGTGGCGCTGGAGACGATGAGCACGATGGCCGACGGCATCGCGGTGGGCTGCCCGGGCGAGGTGCCGTTCAAGGCGGTGCAGGAGCACGTCGACGAGATCGTCACGGTGAGCGAGGAGTCGTTGTCCCGGGCGCTGCTGATGCTGCTCGAGCGGGCCAAGCTCGTCGTGGAGCCCGCCGGAGCCGCTGCCGTCGCCGCCCTGCTCGACGACCCCGGCAAGTACCCCACGCCTGCGGTCGCGGTCCTCTCCGGCGGCAACCTCGACCCGCTGCTGCTGATGCGGGTCATCCGGCACGGCATGGCCGCCGCCGGCCGCTACCTGTTCTTCCGGGTGCGGATCCCCGACCTGCCCGGCGGACTGGCCCGGCTGCTCGACGAGATCGCCGACCTCGAGGCGAACGTGCTCGACGTGGTGCACGAGCGCACCTCGGCCACCCTGCACGTGGACGAGGTCGAGGTCGCGCTGCAGGTGGAGACCCGCGGGCCCGCGCACGCCGAACGGGTGCTCGCCCGGCTGCGCGAGTGCGGCTACCGCGTCACCGAGTAGCGCAAGACGCCTGTGGCCGTCTGGCCGGGCTCGGCGGGCCGCGGGCTCGTTTCAGCGGGCCATGTACCCGCCGTCGACGTAGACCTCGGCGCCGGTCATGAACGACGCGTCGTCGCTGGCAAGGAACGCCACCAGGGCGGCGACCTCCTCGGGACGGCCAAACCGGCCCATCGGGGTGAGCTGGAGCATGGTCTGCTCGAAGTCGGTGCCCTTGGCCTGGTCCAGGATCGGGGTGTCGATGAAGCCCGGGTGCACCGAGTTGACCCGGATCCCCGAGGTCGCCCAGTGCAGTGCCGCGTTCTTGGTCATCAGCCGGACCGCGCCCTTGGCCGCGTGGTACGCCGGTGAGGTGCCGAACCCGCCGCTGGCGCCGAAGATCGAGCTGTTGTTGACGATCGAGGCGTGCGGCGAGGACTTGAGCGCCTCGGCGGCGACCTTCATGCCAAGGTAGACGCTGGTCTGGGTGACCGCGACGGTCTTCTCGTAGGCGGCGAGGTCGGTGTCCTCGATCGTGCCGAGGTCACCGACACCGGCGTTGTTGAACAAGATGTCCAGGCCGCCGTACCGCTCCATCGCCTGGTCCACCGCGTTCACCCACTCGGCCTCCGAGCTCACGTCGTGGTGCACGTAGGAGGCGTCGTGGCCGAGCTCGGTGAGGTGCTTGGCGACCAGCTCGCCTGCCTCGTCCGCGATGTCGGTGATCAGCACCTTGGCGCCCTCGTCGGCGAGCCGGTAGGCCGTGGCCCTGCCGATCCCGCTCGCGCCTCCGGTGACCAGAGCAACCCGGCCCTCGAGTCTCCTCATGTCCGCTCCCAGCGTCCGCTACGAGAGGTCCGTCCTCCCGGTCCCATCCTGGTCGGCCGGCGAGCGGCCGGGGCAGGGGCGGAGCGCCCGCGGCACGGGGGACCAACGGCCCTGCCCCAGGACACGCAGAACGGCCCGCGGCGAGGGCCGCGGGCCGTTCGTGGAGATGCTGGGGGAGACTCAGCCGGTGTAGGGAACCGCGTCGACGATCTCGACCTTGAGCTCCTTGCCGTTCGGCGCCTCGTAGGTGACGGTGTCGCCCTTCTTGAAGCCGATGATCGCCGAGCCGAGCGGGGACTGCGGCGAGAACACCTGCAGGTCCTCGGTGGTCTCGGCCATCTCGCGGGCGCCGAGCAGGAACGTCTCGGTCTCGTCGTCGCCGACGAACCGGGTGGTCACCCTCATGCCGGGCTCGACGACGCCGTCGTCGGCCGGGGTCTCGCCGACCTCGGCGCGACGGAGCATGTCCTCGAGCTGGCGGATGCGGGCCTCGGTCTTGCCCTGCTCCTCACGAGCGGCGTGGTAGCCGCCGTTCTCCTTGAGGTCGCCCTCCTCCCGCGCGGCGCTGATCCGCGCAACGATCTCGTTGCGCACCGGGCCACGCAGGTGCTCCAGCTCGTCCTGGAGCTTGTCGAAAGCCTCCTGGGTGAGCCAGATCACGTTCTGCTCGCTGGACTGCGTCACTTCTCGTTGCTCCTGATGCTTGTTGGGAGACCCGTCGCGCGCGCAGGGCGCTGCGCGCGGGTCCTTCAGGCAAGTAGACAAGTTTACCAAGCACGCGGGGGCAAAACCCAATCGTTCCGCGGATCGAGTCCCGGTTCAGCGGCGCTGCGGCTGGCCGTCCGCGACGCAGCCCACGAGATCCACGCTGGTCGCCTCCCGCTCGGTGCGGAGAGTGCGGGTGAGGGTCTGCGTCTCCGGTCCCCCGGGGCCCACCGCGACGTTGAGCTCGCCCACGATCGAGTGGTCGGCGGCCGTGGCGCGCAGCAGGCAGGACGCCTCCACGTCGGAGGTACGTCGGACGACGGTGAACGTGGCCTCGGCGGCGTGCTGGCCGGCGACCTCGAACCGGACCATGTCGGACTGGGCGAGGGGACGACCGTGGAACAACATCGCCCAGAGCAGCCAGCCCAGGAACGCGGCGGCGACCAGCGCGACCCCGGTCACCACGAACGGTCGACGGGTCGGCCGCGGGGTGCCGTATCGCGTCGCCAGGTCAGTCACCACCCCATTCTAGGATTGGCCGCATGTT
>DATIBI010000253.1:0-30083 GCA_035457605.1 Nocardioidaceae bacterium
GTAGTTGGCACCCCCGACAACCCCGGTCTGGCTAGATTGGCACCCGTGCGACGACGAACCCCGCTGGAGGTCCTGGTCGGCAGCCGCGCCTGGGTCGTCACCCGCCGCGCGCTGATGGCCTTCTTCGGCGTGCCGACCGTCGTCGCCGTGGTCCTCACGCTGGTCGACTCCTACCGCCGCCGGGGCAAGAAGGCCGAGCCGTTCCCGACCACGGACCCGAACACCGTCACGATCGGCGACGGGTCGGTGACGACGTACACCTTCGGGCAGCACCTGTACGACGACATGCTGGACGCGATCCGCGGGGCGCAGCACCAGATCCTCTTCGAGACCTACATCTGGAAGGGCGACGAGACGGGCCGCATCTTAAAGGAGGCGCTGGCGGAGGCCGCCGGCCGGGGCGTCGAGGTGTACGCGATCTACGACGGGTTCGCCAACCTGGTGGTCTCCCCCCGGTTCAAGCGGTTCGGCCCGCGGCTGCGGGTGCTGGAGTACCCCGCGTACAGCGCCGGCTGGCGGTTCTTCGACCTGCGCCGCTACGGCCGCGACCACCGCAAGATCCTGGTCGTCGACGACGAGGTCGGTTTCGTCGGCGGCTACAACGTCGGCACCGCCTACGCGACCGAGTGGCGCGACACGCACGTGCGGATCACCGGGCCGGGGGTGTGGGACCTCAAGCGGGCGTTCGCCGACTTCTGGAACCTCAACCGCCGCCCGCGCCACGGCGCGCGGCCGCTGCTGCTGGAGACCGCAGCGGACTGGGAGCCGCGGATCCGGGTGCACCGCAACGTGCCGCGGCTGTGGATGTTCCCGATCCGGGCGATGTACATCGAGGCGATCAACCGCGCGTGGAGCCACATCTACATGACCCACGCCTACTTCATCCCCGACGCCGACTTCGCCGACGCGCTGATCGCAGCGGCCCGGCGTGGGGTGGACGTGCGGCTGCTGCTGCCGGCCACCTCCAACCACGTCGTCGCGGACTGGCTCAGCCGCGGTCACTACGGCGAGCTGCTCGCCCACGGGGTGCGGATCTTCCTGTTCCAGGGCGCGATGGTGCACGCGAAGACCTCCACGATCGACGGCCGCTGGTCGACGGTGGGTACGGCGAACATCGACCGGCTCAGCATGACCGGCAACTACGAGATCAACGTCGAGTTCATCGACGCCGACCTCGCCCAGCAGATGGAGAAGATCTTCGAGACCGACCTCTCCAACGCCCGCGAGCTGAGCCTTGCGGAGTGGGAGGCACGCGGGGTGCACAAGAAGTTCACCGAGCTGGTCCTCGCTCCCCTGCGCCCGCTGCTCTGACCCGCGCCGCCGCCGCCGTGACCCGGCCGGGGCATGACCTCCGCCGCAACCGGGTAGAGGTCGGACGGGGAGCAACCGAGAGGGAGGGACCGTCCGTGCGGGTGGACAAGGAGACCGTCGCCGACGCGCTTCGGAGCAAGGGTGACTACGACCGGGCGCAGCAGGCGGCGTGCGCGCTGCCCCGCACGGTTGACACCGATCGGGACGCGGGGCTGATCCACCAGTTCGACCTCGACGTCGCCGAGGTGGTGGCGGCCGAGGACGTCACCGAGGACGTCGCCGGGGAGGACTGACCGGCGCGCCCCGGCGAGGGATCAGCGAGCCGGCAGGTGCCGCCGCGGAGCCATCCGGGGCCCGCGCCGCGGCCGGTGGATCCCGGCCAGCTCGACCAGCCGCTGCACCCGGTAGCGGTGCGGCCTGTACGGCTCGAGCAGCTCGGCCATCCGCGCGTCGTCACCCTCCTCGCCGGTGAGCGCCCAGGTCACGTTCTTGGCGATGTGGTAGTCGCCGAAGCTGACCGCGTCCGGGTCGCCGTGCGCGCGGAAGCGCACCTCCGCGGACGTCCACACCCCGATCCCGGGCAGGGAGCGCAGCCGCCGGTCGACCTCCTCGCCGGACAGGCCGACCGTCCGTTCGAGCGCCGCCGCGTGCCGGGCCGCCACGACCACCGTCCGGGAGCGCGCCGGGTCGATGTGCAGCCCGAGCCACTCCCACGACGGCACCATCCGCAGCCGCTCGGCCGACGGCTGCACGCTCAGGCCGCGTTCGGCGCCCGGCCCCGGCGCGGGCTCGCCGAACCGCCGGACCAGCTTCCGGAAGCCGCCGAACGCCTCCTGCCCGGTCACCTTCTGCTCGATGATCGCGGGGACGAGCGCCTCCATCACCAGGCCGCTCCGGCCGATCCGCCAGTGCGGGTGCCGCCGGTGCGCGTCGGCGAGCACGGGATGGTCGGGCACGAAGCCGGTGGGGTCGTCCTCCGCGCCGAGCATCGACGGCACCCGGTCGAGCGCCCACGCGGACCCCGGTCCCCACGCCTCGGCGTGCACCGGTCCGCCGTACCCGCCCCGCAGCCGCAGGGTCACCGGGCCGTCCGGGGTCCGGTGACCCCGCCAGAGCGTGCCGTCGGGGTCGACGAGGTACGTCGGGTCGCCGGGACCGCGCCGCGAGACCGAGAGAATCTGCCGCACCGGGCAGGGCCACGGCGGCGTCCACGACCGGGAGGCCGGAGGCGTGGACGGCGACGAGGAGGGCGACGAGGTCATCGCGGCCAGGGTAACCGTGAACCGCGCGGCGCATGGCTGTCGGTGCGTGCGGCAACAATGGCCCCATGCAGCTGCACGACGTGGTCGAGGCCTCGCGGGCCGTCGGCGCCACCCGCTCACGCAAGGCGAAGGTGGCCGCGCTCGCCGAGGCCCTGCGCGCCGCCGGCCCTGAGGACGTCGAGACCGCTGCGGCGTACCTCTCCGGCGTGCTCCGGCAGCGGCGCACCGGCCTCGGCTGGCGCAGCCTGGGTGGCCTGCCCGACCCGGCGCCGCAGCCGGTGCTCACCGTCGCCGAGGTGCACGACACCTTCGAGCGGATCAGCACCGTCTCCGGGGCCGGCTCCAAGCACGCCCGGGCGGACCTGGTCACCGACCTGTTCTCGAAGGCGACCGCCGACGAGCAGGACTTCCTGCGCCGGCTGGCCACCGGCGAGCTGCGTCAGGGGGCGCTGGACGGGCTGATGCTGGAGGCGATCGCGTCCGCGGCCGACGTGCCGGCGAGCGCGGTGCGGCGGGCCTCGATGATGTCCGGGGCGACGCTGCCGGTGGCGGCGGCCGCGCTCACCGGGGGCGTGGACGCGCTGGCGCAGTTCGGCCTGGAGCCGGGCCGGCCGCTGCGGCCGATGCTGGCCTCCAGCGCGCCGGACCTCGCCGCCGCCCTGGCCCGGCCACTGGAGGAGGGCGTCGAGGTGGCGGTGGACGGCAAGCTCGACGGGATCCGGATCCAGGTGCACCGGTACGACGGCCGGGTGCGCGTGTTCACCCGGACCCTCGAGGAGATCACCGACCGGCTGCCCGAGGTCGTCGAGGCGGTCACCGCGCTGCCGGCCTCCTCGGTCGTCCTCGACGGCGAGGCGATCGCGCTGGACGAGGCAGGTCGGCCCCGGCCGTTCCAGGAGACCGCGGCCCGCACCGCGAGCCGGCTCGGCGTCGAGGAGCTGCGTGCCCAGGTCCCGCTCACGTCGTACTTCTTCGACCTGCTCCACCTCGACGGCGAGGACCTGGTCGACGCCCCTGCGGCGGACCGGTTCGACCGGCTCGCGGCGCTGGTGCCCGAGCCGCTGATGGTGCCCAGGATCGTGACCGCCGACGCCGATGCCGCCGCCGCGTTCTTCAGCGCGACCGTCGCCGACGGCCACGAGGGGGTCGTGGTCAAGGGGCTCGACGCGCCCTACGAGGCCGGCCGGCGTGGCGCGTCCTGGGTGAAGGTCAAGCCGCGACACACCCTCGACCTCGTCGTGCTCGCGGTGGAGTGGGGCAGCGGGCGCCGCAACGGCTGGCTGTCGAACATCCACCTCGGTGCCCGGGACCCGGTCACCGGGGAGTTCGTGATGCTGGGCAAGACGTTCAAGGGGATGACCGACGAGATGCTCGTCTGGCAGACCGAACGGTTCCTGGAGCTGGAGACCTCCCGCGCCGGGCACGTGGTGCACGTCCGCCCGGAGCAGGTGGTCGAGGTGGCCTTCGACGGCATCCAGACCTCCTCGCGCTACCCCGCCGGGATGGCCCTGCGGTTCGCCCGGGTGCTGCGCTACCGCGACGACAAGGCCGCTGCCGAGGCCGACACGGTGGACCTCGTGCGGTCCCTGCACACGCCGGCGCAGGCCTGACGCGCCGGGTGTACGCGTCGTGCAACCACGCGTTGCGCCGCACGTAGCATGGCCGCATGAGCACCGAGTCCGTGACGAGCCCGAAGCCGGACGGCAGGCGCACCGCGGCTGCGGCGCGGCGCAGGCTGCGGGAGAAGGAGATCCTCGACGCGACCCGCGCCCTGTTCGACGCCCGGGGCGTGCGCGACGCGCAGATCGAGGACATCGCGCGGGCCGTCGGCATCAACCGGGCGATCATCTACCGGCACTTCTCCGGCAAGGAGGAGCTGTTCGCGCTCACCCTGGTCGGCTACCTCGACGAGCTCGAGGAGCGGCTCGCGCGGGCCGACCGGGCCGGCGGCACCCCAGAGGCGCGGCTCCGCCGGATCACCGAGGCGTTCCTGGACTACGGCATCGAGCACCCCGCGTTCGTCGACTGTGCCCAGACCCTGATGCGCCGGCCCGGACCGGAGCTGCTCGAGGAGGTCAGCGAGGGTGCGGTCTACCGGCTCGGCCGGGCGATCGCCACCTGCCTGGCCCGGGTCGCCGACGTGCTTCAGGCCGGCGTCGACGAGGGCACCTTCCACACCGACGACGTGCACCTGCTCGCGAACACGCTCTACGCCACCGGGCTGGGCGGGATGCAGCTGGCCCGGGTGGGGATGCTGGTGAAGGAGGCCGCGCCCGGCGTACCGACCGTGGCCCCGCTCTCCGCCGAGCAGGTCAAGGAGCACATGGTCGCCGCGAGCATCGCCATGGCGATCGGGTCCGGCCGCGGCTGACCGCTCGGGGGCGGCGGTTTCCCACGGTATGTCGTGAAACCGGAACTTCCCACGACGTATGAACCGTGGGAGGTGGAGGTTTCACAACATACCTTGGTAAAACTCCCCACCCCCCGCGCCGCAACGAACGGTCAGGGCTTCTCGACGATCGCGGTGACCCCCTGGCCACCGGCGGCGCAGATCGAGATCACGCCCCGACCCGAGCCCTTCTCGTCGAGCAGCTTGGCCAGGGTGGCCAGGATCCGGCCACCGGTCGCGGCGAACGGGTGCCCGGCCGCGAGCGAGGAGCCGGCCACGTTCAGCCGGGCCCGGTCGATCTCGCCGAGCGGCGCGTCGAGGCCGAGCCGCTCCTTGCAGAAGATCGGGTCCTCCCACGCCTTGAGCGTGGCCAGCACCTGTGAGGCGAACGCCTCGTGGATCTCGTAGAAGTCGAAGTCCTGCAGGGTCAGGCCGGCGCGCTCCAGCATCCGGGGCATGGCGTAGGCCGGCGCCATCAGCAGGCCTTCGCCGCCGTGCACGTAGTCCACCGCCGCGGTCTCGTAGTCGGTGAGGTAGGCAAGCACCGGGAGGCCCCGCTCCTGCGCCCACTCCTCCGACGCCAGCAGCACCGCGGAGGCGCCGTCGGTCAGCGGGGTGGAGTTCGCCGCGGTCATCGTCGCCGCCTCGCCCCGACCGAAGACCGGCTTGAGTCCGGCGAGCTTCTCCAGCGAGGAGTCCGGTCGCAGGTTCTGGTCCCGCTCGAGGCCGTTGAACGGGGTGACCAGGTCGTCGAGGAAGCCGCGCTCGTAGGCGGCCGCCAGGTTGTGGTGCGAGGCGACCGCGAGCTCGTCCTGCTCCTCGCGGCCGATGTTCCACTCCAGCGCGGTCAGCGCCGCCGACTCCCCCATCGACAGCCCGGTGCGCGGCTCCTTGTTCGCCGGGATGGACGGCGCGAGGTGGCCGGGCCGGACCTTGGCGAGCGCGGCGAGCCGGCCCTGCAGCGTCTTGGCGCGGTTGGCCTCGAGCAGGATCTTGCGCAGCCGCTCGTTCACCGCGATCGGCGCGTCGGAGGTGGTGTCGGTGCCCCCGGCGATGCCGACCTCGATCTGGCCCAGCGCGATCTTGTTGGCCACGGCGATCGCGGCCTGGATGCCGGTGTCGCAGGCCTGCTGGATGTCGTAGGCCGGGGTCTCCGGCGCGAGCCGGGAGCCGAGCACGGCCTCGCGGGTGAGGTTGAAGTCGCGGGAGTGCTTGAGCACGGCGCCGGCCACGACCTCGCCGAGCCGCTCCCCCTCGAGGCCGAACCGCGCGACGAGCCCGTCGATCGCGGCGGTGAGCATGTCCTGGTTGGAGGCGGTGGCGTAGACGGTGTTGGACCGGGCGAACGGGATCCGGTTGCCCCCGACGACGGCGACGCGACGAGCTGTTGCCTGCATGTCCCTCTCCTGTGCTTGCTCTGGTGGCTGACGAGGTGCCTGGGGCACGATGGTTACCAACGAGTACGTAGGCTGCCATCCTGACCCCTGCACCGGGGTCGGGCCAACCCGATGAGTGCCACGTCACGAAATGTGGACTCGCAGTTACACCCATAGTTACATAGCCGCTGAGCCGCACCGGCTCGAGCTCGTCGTAGCCGACCGCCCCCATGCTGGAGGACCTGACCCATGAGCGACCGCTACCAGTCCCTGATCCACACCCCGGTGGGCCAGCTGCTCGCCAAGAACCTCGGCCTGCCCAACCCGGTCCGCCTCGACCGGTGGACCGAGGGCGCCCCACTGGTCGACGGCACCGTGCTGGTCGGCGGCCAGGGCCGGCTCGGCAAGACCGTGGTCACCGCGCTCGACGAGCTCGGCATCGCCTCGGTCCAGGCGGCCGCCGAGGGCCAGCGCTACAAGGGCCTCGTCTTCGACGCGACCGGTATCGAGAGCTCCGCGGACCTGGTGGCCCTGCAGCAGTTCTTCGCGCCGGTGCTCCGCAGCCTGGAGCCGTGCGCGCGGGTGGTCGTGCTGGGCACGCCGCCGGAGGCCACCAACTCCCCGGCCGAGCGCGTCGCGCAGCGCGCCCTGGAGGGCTTCACCCGGTCGCTGGGCAAGGAGATCGGGCGCGGCTCGACGGTGCAGCTGGTGTACGTCGCACCCGCGGCCGACGCCGCCACCACCTCGACGCTGGCGTTCCTGCTCTCCCCCAAGTCCGCCTACGTCTCCGGCCAGGTCGTGCGGATCGGGGCGCACGGCACCACCGCCGCCGAGCCGGTCGCGGACTGGACCCGGCCGTTGGAGGGCAAGGTCGCGATCGTCACCGGCGCGAGCCGCGGCATCGGCGAGCAGATCGCGCGGGTGCTGCACCGTGACGGTGCGACGGTGCTCGGGATCGACGTACCCCAGGCCGCCAGCGAGCTGCAGGCGCTGATGAAGGAGCTCGACGGGGACCACCTCACCCTCGACATCACCACCAAGGACGCCCCGCAACGGATCGCCCGGCACGTCAAGGAGCAGCACGGCGGCGTCGACGTCGTGGTGCACAACGCCGGGATCACGCGCGACAAGAAGCTCGCGAACATGGACTCCGACCGCTGGTCCTCGGTGGTCGGGGTCAACCTCACCGCCCCTGAGCGGATCACCGCCGAGCTGCTCGAGCAGAAGCTGGTCAACGACAACGGGCGGATCGTCGGGGTCGCCTCGATCGCGGGCATCGCCGGCAACCTCGGCCAGACCAACTACGCCGCGTCCAAGGCCGGCGTGATCGGCCTGGTCGACGCGCTTGCGGACCAGCTCGAGGACCGGATCACCATCAACGCGGTGGCGCCCGGGTTCATCGAGACCAAGATGACCGCGGCGGTGCCGTTCATGACCCGCGAGGTCGGCCGCCGGCTCAACGCGCTGTCCCAGGGCGGCCAGCCCGTGGACGTCGCGGAGACCATCGCCTGGTTCGCCAACCCCGCCTCCACCGCGGTCAACGGCAACGTGGTCCGGGTCTGCGGCCAGATGATGCTGGGGGCCTGATGAGCCAGACCGAGACCCGCGAGCTCCCCGGCGACCCGGGCGGGCTCCCGCTCCTGCTCAAGGCCGCGCTCCCGTCGCTCCCGGTGATCTCGCAGCTGCCCGGGATCCGCAAGAGCGGGAACGGGCTGCCCGCGCTGGCGCTGACCCGGCACGACGTGGCCATCGACCGCGGGCACGTCGCGGCCTACTCCGAGGTGTGCGGCTTCGGCCTGCGCGAGACCGTGCCGGTGACCTACCCGCACATCCTGGCCTTCGGCCTGCACATGGCGATCATGACCGACGCCCGGTTCCCGTTCCCGGCGATCGGGACCGTGCACCTGGAGAACTCCATCACCGCGCACCGGTCGATCTCCGCATCGGAACGGCTCCAGGTCACCGCGCGGCCGCAAGCCCTCCGCCCGCACGCGAAGGGCCAGGTCTTCGACCTCGTCACGCAGGTGCACTCGGCCGGGGAGCTGGTGTGGGAGGAGACCTCCACCTTCCTGCGGCGCGGCAGGCCGGCCGAGGGCGCCGCCGACGAGGGGCTGACGCTGGAGACCGTGCCGTCCTCGGGGACCGAGTGGCGGCTGGGCGCGGACCTGGGCCGCCGCTACGCCGCGGTCTCCGGCGACCACAACCCGATCCACCTGTACCGGCTCACCGCGAAGGCGCTCGGCTTCCCGCGGCAGATCGCGCACGGGATGTGGAGCAAGGCCCGCTGCCTGGCCGCGCTCGAGGGGCGGTTGCCGGAGGCGGTGCGGGTCGACGTGGCGTTCAAGAAGCCGGTCCTGCTGCCCGGGGCGGTCGCGTTCGGCTCGCGCCCGGTCGACGCCGGCGGCCGTAACCGGGACTACGCGTTCTCGTTGACCAGTCCCAAGAACGGAGCGCCTCACCTGCTGGGGAGGACCTCCTCCCTCTAGCCCCGAGGAGCCCGCGTGCGTCGTACGCTCGCCGCCGTCGCCCTGTCCGTCGTCTCCCTCACCGGCTCGGTCACCGCGGTCTCGGCGGGTACGTCGGACCCGGCCGCTGCCGCACCCCCGGCGACGGACAGCACGGCGACGGACAGCACGGCGACGGACAGCACGGCGACGGACGGCACGGCGACGGACAGCACTGCGCCGGACGGCACGGCGACGGACAGCACGGTGCCGGCGCGCTGGCGGCCCCGCCCGGCGACCTACGGAGTGCACGCCACCACCGACGTGCCGGTGCGGATGTCCGACGGGGTGGTGCTCCGCGCCAACGTCTACCGGCCTGCCCGGGCGGACGGCTCGCCCGCACCGGGCCGGTTCCCGGTGCTGCTCACGCAGAACCCCTACAACAAGTCCACCCCGGACCTGGGCATGCGCAACGACTACCTCGTCTCGCGCGGCTACGTGCAGGTCGTGGTGGACGTCCGCGGTACCGGCTCGTCGGGCGGCACCTGGGACTCCTTCGGCACCCGCGAGCAGCGTGACGGGTTCGAGCTGGTCCGCTGGGCGCACTCGCCGCGGCGGCCGTGGAGCAACGGGGACGTCGGCCTGTGGGGCGTGTCCTACATGGCGATCAACCAGTTCTTCACCGCCGCGCAGCGGCCGCCCGGCCTCAAGGCGATGTTCCCGATCGTCCCGGCCGGGGACGTCTACCGGGACGTGGTCGCCTCCGGCGGTCAGGTCGACGCCGGGTTCATCCCGCTCTGGCTGGGGCTGGTGACCGCCTCGGGCGTGGTTCCGCCGGCCTACACCGGCGTGGCCCCCGACCGGGGTCTGGTCACCCTGCTCCAGCACGTCGGCGGGGCGGCGGCGTTCCAGCTGCCCACGCTCGCCAGTGCGGTCACCGGCGGCAGCCAGGCCTACGACGGGCCGTTCTACCGGAAGCGGTCACCGCTGTCTGTGGTCGACCGGGTGGAGGTGCCGACGTTCGTGGTCGGCGGCCACTACGACCTGTTCCAGCGCGGCGAGCCGATGCTCTACCAGCGGCTGCGCGCGAACGGCGTGCCCTCCCGGCTGCTGGTGGGGCCGTGGACCCACCTGCAGGCCTCGACCGGACCGGGCCTCCCGGACGGCCCGGTGCCGTCGCTGGACGCGCTGGCCCTGCGCTGGTTCGACCGTCACGTCCGGGGCGCCGAGGACGCGGCCCTCGGCCGGGACGTGAAGCCGGTGACCTACTACGAGATCGGCTCGGGACGGTGGCGCACCGCGGGCCGCTGGCTGCCCGGCGACGCTACGGCGCGGGTGTTCCACCTCGACGGCGAGGCCCTCCCCGGTCGGCCGGGCACGCTGCGTGGTCGTGCCCCCCGGACGGCGGGCGGCGACCCGGTCCTGCCGGTGCCGGTGGCCGGCCTGTGCACCCGGAGCGCGTCGCAGTGGACCGCGGGCATCGTCGCCGGGACCCAGTGCGAGACCGACAACCGGCTCAACGACGCGGCGGGCACGGTCTACGAGACCACGCCGCTGCAGCGGGCTGTCCGGGTGGCCGGACCGGTCAACGCCCGGCTCTACGTCTCCACCACCGCCCGGGACGGGATGCTCTCGGTGCACGTGGAGGACGTCGCTCCCGACGGCACCGCGGACCGGCTGACCGGGGGGTGGCAGGTCCTGAGCCACCGGGCGCTGGACCGGCGCCGCTCGCTGCGCCTCGACGGCGAGATCGTCCAGCCCTGGCACCCGTTCACGCAGCAGGCAGAGCTGCCGGTGCGGCCGGGTCGGGTGATGCCGGTCGACGTCGAGGTCTTCCCCACCGGCGCCCGGCTCGCGCCCGGACACCGGCTGCGGATCACCGTGCAGGCCTACGACACCCCGCACCTGCTGCCGACCGCGCCGCAGCTGGCCAAGCAGGCCGCGGGCGTGATCACCGTGCACCACTCGCCGCGGTACCCGAGCCGGCTCGTGCTCCCGGTCCGCGGGTAGCGAGCGAACCGGCTACCGCGGCCGCCCGAACGCCTGGGTGACCACCCGCGCCCGCAGCCGGGTCGGCGGCGGCGTGGTGCGCAGCGTGTAGGTGGCCGTGGCCGGCGCCCAGGTGCCCAGGTCGGTGACCCCGTCGCCGTTCCAGTCACCGGTCACCGGGAGGTCGGTGGCGACGCCGAACCGGACCGTGGTCACCGATGCCGACCCGGAGGGCGAGGAGGTGCGCAGCGTGAACGTGCCGGCGCCGGCGTCGAACACGCCGAGGTCGCCGAGCCCGTCCCCGTTCCAGTCACCGGTCACCGGCTGCGAGGACCGGGTGCCGAGCGCGACCACCCGCTCGGTGCCGTCGGGCAGGAGCAGCCGGAACCGGGCCGACCCGGGCCGCCAGACACCGACGTCGGTGACGCCGTCGCCGTCCCAGTCGCCGGTCACGGGCACGTCCTTGATCCGGGCGTAGCGGACCCGCGTCGTGGTGCCGTCGGCCTGGCGCAGCAGGAACAGCCGGGCACGCTGGCGACGCACGCCCACCTCCGTGCGACCGTCGCCGTCCCAGTCCCCGGAGACAGGGGTGTCGCTGCTGCGCCCGAACGGGACGAGGGTCGTCGTACCGTCCGGGGCGGAGAGCTCGAAGGACCCCACCCGGGGGTCCCGGTGGAACACCGCCACCTCGGCGGCGCCGTCCCCGTCCCAGTCGCCGGCGAGCGGCACGTCGGGGCAGTTCGCCGAGGCGATCGTGGAGCCGAACCCGAACGGCACGCCGTGGAACACCGGGCGCTGGACGGTGCTGCCGTAGCGCTCCTCGAAGTGCAGGTGCGCGCCGGTCACCCCGCCGCTGCTGCCGACCAGCCCCAGCGCGGTGCCCTGGTCGACCCGCTGACCGGGCACCACCCACTGCACCTGGAGGTGGGCGTAGAGGCTGGACCAGCCACCGCCGTGGTCGACCTGGACCCACTTGCCGTAGCTCGCGCCGCCGGAGTCCTGCACCCGGCTGACCACGCCCGGCGCGGTGGCCACCAGGATCGCGCCCAGGTCGCCGGCCCGGTTGAAGTCGACCGCGTTCGGGCTCGGCCGGTGCGCGGCGCGGCTGGTCCCGGTCCACTGCTCGGCGCACGGGAACGGGGTCTCGAAGTCGGGCAGCTCGGTCGCGACGGCGGGTACGACGGGCAGCAGGCTGCCGCACACGACGAGGACGGCCAGGGACCACCCGGAGGCCAGGGCACGGCGCAGACGCATCGGGAACGTCCTCTCGGCAGGGGCGAGGAGCGCTCAGGCCACAGTGTTCACAGGAACCTCATGACACGTCCTGAGCATCAGAGCCGTTCAACCGTAACGACGGCGTGCGGCGGCCGTGAGCGGAACCAGCGCAATCTGTGATGCGTGGGACTGGTGTGAATGATGTGGCGCGAAATCAGGCGCCGCGGTCCCGGATCAGCCCCTCCTGGGCCACCGTCGCCACCAGCCTCCCGTCCTCGCGGAACACCCGCCCGATGGCGAGGCCGCGGCCTCCCGACGCGGACGGCGAGGCCTGGTCGTAGAGCAGCCACTCGTCAGCGCGGAACGGCCGGTGGAACCACACGGTGTGGTCCAACGACGCCGACTGCATCCCCGGCGAGGACACCAGCTTGCCGTGCGGGATCAGCGTCGACCCGAGCAGGGTCAGGTCGCTGGCGTAGGTGAAGGCCGCCTGGTGCAGCAGCGGGTCGTCCTTGAGCTCGCCGCTGACCCGCAGCCACAGCCGCACCTGCGACGGCCGCTCGTCGGCCGGGATGACCCCGCCGGGCCGGGAGTCGCCGACGTAGCGCAGGTCGAGCGCCGCCCACTCCTTGAGCCACCCCTCGTCGCCGCGCCGGCGGAACACGTCGGCCAGGTCGGTGGACTGCTCCGGCGAGGTGACCTCCGGCATCACGTCCTGGTGGTCGAACCCGGTCTCGGGCACCTGGAAGCTCGCCGTCATGTAGTAGATGCCGCGGCCGTGCTGGCGGGCGACGATCCGCCGGGTGCTGAACGACCGGCCGTCGCGGATCCGCTCGACGTCGTAGACGATCGGCACGGTCGGGTCGCCCGGGAGCAGGAAGTAGCTGTGCAGCGAGTGCACCGTCAGCGGCTCGTCGACGGTGCGGGCGCCGGCCACGAGCGCCTGCGCGGCCACCTGGCCGCCGAACACCCGCTGCAGACGGGTGTCGGGCTGGGTGCCGCGGAAGAGGTTGACGTCGATGGGCTCGAGGTCGAGGAGCTCGACGAGCTCGTCGGCGGAACTGGGCACGGTGCTCCTACTCCTCCGGCCGGTCGAGCCCGGCCAGGAATCGTTCGAACTCGGCGCCGAGCTCCTCGCCGGTGGGCAGGTCCTTCTCCTCGGCCAGCGGCAGGGTGGTCCCCTCGCCCTCCTGCGGGCGGTGGAACGAGTCGTACTGCTGCTCCAGCCCGAGCACGACGTCGCGGACCTCCTCGGAGTCCTCGATCTGCGCGGCGATCTCGAGCATCTTCGCCTCGCCGGCGGCACGCAGCTCCTGCTTGTCCCACTCCAGGCCGGTCACGTCCTCGACCGACTCGAGCAGGCTGACCGCGGCGAGCGGGTAGTCGAACTGGGCGACGTAGTGCGGGATGTGCGCCACGAAGCCGAGGGCGCCGTGGCCCCACTCCCCCATCCGCAGCTCGAGCAGCGCCTGGGCGCTCGACGGGATCCGGATCTGGCCCTTCCACACGTTCTCCTGCACCAGCAGGTCCGGCGAGGTGGCGTGGTTGGTGAGCATCACGGGCCGGGTGTGCGGAACCGCCATCGGCACCGCCCCCATGGCCACGGTCAGCCGGACCCCGAAGTGCTCCACGACGGCGCGCACCGCCTGCGCGAAAGCCTCCCAGTGGGTGTCGGGCTCGGGTCCGTGCAGCAGCAGGTACGGCGCGCCGTGCACGTCGTGGCACAGCCGCACGACGAGCCGCGGCGCCTCGTAGGACTCGTAGTGGTTCTCCACGAAGGTCATCGGAGGGCGGCGGGCCCGGTAGTCGTAGAAGGCGTCCACGTCGAAGCTGGCCACGACCCGGCCCGGGTCCAGCGACAGCAGGTGCTTCGCGGCCAGGCCTGCGGCGTTGCCGGCGTCGAGGAACCCCTCCAACGCGTGCACCAGCACCAGCCCGTCCGTGCGGCCCTCGAGCTCGGGCACGTCGTCGACGATGTGCACGAACCGTGAGGCGTCAGCCATCACACACCCTTTCCCGTTCGTCGTCCTGCCGTCTGCAAGCGTATGCGGGTGCAACCTCGGTAGCCTCCGCGCTATGCCCGTGCCCCGCGAGGATCCCGTCACATTCTGCCCGGACGACCTCGTCGAGGAGCTGCGTCGTGCGATCGCCGGGGCCGGCGACCCGGAGCGGGCCCCGCAGATGCAGGCGTACATGAAGTCCTCGATGCCGTTCCGCGGGGTGAGCGCGCAGCCGCTGGCCCGGCTCTGCCGCGTGGTCATGGACGCCCACCGGGTCCCCGACCGCGAGACGTGGCACCGGGTCGTGCTGATGCTGTGGGACGGGGCGGAGTACCGCGAGGAGAGGTACGCCGCGCTCGCGCTCACCGGTCACCGCTACTACCGCGGGTACCAGGACCCGTCGCTGCTGCCGCTCTACCGGCACCTGGTCGTCACCGGCGCCTGGTGGGACTACGTCGACCAGGTCGCCGCACACCGGGTCGGCCCGATCCTGCGCGGCGCGCCGGGGACGGTCACCCCGCTGATGCGGCAGTGGGCGCTCGACGACCACCTGTGGGTCCGGCGTACCGCGCTGCTCTGCCAGCTGTCGGCCAGGGCGGCGACCGACACCGACCTGCTGGGCTTCGTGCTCGAGCGCAACCTCGAGGACAGCCCCTACGGCATGGAGTTCTTCATCCGCAAGGCGGTCGGCTGGGCGCTGCGCGAGTACGCCAAGACCGACGAGGACTGGGTCGTGGACTTCGTCGAGCGGCATCACGACCGGCTGTCCGGGCTGTCCCGGCGGGAGGCGTTGAAGAACGTCCGGCGCTGACCTGGGCGGGGTGACCATCGGCACATCCGGGGCCGCTTCCCGCTCTTGTTACCAATCGGTAGCATCTGGGGACCATCCCCTACGACGCATGGAGGAGCCTCCGTGGCCCGACAGTTGCGAGAGGTCGTCTTCGTCGACGGCGTACGGACGCCGTTCGGCAAGGCCAAGGGCCAGTACGCCGAGACGCGTGCCGACGACCTGGTGATCAAGTGCATCCGCGAGCTGATGCGGCGCAACCCGTCCCTGCCGCCCGAGCGGGTCGACGAGGTCGCTATCGCGGCGACCACCCAGATCGGTGACCAGGGGCTGACCATCGGCCGCACCGCCGCGCTGCTCTCGGGCCTGCCGCAGAGCACCCCGGGCTACGCCATCGACCGGATGTGCGCGGGGGCGATGACCGCGGTGACCACCACTGCGGCCGGCATCGCGTTCGGCTCCTACGACGTCGTCGTCGCCGGTGGTGTCGAGCACATGGGCCGGCACCCGATGGGCGAGGGCGTCGACCCGAACCCGCGGATCCTGTCGGAGAAGGTCGTCGACCCCGAGGCGCTGTCCATGGGCAACACCGCGGAGAACCTGCACGACCGCTACCCCACGATCACCAAGGCGCGAGCCGACGCGTACGCCGTCCGCTCGCAGCAGAAGACCGCCCAGGCCTACGCCGACGGCAAGATCCAGCCGGACCTGGTGCCGGTGGCCACCCGCTCGGCCGAGGACGGCTGGGGCCTGGCGACCGTGGACGAGCCCCCTCGTCCGAGCACCACCGTCGAGGACCTGGCCGGGCTGAAGACGCCGTTCCGCGCGCACGGCCGGGTCACCGCGGGCAACTCCGCCGGCATCAACGACGGCGCGACGGCCTGCCTGCTCGCCGACGAGGAGACCGCGCGTGAGCTCGGCCTGCCGGTGAAGATGCGGCTGGTGTCGTACTCCTTCGTCGGCGTCGAGCCCGAGGTGATGGGCGCCGGACCGATCCCGTCGACGGAGAAGGCGCTGAAGCAGGCCGGGCTGACCATCGACGACATCGACGCGTTCGAGGTCAACGAGGCGTTCGCCGTGCAGGTGCTCGCCTTCCTCGAGCACTTCGGCATCGCCGACGACGACCCGCGGGTCAACCCCTACGGCGGCGCCATCGCCGTCGGCCACCCGCTGGCCTCCTCCGGCGTGCGGCTGATGACCCAGCTGGCGAAGCAGTTCGAGGAGCGTCCCGAGGTCCGCTACGGCCTGACCACGATGTGCGTGGGCATCGGCATGGGCGCGACCGTGATCTGGGAGAACCCGCAGTGGAACGGCGCGAGCGCCGCCGAGGAAGGTGCAGCCTGATGACGACCACCCCTGAGCTCCAGGCCCTGCTGGACCGTGGCGCCGCGATGAGCCCCGACGAGGTGGTCACGCACGCCAGGTCGTGCGACGTGGCGCTGCCCCTCGGCGCGGGGACGATGGCGCTGATCACGCTCGACAACGGCCACGACCACACGAGGCCGAACACGTTCGGACCGCGGTCGCTGGCCGAGCTGAACACCGCGATCGATGCCGCGCTGGCACGGGACGAGGTCGTCGCGATCGGCGTGACCGGCAAGCCGTTCATCCTCGCCGCGGGCGCCGACCTGTCCGGCGTACCCGCCATCACCGACCGCGACGACGCCAAGCTCATCGCCCAGCTCGGGCACGGTGTCTTCCGCAAGCTCACCGACGGCGGCAAGCCGTCGTTCGGCTTCGTCAACGGCCTCGCCCTCGGCGGAGGGCTCGAGGTGGCGCTGCACTGCACCTACCGCACCGTGCAGGACTCCGCGCCTGCGCTGGGCCTGCCCGAGGTGATGCTCGGGCTGGTCCCGGGCTGGGGCGGCGCCTACCTCGTGCCGAACCTGGTCGGCGCGGAGACCGCGGTGAAGCTGATCGTCGAGAACCCCCTGAACCAGGGCAGGACGCTCACCGGCCACGCCGCGTTCCGGGCCGGCCTCGCCGACGCCGAGTTCCAGGGCGCCGACTTCCTGGAGCAGTCGCTGGTGTGGGCGGCGCGCGTGCTGACCGGGGAGGTCAGCGTGTCCCGCCCGGAGGTCGACCGCGGCGAGGCGTGGGACGCCGCCGTGGCCAAGGGCCGGTCCGTCGCCGACGCCAAGACCGGGGGCGCCTCCCCCGCGGCCTACCGGGCGCTGGACCTCATCGCCGCAGCCAAGGACACGACCCGGGACGAGGGGTTCGCCGCCGAAGACGAGGCGCTCGCCGACCTGATCCTGACCCCGGAGCTGAAGGCCGGGCTGTACTCCTTCGACCTGGTCCAGAAGCGGGCCAAGCGCCCGGCGGGCGCGCCGGACAAGGCGCTGGCGCGCAAGGTCACCAAGGTGGGCATCGTGGGTGCCGGGCTGATGGCCTCCCAGCTCGCACTGCTGTTCGCGCGGCGGCTCGAGGTGCCCGTGGTGCTGACCGACCTGGACCAGGCCCGCGTCGACAAGGGCGTCGGGTACGTCCACGACGAGGTCGACAAGCTCCTGCTCAAGGGACGGCTGACCCAGGACAAGGCGAACCGGCTCAAGGCGCTGGTCTCGGGCTCGGTGGAGAAGACCGAGGTCTTCGCCGACGCCGACTTCGTCATCGAGGCCGTGTTCGAGGAGATGAAGGTCAAGAAGCAGGTCTTCGCCGACGTGGAGGCGGTCGTCTCGCCCGAGTGCGTCCTGGCCACCAACACCTCCTCGCTGTCGATCACCGAGATGGCCGCCGACCTCGAGCACCCCGAGCGGGTCGTCGGCTTCCACTTCTTCAACCCGGTCGCGGTGATGCCGCTGCTGGAGATCGTCCGCGGTGAGCAGACCGACGACGCCACGCTGGCCACCGCGTTCGCGGTGGGCAAGCAGCTCAAGAAGACCTCGATCCTGGTCAAGGACAGCCCCTCGTTCATCGTGAACCGGCTGCTCGGCCGGTTCATGGGCGAGGTGAGCCGGGTCGTCGACGAAGGCACCCCGATCCCCGTGGCCGACGGGGCGTTCGCCGGCGTGGCGCCGATGCCGCCGTTCGTGCTGCTGTCCCTGGTGGGGCCGGCGATCGCGCTGCACAACAGCAAGACGCTGCACGGCGCGTTCCCGGACCGCTTCTACGTCTCGCCCAACCTCGAAAAGCTCGTCGCGGCCGGCAAGCCGGGCCTCTACGGTCCCGACGGAGCGGTCGACCCGGAGGTGGCGGAGATGTTCGAGCAGCCCTCGTCCGCGGGGGCCCTCACCTCGGAGCAGGTTCGCGAGCGGGTGCTCTCCGCGCTGGCCGAAGAGGCCCGGCTGATGCTCGACGAGGGCGTCGTGGCCGCGCCCGAGGACATCGACCTCGGCATGATCACCGGAGCCGGCTTCTCGTTCTGGAACGGCGGGCTCACCCAGCTGCTGGACCGCAGCGGCGTCTCGAAGAAGGTGACCGGACGGACCTTCCACTGACCCACCCGCTCGCCGCCCCCTGGTCGTTCAGGGGGCGGCGGGCGTGACCCGCGCCGTCCTGCCCGTCGGCGCGGGGATCCCGGTGAAGCCGGCGACGAGCAGCGCGATGTCGTCGGGCCGGTCTGTCTCCTCCACCCGGGCCAGCAGCCCGGTCGCGATCGACTCGGTGTCCATCCGGTGCTCCTTGCTGAGCCTGGTCACCGCCGCCACGAGGTCCGGCAGCCCGCGGTCGAGGCCGCTGACCCGATCCTCGACGATCCCGTCGGTGTAGAGCACCCACAGGCTGCCCGGCGGGACGGTCAGCTCCACGGAGGGGCGGTCCGCGACCGGCGCCCCCAGCGGCGGCGAGCTGCCGTCGTGGATCAGCGTCGGCGGCCCGTACCGGGTCACGAGCAGGGGTGGCAGGTGTCCGGCGCGGGCGACCCGGGACCTGCCCGTGCACAGGTCGAGCAGCACGTAGACGATCGTAGCGATCTCGTCCACGTCGAGGTCGCTCGTGAGCCGGTCGAGCGCATTGAGCACCGACGTCGGCGCCGGGTCGACCACGGCCAGGGCACGCAGCGTCGTGCGCAGCTGGCCCATCACCGCGGCCGCGTGCAGACCCTTGCCCATCACGTCACCCACCACCAGCGCGACCTCGTGGTCGGAGACCTCGACGACGTCGTACCAGTCGCCGCCCACCTGCAGGCCCCGCTCCCCGGGGAGGTAGCGCGCGGACAGGCTGATCCCGGCCAGGTGGGGCAGGCTCGGCGGCAGCAGCGAACGCTGCAGGGTCTGGGCGGCCTCGCGCTCGCTCTCGAACGCTCGGGCGCGCGCGATCGCCTGGCTCCCCTGCGAGGCCAGCCCGAGCAGCACCTCGCGGGAGATCCCGGTCCACGGCTGCGCCAGCTGGTCCCACACCACCAGCAGGCCGAGCGTCTCCTCCCCCGCGCGCAACGGCAGCAGGGCCAGCGACCCGGCTCCCAGGAGTGGAGTTCCGTCGGTTCCGGGGAGCTCCCCGAACCGGTCCTCCAGAGCGTCGAGGAACACCGGCCCCGAGGTCGCGGTCGACCACATCCCCTCGAGCGGGACCCGCCACCGGCCGTCCCAGGTCGGGTGCCCGTCATGCCCGTGCAGCTCGGTCGCCACCCTCAGGTGCTCGTCCTGCCCGTTCAGCAGCAGCACCACGGCGTGCGGCCGTCCGGTCGTCGTCATCGCGTCGGCGCTGAGCACGTCGGCCACCTCGGCCGTGGTCACCGCCTGGGCGAGGTCGTCGGCACTGGTGAGGAGCTGGCTGGTGAGCTTGAGGGAATGACGCAGCTGCCCCTCGCGCCGGCCGAGCTCCAGGTCGCTGTAGGCCTCGAGGTCGCGCAGCTGGGAGAGCAGGCTGACCATCGAGCCGACCGCGAGCACGCCGTAGGTGCCCACTCTCAGCGAGAGGCTGGCCCACCACACCGCCGTGAACCGCTCCGCGCCGAGGGCGTTGAACGCGAGGTCGTAGACCGAGAGCGACAGCGCGACACCCACCCATGCCCGCAGCGGCAGGGGCGCGCGTCCGACCCGCACGATCCACAGTGCCGCGGACGCCGCCACCACGACAGCCAGCACGTACTCCAGCGCGATCAGCAGCCCCGTGAAGGAGCCGTCGGGTCGCAGCAGGTACGGCATCGGGACCACGTCGGTCGCGAACAGGAAGCCGAGCAGCACCAGCCCGGCGAGCGTCGGCAGCCGCCACGACCGCGGGAGGGCCAGCGCCCCGGCGAGGGCACCCAGCGCCGGCGCGAGGTGGAACAGCAGGTACAGGGCGGCGCTGCTCTGGCTGCTCGTGCCCAGCACTCCGCCGTCGGGGGCGACCAACGGGAAGGAGATCAGCTGCAGGACCATCGCCACCAGGGCGCCGGCCAGGCCGACGGTGAACCAGCTCAACGCGGTGTCGCGCTCCGCCCGGGACCGCACGGCCAGGATGGGCAGCGCGAAGGCGGCGCACAGGGGTGCCGCGGAGAAGAACGTGATCGATATCCCCGAGGGCGGGAGCACCTCGGTGGCAAGGGCGACCGCATACAGCACGCTGGCCACGGTCGCCACGGCCAGCGTGCGATAGAGGTCCAGCCGCCGGTTCGGCTGGACGCTGCGCGGGTCCACCGCGAAGGCGTCGACCGCCTCGGCCGGTCTCCCGGTCACCCGGTCATGCTCTCACCCCTGAAGCGGCCTGTGCGGGCAAGCGATGTTTTCGTGACCCGGCCGGACCGGACCGCCGGCCCGGCGCCCGCCCAAGTCGTGCTTTATCCGTCCGAACCTTTCCCCGCGCCCATCGCGTCTAGGGTGCAACGGGGTGACCGAGTCCCCGACTTGAAGGGGGCATGGATGGCACGGCGAGATCCCGACGCCTTCGCGGAGTTCGTGACAGCGCGGTCCGCGACGCTGTTCCGCACGGCGTACCTCATGGTCGGCGAGCACGCGCTGGCCCAGGACCTGCTGCAGGAGTCGCTGACCAAGACCTACCTGGCGTGGCCGCGGTTGCGCGAGGTGACCAACGCCGAGGCCTACACCCGGCGGGTGATCACGACCACGGCCATCTCCTGGCGGCGCAGACGCTCCTGGCAGGAGAAGCCGGCCGAGACCGTGCCCGAGAGCGCCGTGCACGCGGCCGCCGACGGGTTCGCCACCCGCGCCTGGGTGTGGGCGGCCCTGCAGCAGCTGCCGCCACGCCAGCGGGCCGCGGTGGTGCTCCGCTACTACGAGGACCTGACCGAGGCGCAGACCGCCGCGGTCATGGGCTGCGCGGTCGGCACCGTGAAGAGCCAGGTGGCTCAAGGACTGAAGAAACTTCGCGAGCAGCTCGGCCCCGACGCCGCGGCGCTCGCCCTCGACGAGGTGGTGGGCACCCGATGACCGGACTCCTGCACGACGTTCTGCGTGACCGGGCCGAGGAAACCCCGGCCCCGTACATCGACCCGGACCTCATCATCGGCCACGCTGAGCGACGGCTCTGGCGGCGCCGGGCCACGACCGGGGTCGCGGCCCTGGCCGTCGCCGGGCTGGTCGCCGCAGGAGCGACCGCGCTCCCGGACCTGTTCCCGGAGCGGGACTCCGGGGCTCCCGCGCACAGCACCGGCGGCTTCACCGAGCGCAAGGTGGGCTTCGCGGTCGGGGACGTGATCCACTACGGCAGCAGGTCGTTCTCGGTCGGCGCCGACGTCGCGTCGTACGTCCAGACCGACGACGGCTTCGTCTTCACCTCCCCCGACGGAGACGTGTGGTTCTTCGACGGGACCGGGTCGGAGCAGATCGGCAGCACCGGCAAGAAGTACGGCTACCTGCGCGCCGACGACACCGGCTCGCTCGTCGCGTGGGTCACCCTGACCGAGGACGGCGCACCGCAGTACGTCGTCTACGACACCAACACCCGTAGCGAGGTCCGCGTCGACGACGCCTCCGCAGGTCCGGGCAGCGCGGACGACATCGGCGGTGCCTACGTGTACGCCGTGGACGACGGGGCGGCCTACTGGCGCAACGAGGACGGCATCGTCCGGTACGACTGGGCATCCGGCGAGATCACCCTGCTCACCCAGTGGCGCGAGGCGGAGGAGGGCTTCGACGGCGAGGTCCCGACTCCCGACCTGCTCGACGTCGCCGGCGGCACGCTCGCCTTCGACCGCGTGGGGGTGGACGGGTCCACGATCCGGGTCGGTGACTCCTTCGACGCCGACGTGCCCGCCCTGCCGTTCGGGTGGCGCGGGCTGCTCTCCCCCGCCGCGACCTACATCGCGGTCGAGCAGGGTGACGAGGTGGCGGTGTTCGACACCGCGACCCAGGACGAGGTCACCCCCACCGTCGACGGCTACCCGTTCCTGTCCTTCTACGGCTGGGTCGACGACGACACCGTGATGGTGTTCGCGATCAAGGACCTCGGCGGATCGACGTACCCCGCCGACTTCCTGGCCTGTGACGTGCCTGCCGGCGGCTGCGACGTCGTCAGCAGCGCCGAGGTGACCCAGGGCAGCTTCGCGCTTCCGGTCGGCGAGAAGGTCGACTGACCGTGCGGGTACCCACCCGTGGGGCGGGCACCCGCCGGGTCGTCGACCCGGTCAGGCGTCCTGAGTCTGCCGCTCGGACAGCCGGCTGTTGCGCCGGCCGTAGGCGAAGTACACGACGATGCCGATGGCCATCCAGATCAGGAAGCGGATCCAGGTGTCACCGGTGAGGTTCAGCATCAGGTAGAAGCACAGGAGCACCGCGAGGGCCGCGACGACAGGGGCTGCGGGCACCCGGAACGACCGCGGGAGGTCGGGCCGGGTGCGGCGCAGGATCACCACGCCGACGCAGACCAGGATGAACGCGAACAGCGTGCCGATGTTGACCAGGTGGGCCAGGGTCTCGAGGTCGACGAACCCGGCGATCGCGGCCACGGCGACGCCGGTGATCGCGGTGATGCGGTACGGCGTGCGGAAGGTCGGGTGCACCTTCGCCAGCCCCCGTGGCAGCAGACCGTCGCGCGACATCGCGAAGGCCACCCGGGTCTGGCCGAGCATCAGGATCATCACGACCACGGTGAGCCCGATGCAGGCGCCGATCGCGATCAGGTTGCCCATCCACTCCACACCGACCGCGTCGAAGGCGGTGGCGAGCGGCGCCGCGTCCTCGGGGTCGATGTCCTGGTAGTTCTGCATGCCGGTGATGATCAGGCTGACCGCCATGTAGAGCAGGGTGACGATCGCGAGGGAGCCCAGGATGCCGATCGGTACGTCCTTCTGCGGGTTGCGCGCCTCCTCGGCGGTCGTGGCGACGACGTCGAACCCGATGAAGGCGAAGAACACCAGGGCCGCTCCGGCCACCACGCCGGCCAGGCCGTACACCGCCGGGTCGAGCCCGAAGATCGAGGTGATCAGCGGGACCTGGAGGAAACCGCCCTCGGCCTCCGGGGTCGGCTCCGACGGCGGGACGAACGGGCTGAAGTTGGACGCGCTCACGTAGCCCACGCCCGCGACGATCACGAGCGCGACGACCGCGAGCTTGATGGCCACGACCACCTGGTTGATCCGGCTGGACAGCTTGATCCCGATGATCAGCACCGCCATCACCACCAGCGCGATGATCACCGCGGGCAGGTTGATGATGCCGTCGGAGGCAGAGGCCAGCGCGGTGGGCACCTCGAACGGCGTGCCGGCGAGCAGGTTCTGCAGGTAGCCGGAGAAGCCGGTGGCGAGCGCGGCGGACCCGATCGTGAACTCCAGCACGAGGTCCCAGCCGATGATCCAGGCGATCAGCTCTCCGAACGTGGCGTAGGAGAAGGTGTAGGCGCTCCCGGCCACCGGCACGGTCGAGGCGAACTCGGCGTAGCACAGGGCCGCGAGACCGCAGGCGAGCCCGGCGATGAGGAACGAGATGGAGACCGCAGGACCGGCGTTGGTGGCCGCCGCGGTCCCGGTGAGCACGAAGATCCCGGCGCCGATGATGACACCGACCCCGAAGACCACGAGGTCCAGCGCCCCGAGGTTCTTCTTCAGCCGATGGTCCGGTTCGTCGGTGTCTTTGATCGACTGCTCGACCGACTTCGTGCGCAGGACGTCCATGGCCACTCCTCAGCTCACGTGCCGTCCCCCGGGTCGGGGACGATCAGCACCCTAGCGAGATTGGTATTCCCCGGAGAAGGTCCCCTAATCCCCGCCGTAGCACCATTCACACGGGCACCACTCGTGGCCCCCCGGCCCGGCGGGCCGCCGCATCGACCTAGTCGACCTCGACCAGCGACTCGCCGTGGTCCAGAGCGGTCACGTCCTCGACGATGCTGCGCGCCAGCGCCTGCGGGGTGAGACCGATCTCCTCGAGGATCTTGGCGCGCTTGGCGTGGTCCAGGAACCGCTGCGGGATGCCGTGCAGCCGGACCGGCGTCTCGACCCGGGCCTCGTTGAGCAGCTGCATCAGCGCCGTGCCGCAGCCGCCGGTCTTGCCGTTGTCCTCCACGCTCACCACCAACCGGTGCTCGCGGGCGAGGTCGACGATCGCGGGGTCGAACGGCTTGACCCAGCGGGGGTCGACCACGGTGACGCCGATGCCCTGGGCGGCCAGCCGCTCGGCGACCTCCACCGAGGTCGAGGCCATCGAGCCGATCCCGACGAGCAGCACGTCCTTGGCGCCGTCGCGCACGAGCACGTCCATGCTGCCGGCCTTGCCGACCGGCTCGACGTCGGCGATCGGGGGGCCCTTCGGGAACCGTACGACGGTCGGGGCGTCGCCGACCTGCACGGCCTCCTCGAGCAGCTCGCGCAGCCGCGAGCCGTCACGCGGCGCGGCCAGCCGGAGTCCGGGTACGACCTGGAGGATCGACATGTCCCACATCCCGTTGTGGGAGGCGCCGTCGTCGCCGGTCACACCCGCGCGGTCGAGGACGAAAGTCACGCCGCACCTGTGCAGCGCCACGTCCATCAGCACCTGGTCGAAGGCGCGGTTGAGGAAGGTGGCGTAGACCGCGACCACGGGGTGCAGCCCGCCCATGGCGAGGCCCGCGGCGGAGGTGGCCGCGTGCTGCTCGGCGATGCCCACGTCGAAGGTGCGCTCGGGGTACTTGGCGGCGAAGCGGTCCAGCCCCACCGGGTGCAGCATCGCGGCGGTGATCGCGACCAGGTCCTTGCGCTCGCCGCCGAGCCGGACCATCTCCTCGGCAAAGATGTCGGTCCAGATCTGCCCCTTGGGGTTCTCCTCGCCGGTCTCGACGTTGAACGGACCGGGCGAGTGGAAGTTGTCGGCCTCGTGCCGCTCGGCGGCGTCGTAGCCGAAGCCCTTCTTCGTGATCACGTGCACGATCACCGGGCCGCCGAACCGCTTGGCCTGAGCCAGGGCGTGCTCGACCGCGACCCGGTCGTGACCGTCGATGGGTCCGACGTACTTCAGCCCCAGGTCCTCGAAGAGACCCTGCGGGGCGAGCGCGTCCTTCATGCCCTTCTTGATCGCGTGCAGCGCGTCGTAGACCGCCGGGCCGACACCGCGCACGCCGTTGAGGCGCTTCTTGACCAGGTCGAGCACCTGCTCGTAACGCGGATTCGTGCGCAGCGTGGTCAGGTGGTTGGCCAGCCCGCCGACGGTCGGGGTGTAGGAGCGGCCGTTGTCGTTGACGACCATGACCAGCTTCCGGTCCTGGTCGGTGGCGATGTTGTTGAGCGCCTCCCAGGCCATGCCGCCGGTCAGCGCGCCGTCGCCGATGACCGCGACGACGTACCGGTCCTCACCGCGGATCGCGAACGCCTTGGCCAGCCCGTCGGCGTAGGACAGGGCCGTGGAGGCGTGCGAGTTCTCGACCACGTCGTGGTCGGACTCGGCCTGGCTCGGGTAGCCGGACAGGCCACCCTCCTGGCGCAGCGAGTCGAACCCGGACGCGCGGCCGGTCAGCACCTTGTGCACGTAGGCCTGGTGCCCGGTGTCGAAGACCACCCGGTCGGTGGGCGAGTCGAACACCCGGTGGATCGCCATGGTCAGCTCGACCACTCCGAGGTTCGGACCGAGGTGACCTCCGGTCCGGGACACCTTGGCGACGAGGAAGTCGCGGATCTCCGCGGCGAGCTCGTCGAGCTGGCTGTCGCTGAGGTCTCGCAGGTCCGCTGGACCCGTGATCCGCTCGAGCCGCCCCATGTACTCCTCCTGACGTCCCCGATGGTGGTCCCCACAAGTCTAGGTGGGGCGCGGTTGCATGGTTCCCCCGCTCCCTGGGCGCACACGTGCATGGCCGGACCGGCACGACGGCGCTACCCTGCCCTCATGGACGCCCAGGAGCTGGCGAACCTGGCACATCTGCGGCGGGCCCGCGACCTGATGGACCGCGAGTACGACCGCCCGCTGGACGTGCCTGCGATGGCGCGGGCGGCACTGATGTCCCCGGCCCACTTCGCCCGGCAGTTCCGTGCCACCTACGGGGAGACACCGTACAGCTACCTGATGACCCGGCGGATCGAGCGGGCCAAGGCCCTGCTGCGGCGCGGTGACCTGTCGGTCACCGAGGTCTGCATGGCGGTGGGCTGCACCTCGCTCGGCTCGTTCAGCGCACGTTTCACCGAGCTCGTCGGCGAGTCGCCGTCCGCCTACCGCGCCCGCGACCACCGCTCCTCCGCTCCGGTCCCGGCGTGCGTGGCGAGGACTGTCACCAGGCCGAGCAGGATTCGAGAAGCCGGGGCCGGCCCCCACGCTCTAGCGTGAGGGCATGGACCTCTCACTGACCCACTGCTTCGTCACCGTGCACGACCCCGACCTCGCGCTCGCCTTCTACCGCGACGTGCTCGGTCTGGAGCTGCGCAACGACATCTCCTCCGACGGCTTCCGCTGGCTGACGCTCACCACGCCGTCACAGCCCGACGTCGAGATCGTGCTCGTCGAGCCGCACGCCGGTCGGTCCCAGGCCGACGGCGACGCGCTCATGGAGCTGCTCACCAAGGGTTCGCTCAGCGGCGTGATCTTCCGCACCGACGACCTGGACGCCACCTTCGAGAAGGTCCGGGCCTCGGGCGCGGAGGTGCTCCAGGAGCCCGCGGACCAGCCGTGGGGCGTGCGCGACTGCGCCTTCCGGGACCCGTCCGGGAACATGATCCGGATCACCCAGACGCGATGATCCGGAGGCGCTGATCCGCTCCACCAGGCACTAGCCCGGGCGCTGTCCGTGCACCACGGTCGCGGACAGCTCCTCGGACCGCACCACCCGCGGCACGAGCCCGGACGAGGCGAGCACGGTGAGCGCCTCGCGGGCCTGCGCCGCGCTGGTCTCCACCAGTAGGTGACCGCCGCGTCGCAACCACTGCCCTGTCTGACCCGCCAGCCGGCGCAGGACGTCCAGCCCGTCAGCCCCACCCTCGAGCGCCAGGCGGCTCTCGTGCACGCGCGCCTCGGCCGGCAGCAGGGGCAGCTGCGAGGTGGGGACGTAGGGGACGTTGGCCACCAGCACGTCCACCCGTTCCCGCAACGAGGCCGGAAGCGGCGCGAACAGGTCCCCCTGGTGCACGCGGCCCCGACCGGCCAGGTTGTCCCGCGCACACCGACAAGCCGCCGGGTCGACGTCGACGGCGTGAAGCTCGATCCCGGGCACGGCATGGGCGACGTAGAGCCCGACCGCACCCGTGCCGCAGCAGAGGTCGACCACGACCGCACCGGGGCCGGCTAGGGCGGCGGCCTCGTGGGCCAGGTGCTCGCACCGCCGGCGCGGCACGAACACCCCCTCGGTCACGGCGACCCGGAGGCCGGCGAACGCGGCCCAGCCCAGGACGTGCTCGAGCGGGCGGCCGGTGCAGCGTGACTCCACCATCGCGTCGAGGTCCGCCGGCGTCTTCGCGTCCTCGACGAGCAGCGCCGCCTCCTCGTCGGCGAAGACGATGCCGGCGGAGCGGAGCCGTGCCACCACGGTGGCGTGCGCGGTGCTCAGCTGAGGTACCCCGGGTCGGCCACGGCGATGGCGGGCTCGACGAGGCTGCCGAGCCAGATCCGGCCGCGGTGCTCGCGCACGCCGGTGACCATGTGGAACCCGGCCGCGTCGAAGCCGACGTCGTGGACGATCTCGCCCGCGGGGTCGAGGGCGAGCACCCGTGCGGTGCGCGCGGGCTTGGGCCGGACCCGCTCCGGCATCCGCCAGGCCACCCGGCGCACGGGCATCGGCGCCCGCATCAGCCGCTCGAGGACCGGGTCGGTCGGTGAGGCGATGGTGACCCAGATCAGCCCGTCGCTGCCGAGGGCGATGTTGTCGGGATAGCCGGGGAGGTCGGTGGCGAGACGGTCGGTCTCTCCGGCGCGGGGGCCGGAGAGCCAGTGGCGTACGACGGTCCGGCCGGCGGTCTCGGCCACCGCCACGAACGACTCGTCCTCGGCGAGGGCCACGCCGTTCGCGAAGGCCAGGTGCTCGAGGACCACCTCGACGCTGCCGTCGACCTCCCGGCGCATCAGCCGGCCCGAGCGGGTGTTCTCGACCATGTCGGCCTCCCACCGTTCGATGGGGAACAGCCGCGAGGAGTCGGAGAACCAGATGGCGCCGTCGGCGGCGACGGCGGCGTTGTTGCAGAACATCATCCGCTGGCCGCGCACCAGGGAGGTGAGCACGTCCGTCGTACCCCGCCGGGGGTCGAGCGCCAGCAGCCCCCGCCGGGCGTCGCAGACCAGGATCCGCCCGTCGGGAAGCAGCTCCAGGCCGAGCGGGCGGCCGCCGGTGTCGCCGACCAGGTCGATGCGCTCGCCGTCGCGGCTGACCCGGAACACCGCGCCGTCCTCGGTGCCGGTGAGGACCGACCCGTCGATGTCCACGAGCACGTCCTCGGCCCCGTGGCCGGGGAGCGGGATCACCCGGAGGGGGCGGAGCGGTGCCGTGCCGGAATGCTCGGGTGCGTGGGCCATGACGGCACAGGCTACAGACGTGCCACGAACCGGCGGCCGCGCAGCGCCTCCTCGACCAGTCCCACCGCGCGACGTTCGGCGGAGAGCCGCGCCGACTCCCGCTGCCAGGCCTCCAGCGCCGCCTCGACGGTGTCGGTCGTGGTCACGTCGCGCAGCGCGGCACGGGCCTCGCTCAGACCGCGCCGGACCGCCTCCTGGCACGCCTCCACGTGGAGCACCGCGAACCGGGCGAGCACCACCTCGTGCCGACGCAGGACCGGGTAGGAGCGGTACTCCGGCGGGCAGATGTCGAGCAGCCAGTTGACCGCCGTCCGCTCCCACCCCGGGGCGCCGGGCGGCCACACCTGGCGGGGCCACCCGGGCGGGGCTACGAGCTGGACCATGCACCGATGATAACCCCAGATCGAACACCTGTTCGAACTTTGACGATCCTGTCTGCACTCCCCCGCCCGGCACGGCGACGGTCAGCCGGGCAGGAACGAGAGCCGCACCTGCCGGTCGGGGTTGTCGACGTTGAGGTCGACCAAGCAGATGCTCTGCCAGGTGCCGAGGGCGAGGCGCCCGCCGACGACGGGCACCGAGGCGTACGGCGGCACCAGTGCCGGCATCACGTGCGAGCGGCCGTGCCCGTGCGAGCCGTGCCGGTGCCGCCACCGGTCGTCGGTGGGCAGCAGGTCCTCGAGCGTGGCGAGCAGGTCGTCGTCGCTGCCGGCCCCGGTCTCGAGGATCGCGATGCCGGCGGTCGCGTGCGGGACGAAGACGTTGAGCAGGCCGTCGCCCTGCCCGTCCACGAACGCCGCGCAGTCGCGGGTGATGTCCAGGACGACGTCCCGGGAACCGGTCGTGTAGTCGAAGGTCTCAGAACGCATGTGCCCATCCTGTCAGCCCTCAGAACAGGCCCCGGACGAGCAGGACCATGCCCTGGACGGTGGCACCGACGACAAGGGTGGCGGCCAGAACGGCCGCCACCCAAGCGTCTACGCCCATGTCGAGTCCGACGTGGCTCAGCCCTTCAGCAGGCCGCGCAGGACGTACTGCATGATGCCGCCGTTGCGGTAGTAGGCGGCCTCGCCCGGGGTGTCGATCCGGACGACGGCGTCGAACTCCACGTCCCCGGCCTTGACCTTGACGGTCTTGGGGGTGGTCCCGTCGTTGAGGGCGGTCACGCCGGTGATGGAGAAGGTCTCCTCGCCGGTGAGACCGAGCGACTCGGCGCTCTGGCCCTCGGGGAACTGCAGCGGCAGCACGCCCATGCCGATCAGGTTCGAACGGTGGATGCGCTCGAACGACTTCGCGATGACGGCGCGGACGCCGAGGAGCATCGTGCCCTTGGCGGCCCAGTCACGCGACGAGCCCGTGCCGTACTGCTCGCCGGCGAGCACGATGAGGGGCGTGTTCGCTTGCTGGTAGAGCATCGCGGCGTCGTAGATCGCCATCTGCGCGTTCGTCGGGATGTGACGGGTCAGGCCGCCCTCGACGCCCTTGAGCATCAGGTTCTTGAGGCGGATGTTCGCGAACGTGCCGCGCACCAT
>DATIBI010000254.1:0-17155 GCA_035457605.1 Nocardioidaceae bacterium
ATCGAGGCCGGGATCGTGCGCCGCGTCGCCGGCGGCCACGTCGAGGTCGTGGCCGAGCCCGACGCGTTCGGCGAGCTGGCGCTGCGCCCCGGCTGGCCGTCGATGTTCCGTGGCTACCTAGGCGATGAGGAACGCTACCGCAAGTGCTTCCTCGGCGGCTGGTATCTCACGGGCGATCTCGCGAGGAAGGACGAGGACGGCTACTTCTGGTTCGTCGGTCGCGCCGACGACGTGATCAAGTCGGCGGGTCACCTGATCGGCCCGTTCGAGGTCGAGAGCGCGCTCATGGAGCACCCCGCCGTCGCCGAGGCCGGGGTGCTCGAGCGAGGCGAGGACGGCCGCGCCCGGGTCGTCGACGGTCACGTCCGGGAGGTGCCGGACGGTACGACGGGCGAGCTCGCGCTACGCGTCGGGTGGCCGTCGATGTTCCGCGACTACCTCGACGAGCACGCCCGCTACCGCCGCTGCTTCGCCGACGGCTGGTACCTCACCGGGGACCTGGCCCGCCGGGACGAGGACGGCTACTACTGGTTCGTCGGGCGCGCCGACGACGTGATCAAGTCGGCGGGCCACCTGATCGGCCCGTTCGAGGTGGAGAGCGCGCTGATGGAGCACCCCGCCGTCGCCGAGGCCGGGGTGATCGGCAAGCCCGACCCGGTCGCGGGCGAGGTGGTCAAGGCGTTCGTGACCCTGCGCAACGGGTTCGAGCCCACCGAGCAGCTGCAGCGCGAGCTGATCGCGTTCGGGCGCCGGCGGCTCGGGTCCGTGGCACCGCGCGAGATCGCCTTCGACCAGGACCTGCCGCACACCCGCAGCGGCAAGGTGATGCGGCGGCTGCTCAAGGCGCGCGAGCTCGGCCTGCCCGAGGGCGACCTCTCCACCCTGGAGCGGGTGTCATGACCAGGCGACAGGCGACCGTGGTGGCCCCGCCCAAGCACCGGGTGGAGCTGCTCCGGCAGATGCTGCGGGTGCGGCTGTTCGAGGAGCGCTGCGTGGAGCTCTACAGCGCGGCGAAGATCCGCGGGTTCCTGCACGTGGCGATCGGCGAGGAGGCGGTGGCGGTCGGCGTGACCGGGGCGCTGTCCGCCGAGGACGCGGTGGTCTCCACCTACCGGGAGCACGGGCACGCGCTCGCCCGCGGTGTGCCGATGGACTCGGTGATGGCGGAGATGTACGGCAAGGTCACCGGCTGCAGCCGCGGACGCGGTGGCTCGATGCACCTGTTCGACGTCGACCGGCGGTTCTACGGCGGCAACGCGATCGTGGCCGGCGGGCTGCCGCTCGCGGTCGGGCTGGCGCTGGCCGACAAGATGCGCGGCCGACCCACCGTGACGGTGTGCTTCTTCGGCGACGGGGCGTTCGCCGAGGGCGAGTTCCACGAGTGCTGCAACCTGGCCGCGCTGTGGCAGCTGCCGGTGCTGTTCGCGTGCGAGAACAACCTCTACGCGATGGGCACGGCGATCGAGCGGGCGCAGGCAGAGACCGACCTCGCGCTGCGTGCGGCGTCGTACGGGATGGCCTCGTGGCCGGTGGACGGGATGGACGTGCTGGCGGTCGAGGAGGCCGCGGCCCGGGCCGTCGACCGGATCCGCGGCGGCGGGGGCCCGTGCTTCCTCGAGCTGCGCACCTACCGGTTCCGTGCGCACTCGATGTACGACCCCGAGCGCTACCGCGACCGCAGCGAGGTCGAGCGCTGGAAGCAGCGGGACCCGGTCGAGACGCTCGCGCGGCGGCTGGTCGAGGACGGCGAGCTCACCCCGGCCGAGCACGAGTCGCTGGTCGCCGAGGTCACCGCCGAGGTGGACGCGGCGGTCGCCTCCGCGGAGTCCGCCGGGCTGGAACCGGTCGAGGACCTGACCCGCTTCGTCTACACGACGCCGGAGGGGTGAGCCGGCGATGAGCACCGCCACCGCCGCGGCCGGGACCGAGGCCCGCGAGACCACCTACCGGGAGGCACTGCGCGAGGCGCTGCGGGAGGCGCTGCGCGAGGACGAGCGGGTCTTCTTGATGGGTGAGGACGTCGGCATGTACGGCGGCTGCTTCGCGGTCAGCCTGGGCCTGCTCGAGGAGTTCGGCCCGGAACGGGTCCGGGACACCCCGCTGTCGGAGTCCGGGTTCGTCGGTGCCGGGATCGGCGCGGCCGTCGCCGGGATGCGGCCGATCGTCGAGATCATGACGGTGAACTTCAGCCTGCTCGCGCTGGACCAGATCCTCAACAACGCCGCCACCTTGCGGCACATGTCCGGCGGCCAGCTGAGCGTGCCGCTGGTGATCCGGATGACCACCGGCGCGGGACGCCAGCTCGCCGCCCAGCACTCGCACAGCCTGGAGGGCTGGTACGCGCACATCCCCGGCATCAAGGTGATCGCGCCGGCCACCCTGGAGGACGCCCGCGGCATGCTGTGGACCGCGCTCGCCGACCCGGACCCGGTCCTGCTGTTCGAGCACGGCTCGCTCTACAACACCTCGGGCACGCTGGCCGCCGACGCGGGTCCGGTCGACATCAGCCGTGCCGCGGTCCGGCGGCCCGGCAGCGACGTCAGCCTGATCACCTACGGCGGCTCGCTGGCGAAGACGCTCGCGGCCGCGGAGACGCTGGCCGCCTCGGGCGTCGACGCCGAGGTGCTCGACCTGCGCAGCCTCCGCCCTCTCGACGACGCAGCCGTCGTCGGCACCGTCCGACGTACCCACCGGGCGGTCGTCGTGGACGAGGGCTGGCGCAGCGGCAGCCTGTCCGCGGAGGTCGTCGCCCGGATCACCGAGCAGTGCTTCTACGACCTCGACGCCCCGGTCGAGCGGGTCTGCTCCGCGGAGGTGCCGATGCCCTACGCCAAGCACCTCGAGGAGGCCGCGCTCCCCCAGCCCGAGCAGGTGGTCGCCGCGGCCCTGAGGACGGTGGGCTGATGGGCGACTTCACGATGCCGTCGCTGGGCGCGGACATGGACTCCGGGACCCTGGTCGAGTGGCTGGTGCACCCCGGCGACCGGGTGCACCGCGGGGACCCGATGGCGGTGGTGGACACCGACAAGTCCGCGATCGAGGTCGAGTCCTTCGACGACGGTGTCGTGGACGCCCTGCTGGTGCAGCCGGGACAGCGGGTGGCGGTGGGTACGACGCTCGCCACGCTGTCCGAGCCCACCGAGCCCACCGCGCCCACCGCGGCCGCCGCGGCCGCCGAGCCGGCCGTGCCCACCGCAGCCGCACCGGCCCGTCCGGGACGGGTCGAGGTCGCGACCCGGCCGCCCCGCCGGGTCTCGCCCTACGCGCGGAGGCTGGCGCACGAGCTCGGTGTCGACCTCGACCAGGTGACCGGCTCGGGCAGCCACGGGCTGATCCGGTCCGGTGACGTCCGTGCCGCGGTCGTGGGCGCGGGCAGGCCGACGGCCCCGGCCGCCGTACCGACCCCGGCTCCGGCCGCCCTCGAGCCCGAGCCGGCCAAGGCCGCCGTCGAGCCGGTGCCGGAGCCCGTCGCAGCGGCCGCGGCGAGGCCGACACCGAAGGCCGGAACCCGGGCGACGGTGGCCGCGCTGATGGCCCGGTCCAAGCGGGAGATCCCGCACTACTACGTGGCGACCACCGTCGACCTGCACGCGTTGACCGAGTGGCTGCGGCGCACCAACCGGGAGCGGTCGGTCCCGGAGCGGATCGTCCCGGCCGCGGCCCTGCTCAAGGCGGCGGCGCTGGCCGCGCGGGAGATCCCCGAGCTCAACGGCTTCTGGCGCGACGGCGGGTTCGTGCCCGGCGCCGGTGTGCACCTGGGGGTGGCGGTCTCGGTGCGTGACGGTGCCCTGGTCGCACCTGCCGTCCACGACGCCGCCGACCAGGCCCTGCCCGACCTGATGGCCGCGCTGCGCGACCTGGTCGCGCGGGCCCGCTCCGGGCGCCTGCGACGCGCCGAGCTGGCCGATCCCACCCTGACCGTCACCGACCTCGGCGACCAGGGCGTGGAGGAGGTGATCGGGGTGATCCAGCCCCCGCAGGTCGCGCTCGTGGGGGTCGGCCGGATCGTCGAACGACCCTGGGCCGTGGACGGGCTGCTGGGTGTCCGGCCCGTCGTGCGGCTCACCCTGTCCGGGGACCACCGCGCCACCGACGGGACCACCGGAGCCCGCTTCCTGCGCACGATGGAGCGCCTGCTGCAACAGCCGGAGGAGCTGTGACCACTCTCGAACAGACCCGCGACGTGGTCGGTGCCGCGATCCGGCGGATCGTGCCCGACGCGGACCTGACCACGCTCGACCCCGACACCGAGCTGCGCCGGGCCTACGAGCTCGACTCGCTGGACTTCCTCGGCTTCGTGGAGCTGCTCAGCCAGTCCACGGGGGTGCGGATCGACGAGGACGACTACCCCGACCTGGTCAGCCTGCGGACCTGCCAGGCGTTCCTGCAACGTCGCGCGACCTGACCCGCTCGCGGGCGGCCGGCACCGCCAGAGCCGACGGCACCAGCAGCACCGCGACCAGCAGCAGGGCGTGCAGCACGCCGACGTGGTCGCCGAGGTAGCCGAGCACCGGTGGGCCGGCGAGGAAGGCGGTGTACCCGATCGTGGACACCACGCTCACCCGCGCCGCGGCGTGCTCGGGGTCGTCCGCGGCCGCGCTCATCCCCACCGGGAAGCCGAGCGAGGCGCCCACCCCCCACAGCACGATGCCGGCGGCGACGACGAGCGGCTGGTCGCCGAGCACCACCAGCAGCACCCCGACCGCGGCGAGCGCCATGCACGACCAGAGCACGGGCACGCGCCCGAACCGGTCCAGGACGCCGGTGCCGGTGACCCGGCCGAGGGTCATCGCCGCCACGAACAGCGCGAACCCGCTCGCGCCGACCCAGGGCGCGACGTCGTAGCCGTCGACCAGGGCGACCGCCAGCCAGTCGTTGGCGACCCCCTCGGTCAGCGCCATGGCCAGCACCATCAGCCCGATCGCGAGGGTGCGCGGCTCGGCCCACGCCCGGAACGGGTGTCGCCGTCCGCCCGCGTCCTCCTCGGCGACCTCCTCGACGCCCCGGGACAGGAACCAGCGCACCGCGACGACCGCGGACACCGCCACCAGGACCGAGGAGAGCACCAGGTGCACCGCGACGGACAGCCCGCCCCAGGCCGCGAGCGCACCGACCCCGGCGCCGACCACGGTGCCGAGGCTGAACGCGGCGTGGAACCTCGGCATGATCGTGCGCGCCAGCTCGTGCTCGACCGCGGCGCCCTCGACGTTCATCGCGACGTCCCAGGCCCCCGACCCGAACCCGAGCAGGAACAGCCCGACCGCGGTCAGCCACACCACGGTGGCGGCCCCGGCGCCGGCCCCCGCGAGGGCCAGGCCGAGCGCGTCGATCACGGCCGCGGCGGCCACCACCCGGGCGGCGCCGAACCGGTGCACCCACATGCCCGTGGTCGGCAGCGCGAGCACCGCACCGACGGAGCCGGCGATCAGCAGCGTGCCGAGCTGGCCCGGGGTGAGCCCGAGCGCATCCCGGGCCTCGGGGATGCGCGACACCCAGGTCGCGAACGCGAAGCCGTTGACGGCGAAGACGAGGGCGACCGCGTTGCGTGCGTGCAGGGTCACCGTTCCCGGGGTGCGCATACCCACGATTCTTCGTCACCGGGCCGGGTCGGCCCAGCGACGGTCCGCCCAGCGGTCACGGTCAGGTCTGCGGCGCGACCTCCTCGGGCCGCACCCGCTGCTCGGGCAGCGTGTCCTGCGGTCGCCGGTGCGGCGCGACCACGACGGGGCACCGGGCCTCGCGGATCAGGGTGCGCGCCACCGCGCCGAGGTAGACGCCGAGCGGGGCGCCGTGTCCGCGCCGGCCGATGACCACCGCGTCCGCGCCCTCGCTGGCACCGACGAGCGCCGGCGCTGCGTACTGGTGGCGGATGTCGATCTCGACCTCGACGTCGGGGTACTCCTCGCGCCACGGCCCCAGCGTCTTGTGCATCTCGGCGGTGGCGTGGTCCTTCCAGTCCTCGAGCATCACCCGCGAGACGATGATGTCGTCGTACGCACTCGGCAGCTTCCAGGCGTGCAGCACCTCGAGCCGCGCCCCGCGCTCGGCGGCCATCGAGAACGCCAGGGCCAGCGCGTCCTTGGCGGGTGCGGAGTCGTCCACCCCGACCACGATCCGGCCGGTGACGTGCGTCGCGGTCCACGTCGACGGCACGCTCACCACGGGGCAGTGCGCGCGGGCGCCGACCCCGGTCGTGGTGGAGCTGGTGAGCACCCGGCCGAGCAGTGACCGGTCCCGGTGCCCGAGCACGATCATCCGCGCATGCTCGCCGGCGGCACTGAGCACGTGCACCGCGCTGCCGGGGGTGACCACGCTCTCCACGGACAAGGTGGGGTCGAGCTCGCGGACCTGCTGCTCCGCCTCGTGCACGATGCGCCGTCCGACCTCGGCGAAGGTCTCGACGCTGATCAGAGGCAGCATCGGCGCCATCGGCGCGGTCTCGTGCACCGCGTGCACGAGACGCACCCCGCAGCCGAGCCGCTTGGCCTGGTGCACTCCGTAGTCGACCGCTCGCCTCCCCTGGTCGGTCCCGTCGACGCCGACCACGATCGGAAGCCCGGTCTCGGTGGCCATGGTGATCCTCCTGATCTCGTCCTGATGCCAGGATCGTCCCCTGTGCGCTGCCATCGTCAGAGGCAGCCGACACCGCGGCTAGGGCCGAAGGGCCCGAGGTGGGACGTCCTGGGAGGTTCCGATCGCCCCGAGGGGCCGGGACGTTCGGCCCTGACCGCTCCGGCGTCCGCAACGCGAGCATGGGAGCACACCGGCTCACGAGGAGGACGAATGTTGGTTCGCGAGGTGATGACCTCACCGGCGATCACCGTGCAGAGCGTGGCGACGGTCAAGGACGCGATGCGGCTGCTCGACGAGCACCACGTGACCGCGCTCCCCGTCGTCGACCACGACGGCCGGCTGGTCGGGATCGTGAGCGAGGCCGACCTGCTCCGCGAGGCGGTCCGCGAGGACGAGCGGACCCACCTGATCCCCCACGAGCACCTGGTCACCGGCGGGCCCCGCGCCATCGAGGACGTGATGTCGACGCTGTCGATGTCGGTGCGCGCGGACAGCGACCTCAAGGACGCGGTCGAGCTGATGACCTCTACCGCCGTGAAGAGCCTCCCGGTGGTGGAGAACGGGCACGTGGTCGGCGTGGTCAGCCGCAGCGACGTGGTGCACGTCCTCGCCCGCAGCGACGACAGCATCCACGCCGAGGTCGACGAGCTGCTGCGCAGCGCCGGCCTGGACTGCGAGGTCGAGGTCGAGGACGGGCACGTGCTCGTCGAGGGCCCGGTGGACCCCCACCAGCGCCGGACCGCCGAGGTCCTCGCCGGCTCGGTGACCGGCGTCGTCTCGGTCCGGGTGCGGGGCTGAGCCGCCGATGTCGACGACCACCGAGATCGAGCTCGTCAGCGCCTTGGGCGCCCTCCCCGGCACCCCGCGGGTCGTGGCGTCGGGGAACTTCGCCGCGCCGCTGGCCGTCCTGGGCCTGCTGGACAAGGCGTGCGAGCACTACACGCTGAACATGCTCAACGCCCAGCCCGGCATCCCCACCCGCGAGGGCGTGCAGCACGAGACGTCGTTCGTCGGGCCCGGCATGCGGATGAGCCCCGACCTGCGCTACGTCCCGTCCCGGCTCTCGCTGCTGCCCCGGCTGTTCCGGAGCACCCTGCCGCCGGACGTGGTCGTGCTGCACACCTCCCTGCCCCACCAGGGGACGGTGTCGCTGGGCACCGAGGTGAACGTGCTGCCCGCGGCGGTGGAGGAGGTACGCCGCAGGGGCGGGCTCGTGATCGCGCAGATGAACCCGAGGATGCCCTACACCCACGGCGACGCGGTGCTGTCGTTGGACCTGGTCGACCACGCGCTCGAGGTCGACGAGCCGCTGGCCTCGCCGGGCGAGATGGTGATCGACGACGCTGCCCGGGTGATCGGTGAGCGCATCGCGCACCGGGTCAAGGACGGGTCCGTGCTGCAGACCGGGATCGGCGCCGTACCCGACGCGACCCTGCTCGGGCTGACCGCGCGACGCGGCCTGTCGGTGTGGACCGAGATGTTCTCCGACGGGGTCCTCGCCCTCGACGCCACGGGAGCCCTCGACCCGGACAAGCCGCTCACCGCCTCGTTCCTGTTCGGCTCACCCGAGCTGTACGCGTGGGTGGACCGCAATCCGCGGGTGCGGATGCTGCGCACCGAGAAGACCAACGACCCGGCCCTGATCAAGCTCAACCACCAGATGGTCAGCGTGAACTCCGCGCTGCAGGTCGACCTCTTCGGTCAGGCCAACGCATCACGGATCGGCCGGCGGATCTACTCCGGCACCGGCGGGCAGACCGACTTCGTGGTGGGTGCGATGCACGCACCGGGCGGACAGGCCATCGTCGCGCTGCGGTCGTGGCACCCCAAGGCGGACTGCTCGACGATCGTGCCGCTCGTCGACGAGCCGGTCACCTCCTTCCAGATGTCGGCCGTGGTCACCGAGCAGGGCGTCGCCGAGGTGTTCGGCCAGGACCAGCGGACCCAGGCGCGCAACCTGATCGAGCAGGCCGCGGACCCGCGGGTGCGCGAGGAGCTCTGGGAGGAGGCCGAGGCGCTGCACCTGGCCTGATGGGTCCGGCCTGCCGCGGGGGCGGCCGATCCCCCGACCCGCTCCGCCCCGTCCGCACCCGGGTCTGATTGTGGTCACTGCGGGCGCTGTCGACACGACCGGATCCTGATTGTGGTCACTGCGGGCACTTCCCCCGCACGCGAACACGTCGGCAGTGACCACTCTCTTCGTTCCGGGCCCCTCACCGATCGCTCACGGGCACGCGCGACCGGTCGCCGGCGACCCAGTCACCGCAGCACGACGGCCCCGCACGCCCGTCGTACGGCGACCCACCCGCTCGCCGTACGACGGCCCGCACGGTCGCCGCCGGACCCTGATTGTGGTCACTGCGGGCACTTCTCCCGCCCGCAAACACGTCGGCAGTGACCACTTTCGATCCCGGCCGCTCGGGAGTCGGTCACCGCCGTACGACGGCCCGCCCACTCGCCGCACGACGACCCGGTCACCGCCGTACGACGGCCCGCCAACCGGCGTACCGACCAGGAGCGGGTTCCCGCCGTAAAGGCCGGGAAGTGGAGGTTTCACGACATCCCATGGGAAAACACCCGTGCCACAACAGGCACCCCACCAGGCGACCCAGGTCACACGGACACCCTCTTGACCATGCTTACTTAGGTAAGGCTAACCTTCTTGCATGACGAAGACCGCGGGCCTCACCTGCCGTGACCTCAGCGCCGGCTACCCCGGCCGTCGCGTGGTCAGCGACGCGTCGGTCACGCTGCACCGGGGACGGGTGACCGCGCTGGTCGGTCCCAACGGCAGCGGTAAGTCGACGCTGCTGCGCTCCCTGGCCCGGCTGCACCGGGGCATGACCGGGGACGTCCGGCTCGGTGACGGCACCCCCACCGCCGACCTGTCCGCCAAGGAGTTCGCCCGCTCGGTGACCCTGCTGACCCAGCACCGCCCCACCCCGGGCGGACTCACGGTCACCGACGTGGTCGGGTTCGGCCGCCACCCCTACCGCGGTCGCTGGCGCGCCGAGGACCCCGACGGTCCCCGCGCCGTCGCCTGGGCGATGGAGGTCACGGGGGTGACCGAGATGGCCGGCCGCCCGGTCGACGAGCTCTCCGGAGGCGAGCTGCAGCGGGTGTGGCTGGCCACCTGCCTGGCGCAGGACACCGGTGTCCTGCTCCTCGACGAGCCCACCAACCACCTCGACCTGCGCTACCAGGTGGAGATCCTCGACCTCGTCCGCGACCTCGCCGTCGACCACCGGGTCGCGGTCGGCGTGGTCCTGCACGACCTGAACCAGGCCGCCTCCGTGGCCGACGAGGTGGTCCTCCTCGGCGAGGGCTCGGTCCTGGCCGCGGGCCCGCCGGCCGGCGTGCTGACCGAGCACCACCTCAGCCGCGCCTACGGGGTCCCGGTCGCTGTCTCCACCGACCCGCTCACCGGTTCGCTGTCGCTCCGCCCGGTGGGCCGGCACAGCCCCCGGGCACGCGCCAGCGCCTGAGACACGGCACCCGAAGAACCTCGCACCCACAGCACCCCCAGAAACCCCTGCCACCCACGACAACAGGAAGCGTCACCATGTCCCGAACCCCCCTCGTCCGCGCCACCGTGCTGGCCGCGGCCGGAGTCCTGCTCGCCGGTGCCTGCGGCACCACGGAGGAGGCCACCACCAACACCAGCGCCGAGACCTCCGGCGAGAAGATCACCGTGACTGACAGCCGCGGCAAGAAGGTCACGTTGGACGAGCCGGCCGACAACGTGGTCGGGCTCGAGTGGGGCGAGGTCGAGATGCTGACCACCCTCGGCGTGGAACCCGTCGGCGTCGCCGACACCAAGGGCTACGAGACCTGGGTCGCCGCCGAGCCGTTGAGCGAGGACGTGACCGACGTCGGCACCCGCGGCGAGCCCAGTGTCGACGCGATCGTGGCACTGCAGCCCGACCTGGTCGTGATGGAGGCAGAGCGCGGCTCCGCTCTGGTCAAGCAGATCGAGAAGTACGTGCCGGTCATCGTCACCGAGGGCAGCGACGCCAGCCGGAACCTCGACCGCATGCGCGAGGACTTCACCATGATCGCCGAGGCCGTCGGCAAGACCGACGAGGCCGACAAGGTGCTCGAGGACCTCGACACCACCCTGGCCGAGGGCCGTGAGCAGATCGCCGAGGCCGGCGCCGAGGGCCAGAAGTTCGCCATGGCCGACGGCTGGCAGGAAGGCAGCAACGTCAGCATCCGCATGTTCGGAGAGGGCGCCCTGGTCTCCGACCTTGCCGAGGAGCTCGGCCTGGTCAACGCGTGGACCGGCAAGGTCGACGGCACCTGGGGCCTGGGCACCACCGACGTCGAGGGCATGACCGCCCTGAAGGACGAGAAGGACCTTCAGTTCTTCTACAGCGCGTCCGAGGACGACGTGTTCGCCGAAGGGCTCGAGGACAACGCGATCTGGGAGGGCCTGCCGTTCGTCGAGCAGGGCAACCTGCACAAGCTCACCGACGGCACCTGGACCTTCGGCGGCCCGGCCTCGGCCGAGATGTTCGTCGACCAGGTCGTGGAGGCCTACACCTCGTGAGCACCACCCGCGCGCCGCGCCCGGCTGCCCCGACGGCGAGTCCGTCGGGGCAGCCGGGCGCACGGCCGCGGGCTCCCCTGTCCGTCGCGGTCGTCGCCGCACTGACCCTGCTCGCCGTGGTCGCGCTGGCCCTGGTCCACCTCACCCAGGGCACGTCCGCCGTCGGGGCACGTGACCTGCTCGGGCTCCTCGCCGGGGACCGCGACGAGGACGTGACCGCGATCCTGCTCGGCTCCCGGCTCCCCCGGCTCGCCGCCGCGATCCTGGTCGGCCTCGCCCTCGGTGTGGCCGGCGCGGCGCTGCAGTCCCTGGCGCGCAACCCGCTCGCCTCCCCCGACACGCTCGCCGTCAACGCCGGCGCACACTTCGCGGTCGTCGTCGCAGCGGCGTTCGGCCTCTCCCTGCCGGTGCTGCCCGCCGGCGGCCTCGCGTTCCTCGGCGGGCTCGGCGCGGCCGCGCTGGTCCTCGCCCTGTCCGCCGGCGGCGCCGGCGGGCCCACCCGGTTGATCCTGGCCGGCTCGGCGACCGCGCTCGCCCTGAGCTCGTTCACCATGCTGCTCCTGCTGCTGTTCGAGCAGGAGACCACCGGCCTGTTCGCCTGGGGCAGCGGCTCCCTCACCCAGAGCGACCTGGACGCCGTGCAGCAAACGGCTCCCGTCGTCCTGGTCGGGGTGGTCGCCCTGCTGGCCCTGGCGCACCGTCTCGACCTGCTCGCTCTCGGCGAGGACACCGCCTCGGTGCTGGGGCTCGACGTGCGCCGGGTCCAGCTGCTCGTGGTGGTCCTGGCCGTGCTGCTCACCGCGGCCGCGGTCACCGTCGCCGGGCCGGTCGGCTTCGTCGGGCTGTGCGCACCGGTGGTCGTGCGACTGCTCGGCCGCGCCGTGCCCGCGCTCCTGCGACACCGGGCGCTGCTGCCGCTGGCCGGCCTCGCCGGGGTGCTGGTGATGCTGGCGTCCGACGTACTCCTGCGCCTGCTGCTCGGCGGCGAGGCCGCGGTGATGGTGCCCACCGGCGTGGTCACCACGGTGGTCGGCGCCGTCGTGCTGGTCTGGCTGGCCCGGCGCCCACGCGACTCCGGCCCGACCCGTACCCCGCCGGCCGCACGCGCGGGCGCGCTGCGGAGCGCCCGGCGGTTCCCGGTCACCCTCGTCACGCTGGCGGTCGCGACCGTCGGCTGCGCGCTGCTCGGGATGCTGCTCGGCGACACGATGGTGCTGCTCGGCGACCTGGCCAACTGGGTCCGCGGCGAGACCGGTCCTGCGTTCACGTTCGTGCTCGACCAGCGCCTCCCCCGCATGCTCGCCGCGCTGGCGGCCGGCGCCGCCCTGGCCGTGGCCGGTACGACGGTCCAGGCGGTGTGCCGCAACCCGCTGGCCGAGCCCGGGCTGCTCGGCATCACCGCCGGCGCGGGCCTCGCCGCGGTCACCATGCTGACCCTGGTCCCGCTGGCCGGGATCTGGGCCATGTCCGCCGTCGCGGGCGCCGGCGCGCTCGCCGCCTTCGCCCTGGTCTACGGGCTGGCCTGGCGCGGTGGTCTGAGCTCGGACCGGCTGGTGCTGATCGGGGTCGGCGTGTCGGCGGGGCTGACCGCGCTCACCACCCTGGTCATCGTCGCCTCCGACCCGTGGAACACCGGCAAGGCGCTCACCTGGCTGTCGGGGTCGACCTACGGACGCACCCTCGGCCAGGTGGCCCCGGTCGTCCTCGCCCTGGGGGTGACGGCGCCCGTCGTGTGGCTGGCCCGGTACCGGCTGGACCTGCTCGCCCTCGACGAGGACACCCCTCGTGTGCTCGGCGTGCGGCTGGAGCGGAGTCGCCTGGTGGCGCTGGCCGGCGCGGCCGCGCTCACCTCGACCGCCGTCTCCGCGGTGGGCGTCGTCGGCTTCGTCGGCCTGGTCGCGCCGCACTGCGCCCGCGCGCTGGTCGGCGCCCGGCACGGCCGGGTGCTCCCGGTGGCAGCGCTGCTCGGCGCGGTGCTGGTCAGCCTCGCCGACACCGTCGGTCGGACGGTCATCGCGCCGGCGCAGATCCCCGCCGGCCTGGTCACCGCGATGGTCGGCACCCCCTACTTCGCCTGGCTGCTCTGGCGCTCCCGCGTCCGGGCCTGAACCCCGCAGGATCGGAGGAACCATGACCGTGACCGAGGAGCGTGTCACCACGACGCCGTTCCGGATGTTCGCCGTCCGGGTGGCGCGGGTGCAGCGGCTGAGCCCGAGCTTCGTCCGGATCACCTTCACCGGTGAGGACCTCGACCTGTTCGCCGACAACGGGTTCGACCAGCGGATCAAGCTCGTCCTGCCGCTGCCCGGGCTGGGGCTGGCACCGCTGCCGACCGGCCCGGACTGGTACTCCGCCTGGCGGAGCCTGCCCGAGGAGATGCGCAACCCGGTGCGCACCTACACCGCCGGCGCGGTCCGGCCCGGGCTGCGCGAGGTCGACGTGGACATGGTGCTGCACGGGGAGACCGGCCCCGCGTCCCGGTTCGCGGTGCACGCACGGCCGGGCGACGAGGCCGCCCTGCTCGGGCCGGACGCGACCTACCCGGGACGTCAGGGCGGGGTGGAGTTCGCCCCGCCGGAGGGGTACCGGGGGCCGCTGCTGCTCGCCGGTGACGAGACCGCGCTGCCCGCCGTCGCCGGGATCCTGGCCCGGCTCCCCCGCGAGAGCTTCGGCCGGGTGGTCCTCGAGGTGCCGCACGCCGACGACCGGCTCGACCTCGACGCGCCGGTCGGGGTGGAGGTGACCTGGGCGGTCCGCGGGCAGGACGCGCACGGCTCGCACCTGGTCCGGCTGGTCCGGCAGGCGGTGTCGGGACCGGGTACGTCGGACGGGGTCGGCGCCCCGGCGCACCAGGGCGACGCGGACGAGGAGCTGCTCTGGGACGTGCCGGACCCGGCCACGCACCACGCCGAGGACGGCGACCTCTACGCCTGGCTGGCCGGGGAGGCCTCGACTATCCGGGCGATCCGTCGACACCTGGTGACCGAGCTCGGCCACGACCGCCGCGCCGTGTCGTTCATGGGCTACTGGCGCGAGGGCCGGGCCGAGCACTGAGCGGTGGTCGGGCCGGGGTCAGGGTTCGACGGTGACCTTGATCGCCTCGCCGCGCGCGACGATGCCGAACGCGTCGAGCGCCTTCTCCAGCGGCAGCCGCACCGTGATCAGGTCCTTGACCGGCACCTGGCCGGACGCGATCATCTCCAGCGCCTTCTTGTTGTGCGAGGGCGCCGACCCGTTCGCGCCGATGATCATCAGCTCCCGGTAGTGCACGAGGTTCGAGTCGCACGAGATGAACGGGTTGGTCTTCGGCAGCCCGCCGAAGAAGGAGATCCGGCCCCGTCGGGCGGCCATCCGGATCGCCTGTTCCTGCGCGACGTTCGCGGCGGTCGCGGTGATCACCACGTCCGCGCCGCGGCCGTCGGTGAGCTCGCGCACCCGCTCCACGACGTCGACCTCGCTGCCGTTGATCACCTCGTCGGGCTGCACCGCGTCCGCCGACATCTTCAGCCGGTCGGCGTTGATGTCGATGAGGAAGACCCGCCCGGCGCCGTTGGCCCGAGCCAGCCGGATGTGGATGCACCCGATGGGTCCGGCGCCGAACACCACCACGGTGTCACCGTCCTCGATCCGGACGAGCTCCTGGGCGTTGATCGCACAGGCGAACGGCTCGGCGACCGAGGCCTCGTCGAAGCCGATGGTGTCCGGGATCCGGTTGAGCCCGTCGACCTTGAGGACCTCGCGGGGGACGACGAGGTACTCCGCGAAGCCACCGTCGTACTGGTAGCCGACCGAGGTCTGGTTCTGGCAGACCGCCATCCAGCCGCGCTTGCACTCGTAGCACTCCCCGCACGGCACGGCGGCGATCACCTGGGCACGGTCCCCGACCGACCAGCCGGAGACGTTCGCGCCGACCTCGACCACCTCGCCGGCGATCTCGTGGCCGATGATCCGCGGCGGGCTGAGGTTCTGGTGCCCGTTGTTGTAGATCTTCACGTCGGTGCCGCAGGTGGAGCAGTTGCGCACCCGCAGCCTCACCTCGTCCGGACCGCACTCAGGCTCGGGGGCGTCCTCGATCCGGACGTCCTTGGGGGCGTAGAAGCGTACGACCTTCATGCGTCCTCCTCCTCGTCCTCGGGAGTGAGCAGCTCCAGGACCTCGTTCACGTCGGCGGTCTCGCGCAGCCGGGCAGCCTTGTCCGAGTCCGAGAGCACCATCGCCAGCGACTGCAGGATCCCGATGTGCTCGTCGGACTTCGAGGCGATCGCGATGCACACCCGGCAGTCCTTGCCGTTCCAGTCGACCCCGTCGGGGAACTGCAGGAACGCCAGCGCGGCGCGCTTGATGTGCTCCCGGCTCTCGTCGGTGCCGTGCGGGATCGCCACCCCCTCCCCCATGTACGTCGAGACCGAGCGCTCACGCTCGAGGATCGCCTCGGCGTACTCCTGGGTGGCGGCACCGATCTCGACGAGCACGGCGCCGCACTGGCGCAGGGCGTCGAGCTTGTCGGTGGCCGTCAGGCCGAGGCGCACGGCGTCGGCGCCGAGCACCCCGGTCGACGTACCCGTCTCAGGACTCAAGGACCCCACCCTCCTTGATCGCCGACTCCACCTTCGCGAAGGCGGGGTCGCCCATGAACACGTTGAACGGCACGATCACCGCGTCCGGCGCGATGCTCTTGGCGCGCGCCGCCAGGCCCGCGTGGCAGAGCACCACCTGCGTGTCCGCGGGGATGTCGTTCACCGGGGTGTGCTCGACGCTGACGTCGTACTTCTTCAGCTTCTTCCGCATGGTGCTCGCCACCATCACGCTGCTGCCCATTCCGGCGTCGCAGGCGATGACGACCTTGTGCACGTCCGATCCCTTGATCTGTGGCATCTCAGTCCCTCTGTGTCTCTCGTGGGTCTGTCTCGTGGTTCTGTCTCGTGACTGCCCGGTGGTTGCCGGCGTCAGTCGCCGACGATGACCTCGTCCTCGGCGTGGTGCGCCTGGACGTCGCGCTCGCCCCGGCCGAAGCCCATGAGCACCGACGCCACCGCGAACGAGACCACCGTGGCCATGAAGACCGCGGCCAGCACGCCGAAGTAGTCGCCCTTCGGGGTCACCGCCAGGTAGGCGAAGATGCTGCCCGGCGCCGGCGTGGACACAAGCCCGACCCCGGTGACCATCGCGGTGGTGATGCCGGTCATGCCGCCGGCGATCGCGGCCAGGATCAGCTTCGGCTTCATCAGGATGTACGGGAAGTAGATCTCGTGGATGCCGCCGAAGAACTCGATGACGATCGCACCGGGTGCGGTCGGTCGCAGTGCCTTGGGGCCGAAGAACATGTAGGCCAGCAGGACGCCGAGGCCCGGGCCGGGGTTGGTCTCGATCATGAACAGGATCGACTTGCCCTGCTCGGCCACCTCGGCGACGCCGAGCGGGGAGAGCACGCCGTGGTTGATGGCGTTGTTCAGGAACAGCACCTTCGCCGGCTCGACCACGATCGACACCAGCGGTAGCAGGTTGTTCTCGACCAGGAAGTCGACGCCTTCGCCGGCGGCGTTGGTGATCGACCGGACGACCGGCCCGATGGCGTAGAGGCCGAGGATCGCCATGAGACCGCCGAGGATGCCGGCGGAGAAGTTGTCGATCAGCATCTCGAACCCGGCCTTGACCCGGTCCTCGAATGCCTTGTCGACCAGCTTGAGCAGGTACGCCGTGAGCGGACCGATGATCATCGCACCGAGGAACATCGGGATGTCCGCGCCGACGATGACACCCACCGTCGCGATGGCGCCGACCACCGCACCGCGCTGCCCGTGCACCATCCGGCCGCCCGTGTAGCCGATCAGGATCGGCAGCAGGGTGTAGATCATCGGCTCGACCATGGCGGCGATCTTCTCGTTCGGCCACCAGCCGACCGGGATGAAGATCGCGGTGATCAGGCCCCAGGCGATGAACGCCGCGATGTTCGGCATGATCATTCCGGCGAGATAGCCGCCGAAGCGCTGGATCCGCGCTCGGGCGCCCTCGCCTTCGAGGTTCTTGTTGACT
>DATIBI010000255.1:0-2038 GCA_035457605.1 Nocardioidaceae bacterium
ACTCCCGCGAGGAGTCGTTCTTCGGCCACGTGCACCGGCACCCCGCGCGGATGCACTACGAGCACGGCGCGACGCGCGACGGGCGGCTGGTCTACGTCAAGGCGCGGATCGTGCTCGACGGCGGCGCATACGCCTCGAGCACCCCGGCGGTGGTGGCCAACGCCGCGACGCTCGGCGCCGGGCCGTACGTCGTACCCTCCGTCGCCATCGACTGCTACGGCGCCTACACCAACAACCCGCCGTGCGGGGCGATGCGCGGCTTCGGTGCCGTCCAGGCCGCGTTCGGCTACGAGTCGCAGATGGACCGGCTCGCCGCCGCGCTCGGGATGGACCCCGCCGAGCTGCGGATCCGCAACGCGCTGGCCGAGGGCGACCAGGTCGCCACGGGGCAGGTGATCGACTCCGCGGCGCCGGTCGCCGAGCTGGTACGCCGCGTCCGCGACATGCCGATGCCCGGGCCCGCCCCGGACGGCCTCGACCTGCGGGGCATGCCCGGCGGCGTCGCGAACACCACGCACGGCGAGGGCGTCGTCCGGGGGGTCGGCTACGCCGTGGGCATCAAGAACATCTGCTTCTCCGAGGGCTTCGACGACTACTCCACCGCCCGGGTCGTGCTCGAGGTGGTCGCCGGCGAGCCGTCGGTGCTCGTGCACACCGCCGCGGTCGAGGTCGGCCAGGGCCTGGTCACGCTGCAGGCGCAGATCGCGCGCACCGAGCTCGGTGTGGAGCGGGTGTCGGTGCAGACCGCGGACACCCAGGTCGGCAGCGCCGGGTCCACCTCCGCGTCCCGGCAGAGCTATGTCACCGGCGGGGCGGTGCAGGCGGCGTGCCGCGCGGTCGCCGCCGAGGTCTGTCGCAGGGCCGCGGCCGGGACCGGGCGTGACGCGGGCGACCTGGTGCTGGCCGGCGGGAAGGTGGTCGCCCGGGACGGTGTCCCGGTCGTGGCCCTCGCCGACCTGCTCGGCGGGGAGAGCGTCGAGCGGACCGTCGAGTGGCGGCACCGGCCGACCACCGGGCTCGACCCCGAGACCGGCCAGGGCACCGCGCACGTGCAGTTCGCGTTCGCCGCGCACCGGGCGGTCGTCGATGTCGACGTCGAGCTCGGCCTGGTCAAGGTGGTCGCGCTCGACTGCGCCCAGGACGTCGGCCACGCGCTGAACCCCGACGCGGTCCTCGGCCAGATCCACGGCGGCAGCGCCCAGGGCCTCGGGCTCGCGGTCATGGAGGAGGTCCAGGTCCACGACGGGCTGGTCCGCAACCCCTCGTTCACCGACTACCTGATCCCGACCCTGCTCGACATGCCGCCGATGCGGGTGGACGTGCTGGAGCTGGCCGACCCGCACGCGCCCTACGGCCTGCGCGGGGTGGGGGAGCCGCCCACGATCTCCTCGACGCCCGCGGTCGTGGCGGCGATCCGGGCCGCCACCGGTCGTGCGCTCACCCGGGTGCCGGTGCGTCCCGAGCACCTGGTGGATCTGCCGGTCGAGCTGCGCTGACCGGACCGAACGTCCCGGTCCGCCGTGCCGAACGAGTCATTTCCTGCCCGATTTCGGGCAGATCTTTCCGGAGCCCGCTGCGCATAGGGCACGATCAGGGCATGCGTGATGCAGACCTGGTCGCGCGGATCGCCTCCTCCACCGGCCTCCCGCCGGCCGAGGCGGCCCGCGTGGTCGACGACGTGGTCGCCTACTACTCCGAACCCACCGAGGAGTACGTCCGGCGTCGGCACGACGAGCTGCAGACCTATGGCAAGAGGAACTCGGAGATCTTCAGGCTGATCCGCGCCGAGCTCGGTGACCGCGTCGTCGCGGCCCCCGAGCTCTCGGAGCGGCAGCTGCGCAGGATCGTCTACGGCTGAAGGAGAGACACGGTATGTGCGGAATCGTCGGCTACGTCGGGGGCCAGCAGGCAGCACCGTTGCTGCTCGAGGGGCTGACCCGGCTGGAGTACCGCGGCTACGACTCGGCAGGGGTGGCCGTGCTCGGCAACGGGGGCACGAAGGTCGCCAAGACGGCGGGCCGGGTGCGCGACCTGCAGG
>DATIBI010000256.1:0-22437 GCA_035457605.1 Nocardioidaceae bacterium
CGGCTCTACGAGCGGCTCGGCTTCGTCCGGCTGCCCGACCGCGACTGGTCCCCGGTGGAGGGGCTGACCCTGCTCGCGTTCACCCGGCCGGTGAGCTGAGCCGGGACAGGAACCGTGCGCGGTCCACGACGACCCGGGTGACCTCGCCGTGTCCCACGACCCGCTCGTCGCTGACATGGGCGGCCACCACCTCGAAGCGCACGAGCCGCCCGTCGACGTACCCCACGCTCGCCCTGACCTCGACCTCGGCCCCGACCGGGCTGGCGACCAGGTGCTCGAGGCTGACCCGCGAGCCGACGCTGGTGCGGCCCTCGGGCAGGTCGTCGGCGATCGCGGCGCAGGTGGCCGCCTCGCACCAGGCGAGCAGCCGGGGCGTCGCGAGGACGGGGAGGTCGCCGGAGCCGAGCGCGGCCGCCGTGTCGGCGTCGGTCACGGTGAACCGGAGGCTCGTGGAGGTTCCTGTCTGCATGCGCGCCATCCTGCCCCACACCGGCGGAGGAACCGGGGCCGATTGGCTCCATTCGCGGCTTCCTGAGACAATGGCCGCCTGCCCTCTCCGATCCTGGTGAGGGTCGTTCATGTCGGCGTTGAGGAGGACACCATGGGTAAGACCGGCCGCAAGCGCCGCGCCCGCAAGAAGAAGGGCGCCAACCACGGTAAGCGCCCCAACGCCTGAGCTCAGGCGTCTTGCGCGCACCGCGCGTCACGCAGGAAGACCCCGGCCGATCCTCGGCGCGGGGTCTTTCTCGTCTCAGCCCTCGGTGGTGAACCTGGTCTCGGTGATCTCGACCTGCACCTGCCGGATCTGGAGCAACACCTTGTCGCGCAGGCTCTCCGGCGCGTGCTCGGAGCAGGACCGGGCCACCAGTGCCTTCACGGTGCGCTCGAGGTCGAACTTGTCCAGGCACGGCCCGCACTCGTCGAGGTGCTGCTGGATCTTGGTGCAGTCCGCGTCCTCGAGCTCGTTGTCGATGAAGAAGACGACGCGTTCGAGGACCTCGGAACAGTCGGTCTCGTGCGGCTTGCCACAGCTCATGACGTGCCCCCCTCGCCGCCCTCGCGGGTGGAGGCGGGGATCAGACCACGGTCGCGCACGTAGTCCTCGAGCATCTCACGCAGCTGACGTCGGCCTCGGTGCAGACGCGACATCACAGTCCCGATGGGTGTGTCCATGATTTCTGCGATCTCTTTGTACGGGAAGCCCTCGACATCGGCGAGGTAGACGGCCAGCCGGAAGTCCTCCGGCAGCTGCTGCAGGGCCTGCTTGACGTCGTTGTCGGGGAGCCGCTCGAGCGCTTCCATCTCCGCCGACTTCAGGCCCGAGGAGGTGTGCGACTCCGCACGGGCCAGCTGCCAGTCCTCGACCTCTTCCGTCATCGCCTGCTGGGGCTCCCGCTGCTTCTTGCGGTAGGAGTTGATGAAGGTGTTGGTGAGGATGCGGTACAGCCACGCCTTGAGGTTGGTGCCCCGCTTGAACTGGTGGAACGACGCGAACGCCTTGGCGAAGGTCTCCTGGACCAGGTCCTCGGCGTCCTGCGGGTTCCGCGTCATCCGCATCGCCGCGGAGTACAGCTGGTCGAGGTAGGGCATCGCGTCGCGCTCGAAGCGCGCCGACCGCTGCTCGTCGGTCTCCGGGGCCTCGGCCTCCACCGGATCCGGGTTGGGGCTGGTGTCAGTCATTGCTCCCCAGGGTACCGGGGTCGACAGCACGGACTCCGAGCAGCGGATGGAGTCATCGGGTCGGCACGGAATCGTTCCGAGCACGAGCCCTCCCTTCTAGCGACTTCAGCGGCGATCTGTTGGGCCAACACCTCAGCTCGCGGTTCGATTCCCGGCCACCTCGCGCACCAGCCACTCCAGCGTGGCCTCGACGATGATGCCGTCGACGTCCTCCTGCGAGATGACCCCTCGCTTGGGCACCCGGAACGAGTGGTCCGCACCGGGTACGGCGGTGAGGTCGACGTCCCCCGGGAACTCCTCGGGGGTGCCGAACGGGTCCCGCTCCCCCTGCACGACCAGCGTCGGCACCCCGGCGCCCTCGAGCTCGTCGAGCCTGGACCTCTCCGGCTTGCCCGGCGGGTGCAACGGGAACGCGAGCGCGAGGCAGCCCACCGCGCCGACGTCCCGGGCGCAGCGGGCCGCCGACCGGGCGCCGGCACTGCGCCCACCCACGACGAGCGGTGCCGTCGAGCGCAGCGAGGCCGCGGCTGCGCGCAAGCCCTCGTCGAGCACGGCCGGGCGGGGCGCGAGCTTCTTGCCCGCGACCTTCCAGGGCTGCTCCAGGAGCACCACGGTGACGCCGTTGCGCGGCAGCGTGGTGGCGAGCGCCTGCAGGTCGGCCGCGTCGATGCCGCCGCCGGCGCCGTGCCCGAGCAGGAGGGTGGCGATCGGGCTCTTCGCGCGGTGGGTGACCAGGCGGGCGTCGCCGTGCGGTGTCGTCACGGTGCGGGTGGTGCTCATCGCACGATCATGCCGGTTCCGGCGGCTCGGTCGCGAGCGGCGCGAGCAGGTCGGCGCCGTTGTTGCGCACGTTGTTGACCTTGGTCGACACCGGGTACGCCTCCAGCCTGCCCGGCGCGGCGGGCACCAGCAGCGACCGCAGCTGGTCGGGCGAGGACGACGTCGGGTCGAGCCACGCGGCGTAGCGGTCCCGCTCCACCAGCAGCGGCATCCGGTCGTGGATCTTGCCCAGGTCGTCCTCCGCGGTCGTGGTGAGCACGGTGCAGGTCCACCGGAACCGGTCCGGGTCGTCGTCGGCCTTGGTCGGGTCGCGCCAGATCTCGTAGAGCCCGGCCATCGCCATCACCGAGCCGTCGGCGGGGTGGATGAAGAACGGCTGCTTGACCGGCTTGCCGGCCTTGGTCTTCTCGGCGGTGGCGTACCACTCGTAGTAGCCGTCGGCCGGGAGCAGGCAGCGGCGGGACGCGAACGCCTTGCGGAAGGCCGGCTTCTCGTGGACGGTCTCCATCCGGGCGTTGATCATCCGGTTGCCGATCGCGGGGTCCTTGGCCCAGAACGGGACCAGCCCCCAGGTGAGCACCCGGAGCTGGCGCTGCGCCGGCCGGGGCTGCTCATCGTCGGCGGGGCGGGGTGGCCGCTCGACGACCGCGTAGACCTCCTTGGTCGGAGCCACGTTGTAGTCCGGGGCCAGGGCCTCCTTGACCTGGGACTCGTCGATCTCGAACTCCTCGACGAGGTCCTCGGGGCGTCGGCTCGACGCGTAGCGACCGCACATGCGGCTCAGCGTAGCCACGCTCGCCGCCCCTCCGGAGCAGGACCGGGCGAGGCCCGGGAGCACCGGCGCTCAGACCGCCCGGGCGAGCTCGTCGAGCAGCCGCGCCGCGGAGTCGGCTCCACCGGGAAGCCCCTCGATCCAGACCCGGACGTCGGCCTCCCCCAGGTCCAGGTCCGCGATCAGCCCCCGCAGGGACGCCACCGCACCGCCAAGCTCCGGGGTCCGCGGCACGACGGTCACCGACCGGTGCAGACCGGCCCGGCCGATGGTCTCGCCGCCGGAGAACACCGCACGGATCGCCTCGGTGAGCTGGACCAGCTGCAGCGCCCGGGTGAACTGGTGCACCGACGGTTCGGGGAGCTCCACCCGCATCTCCACCACCACCAGCGCGTGGCTGGCCACCAGCGGGACGTCGGTCTGCTCCGCCTCGCGGTACAGCTCGTCGAGCCGGGTGCGGACGTGCGCCAGGCTGGCCATGCCGGTCAGTGGGTCCTCGCAGGAGAGCTGGTGGAGGTACTCCAGGGTGGCCTCGCTCCAGGCGACGCTCAGCGCCTCGGTCGACGCGAAGTCGGGTGGGACGCCCCGCACGAGCTCGAAGGTCGTGCGCAGCCCGGACAGTGCCTCTCCCAGGTCAGCACCGTCACGGGCCACGTCACGCCCTACCACGGCACAGGCTGCCGTGGTGTCCATGGCAGACGCCAGAGCCTCCCCTACCGCCACGAAGCGTTGCGGCAGCGCCTGCCGCAGCTCCTCGGGCAGCTCCCGCTCCGGCGTCTGCTCCCCCCACGTGGACCTGCGCCGGGCGAACGCGGCGAAGATGGCCATCCGCGCTCACCTCCGTCCACGGGGTCATGGGCTGCCACGCTGGGCCCGCGCGCGGCTTCTGGGACTGAGACGGGACCGCGGCGGATGCATGACGCGGCGACCGGGTAAAAGTGGCCGGCGAGGCGGCTCCAGGCCGGGACGAAGAGCACCCATCGGCTCGCCACGGTCATTCCGGACATTACGTACAGCGGCCCATTTCGGCGCCGAGAAGGACTATTTTGAGTCGGTCGGGGGGCCGACAATTCCTACATGCCTGATTCGGGGGCACGTGATGACCGAGCTGCTGAGCGGCACCGAGGCGACGAGTGACGCCGAGCTCATCTCGCGCGTCCGGGGTGGGGACGTCGCGGCCTACGGCGAGCTGTTCTCCCGGCACGTGGACGCCGCGAACCGCCTCTCCCGGCAGCTGGTCCGCGGGCCCGACGTCGACGACCTGGTGTCGGAGGCGTTCGCCAAGGTGCTCCAGGTGCTGCAGGGTGGCGGCGGGCCCGACGTCGCGTTCCGGGCTTACCTGCTGACCTCGGTCCGCCGGCTCCACGTGGACCGGATGCGGGCGGGCGCCAAGACCCAGCCCTCCGACGACATGGCCCAGTTCGACGTCGGGATCCCGTTCCAGGACCCAGCCGTCGCCGACTTCGACAACAGCGCGGCGGCGCGGGCGTTCGCCTCGCTCCCCGAGCGCTGGCAGCTGGTGCTCTGGCACCTCGAGGTGGAGGGGCAGAAGCCCGCAGACGTCGCGCCGCTTCTCGGGATGAGCGCCAACTCCGTCTCGGCGCTGGCCTACCGGGCGCGTGAGGGGCTGCGTCAGGCGTTCTTGACCATGCACCTGTCCGACATCTCGGCCGAGCGCTGCCGGTGGGTCAACGAGCACCTCGGCGGCTACGTCCGCAGCGGGCTGTCCCGGCGGGACGCGGCCAAGGTGGAGGAGCACCTCGACGAGTGCCGCCGCTGCACTGCGATGTACATGGAGCTCACCGAGGTCAACTCCAACCTCGCCGGGATCATCGCTCCCCTGCTGCTCGGCGCGGCAGCGGCGGGCTACCTGTCCTCCTCGGGTGCGGTGGGTACGACGGGCCTGCTGGCTCTGTTCGGGCGAGCCCGCGACGCTGTCGCCGCCCACAGCAGCGCTGCCACGGCCTCCGCGGTCGCGGCCGGTGTCGCCGCGGCGACCACCGCCGGTGTGATCGCGGTCCGACCCGAGCCCAGGGACGTGATCACGGGCGCCGACCAGCAGATCGTCGCGCAGGCACCCGCCGCACCCGGCGCGGGAACCGACGTCGCCGACCGGCCGCAGCGCCGCGAGCAGCGGGTGCCACGGGAGCGGACGCGGGAGCGGGACACCACGGCGCAGAGGGCGGTGGCCGAACCGGCCCCGGTCCCGGTGGCGACGCCCACTCCGCCGGCGACCGAGGACGTGCCCGCGGAGCTGCCCACCGAGGTTCCGACCGACGTACCCACCGACCTTCCGGCGGACCTGCCCACCGACCTGCCGGCGGACCTCCCCACCGACGCGCTGCCCACGCCACCAGTCGAGGAGCCCGGCGGCACCGACGTGACCCCGCCGGGCGACGGCACCACCGACCCCGGCGACGGCACCAGCGACCCCGGCGAGGGTGACGGCGACCCCGGCGAGGGCACCACCGACCCCGGCGACGGCACCACCGACCCCGGCAACGGGACCAGCGACCCCGGCAACGGGACCACCGACCCCGGCGATGGTGACGGCGACGGCGATGCGGGCGAGGGTGACGGCGACGACGGCGACGACTCCGACGACGGCGATGACGGCGACGACTCCGACGACTCCGACGAGGACCCGCTGCCGCTCCCGCTGCAGTTCATGGGCTACCCGGCGGTGACCGCGGTGGCCTCGGGCGAGCAGTTCGTCTACACGGTGGCCGTGACCCTCGGCGGCGTGGAGCCCGGTGACGAGATCACCTTCATGCTCATCGAGAACCAGGCGCGGTTCGCCGCCGCGGACGGGTGCGACCTCCCCACCGGCGCCGGTGGCGCCAAGGAGATGGTCTGCACGGTCGACGCGTCGGGGACACAGACGTTCCGGTTCGACGTCCGTCTGCCCTCCGGCGCGGGCGCCACTCTGCAGGCCTCGCGCGGCGACGAGTTCCCGGTCCTCATGGAGCTACCCGAGCAGGAGGACGAGACCGGCCTGCGCGGCTTCGACAAGTGACAGGCAGGTCGGGCGACATCTGCCCGGACCCGCTCCGTGGCGATCGTCATGCCGGCGGGAGCACCCGGCATGACGATCGCAGCACAGCACGAGGACGACCCCACGAAAACCGGCGTGAGACGGGCCCGGTCCTGTCCTAGAATCACCTCACTGCGTTGACGGAGACGAGTAGCCGCCGACCGGTGGAGCACAGAGAGCCGCCCGAAGTGCTGAGAGGGCGGAGTCCATCCCGGCGTCGAAGACACTCCCGAGCATGCTTCACCAATGAGGTCGTCCTCGGCTTAGGGCGACGAAGGTGTGGTGGCACAGCGAAATCCCCCGTCGCCCACACCTCCTGGGGCCACTCTCAGGAGGTGAAAGTCCGATGTCACGCACACTCGCAGCACAGCTGCCCGCCGTCCCACCCGGCACGACCGTCACGGTCCAGGGCTGGGTCCATCGCCGCCGCATCCTCGCGGCCGTCACGTTCGTCGTCCTCCGCGACCGGTCCGGCCTGGCCCAGGTCGTCGTCAAGGACCCGGCCGTGGTCTCCGAGGTCGAGGGCCTCGGTGAGGAGACGGTCGTCTCGGTCACCGGCACCCTCGTCGCGAACCCGTCCGCACCCGGCGGGGTCGAGGTGGTCGACCCGGTCATCGAGCCGCTGACCGAGCCGGCGCAGACGCCGCCCGTCGAGCTGTGGCGGCCGACCCTGTCCGCCGGCCTGCCCACCCTGCTCGACCACGCGCCGGTGACGCTGCGGCACCCGCGCAGCAAGGCGACCTGGCAGCTGGCCTCCGCCAGCATGCAGGGGTTCCGCCGTGCCCTCACCGCCGAGGGCTTCACCGAGATCGCGACACCCAAGCTCGTCGGCACGAGCACCGAGTCGGGCGCGAACGTGTTCACCGTCGACTACTTCGGCAGGCCGGCCTACCTCGCGCAGTCGCCGCAGCTGTACAAGCAGACCCTGGTCGGCGTCTTCGAGCGGGTCTTCGAGGTCGGGCCGGTGTTCCGGGCCGAGCCGCACGACACGGTCCGGCACATCGCGGAGTACGTCTCGCTCGACGCCGAGCTCGGTTTCATCGAGGACCACCGCGACGTGCTCGCCGTGCTCCGGACCGCGGTCGCCGGCATGGTCGAGGCGATCACCGAGCTCGCCGGTGAGGCGGTCGCCCTGCTCGACGTACCCCTGCCGGAGGTGCCCGAGGAGATCCCCGTCGTGCACTTCGCCGACGCCCTGAAGATCGTGGGAGCACCCGAGGACGAGCCCGACCTGGCCCCCGCGCACGAGCGGGCGCTGAGCGCGTGGGCCCGCGAGGAGCACGGCAGCGACTTCCTCGCTGTGGAGGGGTACCCGATGGCCAAGCGGCCGTTCTACACCCACCCCCAGCCCGACGACCCGCGCTGGTCGAACTCCTTCGACCTGCTGTTCCGAGGGCTGGAGCTGACGACGGGTGGGCAGCGGCTGCACCGCTACAGCGACTACCAGCGCGCGCTCGCCGCGACCGGGCAGAGCGAGGAGCCGTACGCCGGCTACCTGCAGGCGTTCCGGCACGGGATGCCGCCGCACGGCGGCTTCGCGATCGGGCTGGAGCGCTGGGTGGCGCGGCTGACGGGCGTGGAGAACATCCGCGAGGCACGGTTGTTCCCGCGGGACCTGAACCGTCTCACGCCGTGAGGTGAGCGTCGGGGCGTGCGCGTGTTGTGGACGTGATCGGGTAAGAATGACCCATGACCGTCTCGAGATTGCTCGCACGCCCCCTGCTCGCCTCGATGTTCGTCATGGGTGGCGTGAACGCCCTCAAGGACAGTGACGCCGCCACCAAGCGCGCCCAACCAGTCGCCGACAAGGTCGTTCCGGCGGTCAAGAAGGCGTTGCCGAACGCGCCGATCCCGACCGACACCAAGTCGCTGGTGCGGATCAACGCCGCCACGCAGATCGCCGCGGGTCTGGCCCTGGCGACCGGCCGGTTCCCCCGCCTGTCCGCGCTGGTGCTCGCCGGGAGCCTGGTGCCCACCACCGCGGCCGGCCACCGGTTCTGGGAGGAGACCGACCAGACCGCCAAGGCCAACCAGAAGGTCCACTTCTTCAAGAACGTCTCGATGCTCGGCGGTCTCATGCTCGCCGCCCTCGACACCGAGGGCCGTCCGGGCCTGGCCTGGCGCGCCAAGCACGCCGCCACCGGCGTGCGGCGGGAGGCCAAGCACCTGCGCAAGGCGGCCAAGCGCGAGGCCAAGCTCGCCAAGAAGAGCATCTGACCCAGGAGCACCACCATCGCCGGACACCACGGCCACAGTCACCGCGCCGGCGATGACTCGGCCGCACAGCTACGCCTGTCGTCGCGCGCCACGACGCTGCTGGCGATCATCCTGGTCCCGCTGACCCTGGCCACCGCGGTCGGCCTGGTCTGGCTGTGGCCCTCGGAGACCCCGCGTGCTCCCGGTTTCGAGAGCCAGGAGTCCTACGCCGGCCAGGTCCTCGACGTCCACCCCTGCCCGGCCGGCGCACAGCAGGACCTGTCCGGCAACGTGCCCCAGGGGTGCGTCTCCGCGACCGTGGACCTCAAGGACCGCGACCAGGACGTCGAGGCCGCGATGCCGTTCGGCACCGGCGCGCCGAAGATCGAGGAGGGTGACCGGGTGCTGCTGTTCCACACCCCGGACGCTCCCGAGGCGCAGCAGTGGCAGTTCATGGACTTCGACCGCAGCCGGGTCATCTACGCCCTGGTCGCGCTGTTCGCCGCGGCGGTCCTGTTGCTGTCCCGGCTGCGCGGAGTCACCTCGCTGGCCAGCCTCGGGATCTCCCTGGCCCTGGTGATCTGGTTCGTCCTCCCGAACCTGCTGCTGAGCACTCCGCCGCTGCTCGTGGCGGTGGTGGCGTCCTCGGCGATCATGATCGTCAGCCTGTACCTCGGGCACGGGTTCTCGGCGATGACCTCCGCTGCGCTGGTCGGCACCCTGCTCTCCCTCGGGCTCACCGGCCTCATCGGGGGGCTGTTCACCGCCGCGGCCAACTTCACCGGCTTCAGCAACGAGCAGGTCGGCTACCTGGCCGCGATCCAGGGCGGGCTCAACTACGAGGGGCTCGTGCTCGCGGCGATGCTGATCGGCGCCCTCGGCGTGCTCGACGACGTCACCGTCACCCAGACCGCGGCGGTGTGGGAGCTGTCCGCGGCCGACCCCACGGCAAGCCGGTGGACGGTGTTCGCCGGGGCGATGCGGATCGGGCGCGAGCACGTGACCGCCGCGGTGAACACCCTGGTCCTCGCCTACACCAGCGCCCTGCTGCCGCTGCTGCTCCTGCTGGTGCTGGTCTCCTCCAGCTTCGACGACGCCCTGCTCAGCGAGGGCATCGCGCTGGAGGTGGCGCGTGGGCTCATCGGCAGCCTGGGCATCATCGCGGCCGTGCCGATCACCACCCTGGTCGCGGTGCTGGTCGCCGGTGCCCGCAGGGGTCGATACGCTCATCTCGATGACTGAGCACACCCCCGCCGACCCCTGGCCCGCGCCTCGGGCGACCGCGCCGATCCGCGCCACGGTCTCCCTCCCCGGTTCCAAGTCGCTGACCAACCGCGCCCTGATCCTGGCGGCGCTCTCCGACGGGCCGTCGTCGGTACGACGGGCGCTGCGGTCACGTGACACCGAGCTGATGGCGCGGGCGCTCACCGCCCTCGGCTGCCCGGTCGACACCACCGGGGACGACTGGCACGTCACGCCGGGCACGTTCGCCGGCGGAGCAGCCGTCGACTGCGGTCTCGCGGGCACGGTCATGCGCTTCGTGCCGCCGGTCGCCGCGCTCGCCGACGGACCGGTGCTCTTCGACGGCGACCCGCACGCGCGCACGCGGCCGATGAAGGAGGTCCTCGAGGGCCTGCGCGACCTCGGTGTGGAGATCGACGACGAGGGCCGTGGCGCCCTGCCGTTCACCGTCCTGGGCCAGGGGTCCGTGCGCGGCGGGACCGTGACCATCGACGCCTCCGCGTCGAGCCAGTTCATCTCCGCGCTGCTGCTCGCCGGGGCGAGGTACGACGAGGGGGTCGACGTCCGGCACGACGGCAAGCCGGTCCCGTCCCTGCCGCACATCGAGATGACCGTGGACCAGCTGCGGCTGCACGGTGTCGAGGTGGACGACTCCGACGCGAACCGGTGGCGGGTGTTCCCGGGGCCGGTGCGCGCGGTCGACGTACCCATCGAGCCGGACCTGTCCAACGCCGCACCGTTCTTGGCCGCGGCGCTGGTCACCGGCGGCGAGGTCACGGTCCGGGACTGGCCGCGGCACACCACCCAGGCCGGTGACCGGCTCCGCGAGATCGTCGCGCTCATGGGCGCCGAGGTCGAGCTGACCGACGCCGGGCTGACGGTGCGCGGGGACGGCCACGTCCGCGGCATCGACTACGACCTGCACGACGTCGGCGAGCTCACCCCTGCGGTCGCAGCCCTGTGCGTGCTGGCCGACTCCCCCTCGCACCTGCGCGGCATCGCGCACATCCGGGGCCACGAGACCGACCGGCTCGGTGCCCTCGCGCACGAGTTCGCCAAGCTCGGCGGCGACGTCACCGAGACCGAGGACGGGCTCGCGATCCGGCCGGCGACACTGCACGGCGGCCTGTTCGGCACCTACGCCGACCACCGGATCGCGCACGCGGCGGTCATCATCGGGCTGGCCGTCGAGGGTGTCCTGGTGGAGAACGTCGCCACCACCGCGAAGACCTTCCCCGGCTTCGCCGACGCCTGGTCGAGGTTGCGCTGAGGTGAGCGGGAGGCGGTACGACCACTACGACCACGAGCACTTCGAACGGCCGCGTCGTCGTACCCGCCCGCGCACCAAGGACCGCCCCACCTACGAGGACGCCACCGAAGCGATGGTCGTCACCGTCGACCGCGGCCGGTTCACCTGCCTGGTCCTCGAGGACGACACCGACCGGGTCGTCACCGCGATGAAGTCCCGCCCGCTCGGGCGCAAGGGCGTGGTGGTCGGCGACCGGGTGAGGCTGGTCGGTGACGTCTCCGGTGACGATGGTTCGCTGGCCCGGATCGTCGAGGTCGAGCCGCGGCGGACCGTGCTGCGCCGGACCGCCGACGACGACGACCCGGTCGAGCGGGTGATCGTGGCCAACGCCGACCAGCTCGTCGTGGTGGCCGCGCTGGCCGACCCCGAGCCGCGGCCGCGGCTGATCGACCGTGCGCTGGTGGCCGCCTACGACGCGGGACTGGAACCCCTGCTGTGCTTGACGAAACCAGACCTGGCCGACCCCGAGACCCTGCTGGCGACGTACCGTCCGCTGGGCGTGCCCTACGTCGTCACCCAGCGCGGCACCGAGCTCGCCGACATCCGCGAGCGCCTCGACGGCCGGATCAGCGTCCTGGTCGGGCACAGCGGGGTCGGCAAGTCCACGCTGGTCAACGGGCTCGTGCCGGGCGCCGACCGCGCGATCGGCCACGTCAACGCGGTGACCGGCCGCGGACGGCACACCTCCACGTCCGCGCTGATGCTCCGGCTGCCCGGCGACGGTGGCCTGTCGGGCGGCTGGATCGTGGACACCCCGGGCATCCGCTCCTTCGGGCTCGCGCACGTCGACCCGGCCCGCCTGATCGAGGCGTTCCCGGACCTCGCCGCCCTGACCGGGGACTGTCCCCGTGGCTGCGGGCACGGCGAGTCCGAGCCGGAGTGCGCGCTCGACGACGCCGTCGCCGACGGGCGCACCGAGCAGGCGCGGGTCGAGTCGTTCCGCCGGCTGCTGGCCAGTCGGGAGCGCGCCGAGGAGGACTGACCGCGGTGTCAGCCCCAGACCGCGCGCGAGCCCGCGTCACCGGTGAGCACCGCGAGGACGATCACGCCGAGCGCGGCCAGCACCAGCACGGCCGGGAACACCTTCTCCAGCGCCGGCACCTTGCTCTCCCGGGCACCGCGACCGCTCGCCAACGCGGAGCGACCCTCGAGCGACCAGGCCGCGGCCACGACGAGCACCGCGAACGGGATCATCAGCAGCGACAACAGGGACCCCCGCTCCTGGTGGGTCTGGATCTGGTCGCGCAGCGTCGGCGAGTCCAGCAGGAACGGCCGCGCCTCGAGCAACGCCTGACCGCTGAGCCGCGCCACCCAGGCGACGGCCAGGGCACCCACGGCGAGCACCGCGGTCGGCCACCGGGTCAGCCACCGCCAGCCGGGCATCACCGCGAACCAGATCGTGGCGAGGGCGCTCAACGGAATGAACACCACAGCCGCGTGGACCACGAGCGGGTGCAACGGAAGTCCGGCGATCTCCATGAGCCGAGGCTACCGACAGCGGGCCTCGGTGCGTCGTCGATCGACGCGCCTTCGCCCGGGCATCCGAGGGCCGCGAACGTGATGGGCATAACCTGTCCCCCATGCCCTCCAACTTCACAGACGACCTGAGGCTCGCGCACGTCCTCGCCGACGACGCCGACTCGCTGACCACGAGCCGGTACAAGGCGCTCGACCTGCACGTCGTGAAGAAGCCGGACCTGAGCCCGGTCACCGACGCCGACCAGTCGGTCGAGGAGGGCATCCGCCGTACCCTGTCCCGCGCCCGCCCGCGTGACGCGGTCACCGGCGAGGAGCAGGGGTCCACCGGACACGGCCAGCGCCGCTGGGTGGTCGACCCGATCGACGGCACCAAGAACTTCGTGCGCGGCGTCCCGGTGTGGGCCACGCTGATCGCGCTGATGGTCGACGAGGAGGTGGTGGTCGGCTGCGTCACCGCACCCCAGCTGAACCGTCGCTGGTGGGCGTCCAAGGGGGGCGGCGCGTGGACCGGCCGGTCGCTGCTCAAGGCCACCGAGTGCCGGGTCAGCGACGTGTCCCGGCTCGAGGACGCGTCGCTGTCGTACTCCTCGCTCTCCGGCTGGGAGGAGCGCGAGCGGCTCGACGACTTCCTGGCGCTGTCCCGCCGGTGCTGGCGGACCCGGGCGTACGGCGACTTCTGGTCCTACATGCTCGTCGCCGAGGGCGCGGTGGACCTCGCGGCGGAGCCCGAGCTCGAGGTCTACGACATGGCTGCGCTCGACGTCATCGTCCGCGAGGCCGGCGGCACGTTCACCGGGCTCGACGGCGTGCCCGGTCCGTTCGGTGGCAACGCGTTGGCCACCAACGGCAAGGTGCACGAGCAGGCACTGGCCTACCTCGGCTCGGTCACCGATGACGACGATCCCGACGTCGTACCCCGACGGCACGGGTCGGTGCACGAGCTCAGTGCACGCCGACGGACCCCTCCTCCGGACGCTCGTCGGGAGCCTGCGGAGCGGGGCGCCGACCACGGCGCGGACCGGGACTGAGCCGGCTCAGCAGGTACGGCGCGACCAGCAGCCCGGCCAGGTCGAACCACCCGTAGCCCCCGGCGGCACCCGACGGCGGGTTGCCGATCGTGACGCCCAGGATCGGGTCGGCGTCCTGCCACGTCCAGTTGCCCAGCTCGGTGCCGAGCAGCTCGAGGTGGCTGACGACCACGAACGCCCCGACGTACACCGGCTTGGACGGCCCCCACAGCAAGAAGCCGACCAGGCAGGCGTACCAGAACGCGCCGAGCCCGTCCGGGCGCTCGGCGAGGAACAGCCCGTAGCCGGCCCAGAGGCCACCGACGACCACGACCGCGGTCACCCAGGCGCGCAGGTGCCGCTCGACGAACGGGGCGTGCCCGAGGGCGAACGCGGACAGGTAGACCAGGCCGTGCCCGGGCGGCACGTAGGCCGGGACGTTCTCGAAGCGGTACAGGTACACCTCCAGCGTGGGGCTGAAGACGTACTCCACGACCGTGGCGAACGCGACCACCACCGCGGCCTGCACCCGCACCAGCGGGGTGAACCAACGCAGCGCCCCCAGCAGCACCAGCCAGGTAAGGACGCCGAGTCCTCGCTGCAGCGCCAGGCTGCCCTCGGCGGAGGCACGGTCGAGCCACAGCACGACCGACAGCCAGCCCATCAGCACGACGGCGACGGCTGCTCCTCCACCGGGGACCTGACGCATCCGCCCATCAAACCATCACCGAATCATCACGGGTCCGCCCGGCTGCTACCGAAGCGACCCCAACAGCACTAGCCTCGTCATAGGTGCTCGACGTCACATCTCCGGAGGTCTAGATGCGGATCAGACAGGTGCTCGCGGCCAAACCCAGCCAGGAGGTCGTCACCGTCCAACCCGACGCCACGGTGCGTGACCTGCTCCGGCTGCTTGCCGAGCACAACGTGGGTGCACTGATCGTGAGCCGGGACGGAGCATCCGTCGACGGCATCGTCTCCGAGCGCGACATCGTCCGCAGGCTGCACGTGGACGACGAGGGGGTGCTCGGCGCCGCGGTGTCCTCGATCATGACTACCGAGGTCCGCACCTGCGAGCCCGGCCAGGCCGTCAACGACCTGATGCAGGTGATGACCGAGCACCGGATCCGGCACCTGCCCGTGGTCGAGGGCGACCGGCTCGTGGGCATCATCAGCATCGGCGACGTGGTGAAGAACCGGATGAGCGAGCTTGAGTTCGAGCGCGACCAGCTCGACTCCTACGTGCACACCGCGCAGACCTGACCCGCGGGCCGCCCGACTACAGTGGGCCGGGTGCGCGCCCGCGTGACGCGCACGTCGACCGAGCGTCCGTGCCGCGGGCGCACCCCTGTTGGAAAGGCGAGCCATGTCGCTGCCCGAGAAGCCCGAGATCGACTTCCCCGACGGTCCCCCGCCCACCGACCTCGAGGTCACCGAGCTCGCCGAGGGCGAGGGCCCGGAAGCCACCGCGGGGAGCACCGTGTCGGTGCACTACGTCGGTGTCGCGCACTCCACCGGCGAGGAGTTCGACGCCTCCTACAACCGTGGCGAGCCGCTGCAGTTCCGGCTCGGTGTCGGCCAGGTCATCTCCGGCTGGGACCAGGGCGTGACCGGGATGAAGGTCGGCGGTCGCCGCCGGCTGGTCATCCCGCCGCACCTGGCCTACGGCGAGCGCGGCGCCGGTGGCGTGATCAAGCCGGGCGAGACGCTGATCTTCGTGGTGGACCTGGTCGGCGTGCGCTGACCCGGTCCCGGCCCCGCACGACCGCTCACCCGACGCGGACGGACTCCTCACCGAGGGCGACCACGTCGCCCTTGACCAGCTGCCGGCCGCGCCGGGTCTCCATCTCCCCGTTCACCGACACCAGGCCCTGCATCAGCAGGGGCTTGGCCTCCGCGCCGTTGTCGATCAGGTCGGCCAGCTTGAGGAACTGGCCGAGCCGGATCGAGTCGTCGCGGATCTCCACCTCACGTGCGTTCACGCGGCCATTGTCCCTCAGCGGCGGGCCTAGCCGACCAGCACCGTCACCGTGTGGATCGCCACCCCGACCAGGCCACCGACGATCGTGCCGTTGATCCGGATGAACTGCAGGTCGCGGCCGACGTGCAGCTCGATCTTCCGTGCTGCCTCCTTGCCGTCCCAGCGGTCGATGGTGTGGGTGATGACGGCGGTCAGCTCGTTGCCGTACCTGCCGACACCGAACACGACGAGGTCGGCGAGGTAGCCGTCGAGCTTGTCGCGCAGCGACTGCTCGGCCACGAGCCGTGAGCCGAACCGGGTGAGCTCCTGCTGCGCCCGCTGCCGCACCGGACCCTCGGGGTCCTCCAGGGACGCGAGCAGCGCGCGGCGGAAGGCGTTCCACAGCGACGTCGCGGTGACCACGACCTGCGGGTGGGACAGCACCCGGTTCTTGAGCCGCTCGGCGCGCTGTTGGGTGGCCTCGTCGTGCAGCAGGTCGTGCGCGAGCTTCTCCAGCATGCTGTCCAGCGCCGAGCGGGCGTGGTGGTAGGGGTCGTCGCGGATGTCCTTGACCCAGGCGACCACCTCGATGTGCAGGCGGTGGGTCACCCGGTCGTTGAGCGCCGGGGGCGACCACCACGGCGCGCGCTCGCCGACGATCTCGGTGAAGGTGCGCTCGTTCTCGAGCAGCCAGCGGTGGGCCTCCTCCAGGGCCAGGTCGACCAGCCCGTGGTGGGCGCCGTCGCGGACGATCTCCTCCAGCAGGCTGCCCGCGACCGGACTGACCGGCTCCTCGAGCAGCCGCGGCAGCAACGCCTCACGGACGAGCGCGGCCATGTCCTCGTCGCGCACGCGGGACAGGCCGATCGCGAGCACGCTCGCAGCCTCGTCGACGACCCGGCGGCTGTTCGCGCCGACCTCGAGCCAGCCCCCGACCCGGCGGCTGACCTCGGCCACCCGGAGCCGGTCGCGGATCACCTCCTCATGCAGGAAGTTCTCCCCCACGAACTCCTCGAGGCTGCGCCCCAGCATCTCCTTGCGCTTGGGCACGAGCGCGGTGTGCGGGATCGGCAGGCCGAGCGGGTGCTTGAACAGCGCGGTGACCGCGAACCAGTCGGCGATCGCACCGACCATCGACGCCTCGGCGCCGGCGTTGACGAACCCGAGCACGCCGTCCTCACCGAGGGTGAGCAGGTACACCAGCGCCGCGAACAGCAGCAGGGACACCGCCAGGCTGCGCATCCGGCGCAGGCCGCGGCGGCGCTCCTCGTCCAGGGCGGGGTCCGGGGTGATCAGCGTCAAGGTCGCCACGGCTCGAACGTACCGGACGCGCGTCGCGGGACCCGGGTCCTACGAGCGGGCGCGGGTGACGGGCGGGGTGGTGACGGACTCGTCGCCGATCAGCAGCGTGGGTGTGATCCCGGGTACGACGGACACCGCCACCGCCGTGCCCACCGGGTGCCTGACCGAGTGCGGCTGCCAGGACCGGAGGACCGCCCCGGAGGCGAGGCGCACCGTGTGCAGCACGAACGCGCCGTGGTACTCGACGTCGACCACGTGCGCGGCGGACGTCGGGTCCGGGGCCAGCGCGACCTCGTGCGGCCGCAGCACCACCTCGACGTCGAGGTCGCAGTTGCCCCAGCCGGGGACGGTGGACACCACGCCGATCTCGCAGGTGAGCAGCGCGTCGTGGACGTGGGCGGGCAGGAAGTCGGCCTCACCCATGAACGACGCGACGAACCGGGTCGCCGGCTGCTCGAACACCTTCTGCGGGGTGTCCGCCTGCTCGATGACCCCGTCACGCATGACCACCACCCGGTCACCCGTCGACAGCGCCTCGGTCTGGTCGTGGGTCACCAGCATGGCCGTCGTACCGGTCTCGCGGAGCACCGCGACCGTGTCCGCGCGCACCTGCGCCCGCAGGTTCTCGTCCAGGCTGGAGAACGGCTCGTCGAGCAGCACCACCGCCGGCCTCGGCGCCAGCGCCCGGGCCAGCGCCACCCGCTGCTGCTCACCGCCCGACAGCTCGTGCGGGTAGCGCCCGGCCAGGTGGGAGAGGCGCACCATGTCGAGGACCTCCCCGACCCGAGCGTTCCGTTCGGCGCGGGCGAGCCGGTCGAGGCCGAAGGCGACGTTCTTGGCCACGGTCAGGTGCGGGAAGAGCGCGTGGTCCTGGAAGACCAGGCCCACACGGCGTCGCTCCGGTGGCTGCCAGGCACCGCGGGCGGCGACGACCTCGCCGGCGATCCTGATCGCGCCGGAGTCGGGCCGCTCCAGCCCGGCCACCAGCCGCAGCGTCGTCGACTTGCCGCAGCCGGACGGGCCGATCAGCGTGAGCAGCTCCCCTGGCTCGGCCCGGAGGTCGAGCGAGCGGGCCGCGGCGACGTTGCCGTAGTGCTTGGTGACCTGCTCGAGCACGAGGGCGGGCGTGGTCGCGGCATCGCCGTCGGCCGACGCCGGAGCGGTCATGAGGTCGGCTCCCACGTCATCGGACCTTTCTCGCCGAGTCCACCGCTTTGACCTGGCGGAACAGGAAGAACACGGGCACGACCGCGATCGCGACGATCACCAGCGCCGGCAGCGCGGCCTTCTCCCAGAAGTTCTCGGAGGCAAGCTCGTAGACCCACACCGACACGGTAGTGAACCCGAACGGGCGCAGCATCAGCACGATCGGCAGCTCCTTGACCGCATCGATCATCACCAGCACGAGCGCCACCGCGATCCCCGGCCGGACCAGCGGCATGTGCACCCGGGTGAGGATCTTCCGCGGGCTCGCACCCAGGCTCATCGCCGAGAGCGTCATCGTCGGCGAGACCTTGCTGAAGCTGGCGTCGACGGCCTGGTAGGCCGGGGCGAGGAAGCGCACCACGTACGCGTAGAGGATGCCGATCACCGAGCCGGTTGCCAGCAGCCCCGTGCCGCCGGGGACGCCGAGCCCCTCGAGCGCGCTGTCGAGCGCGTCGAAGGCGAGCAGCACGCCGATGCCGATCACCGCGCCGGGCACGGCGTAGCCGAAGGTGGTCAGCTGCGCCGCAGAGCGCACGACCTTCCCGCCGCCGAGCCGCAGCCCGTGCCCCATCACCAGCGACAGAAGCACGCACGACGCCGCCGCGATCCCGGCCACGACGGTGCTGTTGACCAGGTACTCCGCGAACCGCGGGTCGAGCAGGCTGCGCGGGTCGGACAGCGCGTCACCGAACGCCCACACCAGCAGCTGCAGGACCGGGAGGATGAACCCGGTGCCCAGCGCGGCCAGGCACAGTGCGGTGGCGCCCCAGCCGCGCCAGCCGGTGAGCTCGCGCGGCTCCAGGCCACGGCCCCGGCCACCGCGCTGGTGGTAGCGGGCCCGGCCGCGCATCAGTCGCTCCCCGGCGAGCACAGCGACCGCGAACAGCAGCACCAGCACCGACAGCTGGGCCGCGGAGTGGAAGTCCCAGGTGCCCTTCCAGACCAGGTAGACCCCGACCGAGACGGTCTTGACGCCGAAGTACTGCACGGTGGCGAAGTCGGTGAGCGTCTCCATCATCACCAGCGCCAGCCCGGCCGCCAGCGACGGCCGGGCCAGCGGCAGCAGCACCTTGCGGAACGCGCGGGCCCGGCTCGCGCCCAGGGTCCGGGCGGCGTCGTAGGTGCCAGGGGACTGCTCCACCAGCGCCGCCCGCGCCATCAGGTAGACGTAGGGGAACAGCGTCAGCGACATGACGATCACCGCCCCCGGCAGCGAGCGCACGTCGGGCACCCACACGTCGGGGCCGAGCAGCGAGCGCAGCCCGGTCTGCAGCGGGCCGGAGACGTCGAAGATCGACAGGAAGACGAACCCGAGGATGTAGGCCGGCATCGCCAGCGGCAGCACCAGCAGCCACACCAGGGTGTCCCGCAGCGGGAACCGGTAGGCGCTGACCAGCCAGGCCAGCCCGCCACCGATGAGCAGCGTTCCGGCGCCCACGCCGAGCATCAGGCCGAGCGTGGTGACCACCATCTGCCCGAGTCCCCGTGGGAGGCTCGCCGAGTCGGAGCTGACCACCGCGTCGACGAGCACCGCGACCACCGGGGTGGCCACGAGCGCGGCCACCGCCAGGACGAGCAACGACCACGCCGGGCGACCTGTCGTGGTCACCCGACGCGGTCGGGACGTGCGGCCCGGCCCCTCGACGAGAGCGGCGGGCTGGGTCACTGGTAGCCGGCCTCTTCGAGCACGTCGACCGCCTCGGCGTTGAGGTCGCCGTAGGCCTCGGCGTTGATCGGCATCCGCTCGAACGGGCCGAACTCGGCGATCAGCGGCTCGGGCTCGACGTCGGGGTTGACCGGGTACTCGTGGTTGCCGTCGACGAAGTCGCTCTGCCCGTCCTTGGCCAGCCACTCGATCAGCTGCTGGGCCTGCTTCGGGTTGTCGCTGGACCCGACCACCCCGGCGCCGGAGATGTTGGCGTGGGTGCCGGCGCCGTCCTGGCTGGCCCAGAACAGCTCGACGTTCAGGTCAGGGTTCTCCTCGAGCTCACGGGCGAGGTAGTAGTGGTTGACCAGGGCGACGTCGCAGGCGCCGGAGTCGATTGCCTCCAGCAGCAGGATGTCGTTGCTCATGATCTCGACGTCGTTCTCGACCCAGCCCTCGACGATCTCCAGGGTCTTCTCCCGGCCGTGCAGGTCGATCAGGCTCGCGACCAGGGACTGGGTGTAGGCCTCGGTCTCGTCGCGCATGCACAGCCGGCCCTTCCACTTGGGGTCGGTGAGGCCGGCGTAGGTGTCCTCGGTGTCGAACTCCGCAGGGTCGACCGCGTCGGGGTTGTAGGCCACGGTGCGCGCCCGCAGCGCGAGGCCGAACCACCGGTTCTGCGGGTCGCGCAGGTCCTCGGGCACCGCCTGCTCCAGCTGCGCCGAGTCCAGCGAGGCCAGCTCGCCCTGCTTGGCGGCGTTCCACAGGTTGCCGGCGTCGACCGTCATGTACACGTCGGCGGGGGTCTCGTCGCCCTCGCTCTGCATCCGCTGCAGCAGCTCGGCGTCGTCGCCGTAGAGGAAGTCGACGGTGATCCCGGTCTCCTCGGTGAAGTCGGCGAACGCCTCCTCGAGGTCGTAGTGCCGGGCGGAGTACACCTGCAGGTCGGCGGGCTCCTCGCCGCCGAGGCCGAGGACACCACAGCCCGAGACGGTGCTGGCGAGCACGACCGCGGCCGCGACCAGGGCGGGGCGTCGACGCATGCGACTTCTCTCCTTCCGCGCGACAGCGGCGCGAGCGACGTCAGAGTTAAGGTAAGCCTAACCTCCCTCATCACCGCCCCGCGCCGTGGTGTCCGTCACCTACCGGTGCGGGACCCTCGCGGCTCGTTCCGGGCCGTTCGCCCCTACGAGGCGACTCCCCCGCGGCGCACGGTGGAACCAGGTCCGGCACAGGCAGGGAGGCCGTCATGGACGAGCGCGAAATCCGCCAGGCGCAGGCCGAGGCGCTGAAAGGAACGGCGGGCGAGACCAGCGAGAGCACGCGCAAGCGCATCGCCGAGGGTCTGAACCGTTACCTGATGAGCGAGGCCAGGCACACCAGCAAGGCCCGTCGTACCGCCACGGAGAAGAAGGTCCCGCCCGAGGAGGGCGACGAGACCACCCGGACCGAGCAATGACCCACCCGGCGTGGGAGGCCGCCCGGCGCAGCCTCGACGGCCTGCCCGCCGGCGGGCTCAACATCGCCCACGAAGCCGTGGACCGGCACGTGCTGCACGGGCGCGGTGACCTCGAGGCGCTGCGCTGTGTCGCGGCCGACGGCACGGTCACGTCGGTGACCTACGCCGGTCTGCGGGCCGCCACGAACCGGTTCGCGAACGTGCTCACCGCGCTCGCGGTCCCGCGCGGCGCCACGGTCTGCTCGCTGCTCGGCCGGGGCCCCGAGACGTACGTGAGCGCCCTGGGCACGCTCAAGCGCCGAGCCGTGTTCAGCCCCCTGTTCGCCGCGTTCGGGCCGGAACCGGTCCGCGAGCGGCTGCGCCTGGGCCGGGCCCGCGTCCTGGTCACCACCGCGGAGCTGTACGCCCGCCGCGTCGCGCCGTACCGCGACCGCCTCGACGACCTCGAGCACGTCCTGCTCGTCGACGCCGACAACGTCCCCGGCACCCGCTCGTTCCACGCGCTGATGGCGGCCGCGAGCGAGGAGCACACCATCGCCCCCACCGACCCCGAGACGCCGGCCCTGCTGCACTTCACCAGCGGCACCACCGGGCGGCCCAAGGGTGCGGTGCACGTGCACGACGCGGTCGTCGCGCACCACGCCACCGGGGCGCACGCGCTCGGGCTGCGGGCCGGGGACGTGTTCTGGTGCACCGCCGACCCGGGCTGGGTGACCGGCACCTCCTACGGGATCATCGCGCCGCTGACCCACGGGGTGACCGTGCTGTGCGACGCCGGCGACTTCGGCGCCCGGCGGTGGTACGGCCTGCTCCAGGAGCACCGGGTGACGGTCTGGTACACCGCGCCCACCGCGCTGCGGATGCTGATGCGGGTCGGCGGCGACCTCGCCCGCGAGTACGACCTGTCCGCGCTGCGGCACGTCGCGAGCGTCGGCGAGCCGCTCAACCCCGAGGCGGTGGTGTGGGCGCAGGACACCTACCGGCGCCCGGTGCTCGACAACTGGTGGCAGACCGAGACCGGCGCGATCATGATCTGCAACGAGCCCGGCACCGTGGTGCGGCCCGGCTCGATGGGCAAGCCGGTCCCCGGCGTCGAGGCCGGGGTGCTCGAGCGAGGCGAGGACGGCCGCGCCCGGGTCGTCGAGGGTCACGTCCGGGAGGTGCCGGACGGTACGACGGGCGAGCTCGCGCTGCGCGTCGGGTGGCCGTCGATGTTCCGCGACTACCTCGACGAGCACGCCCGCTACCGGCGCTGCTTCGCCGACGGCTGGTACCTCACCGGGGACCTGGCCCGCCGGGACGAGGACGGCTACTACTGGTTCGTCGGGCGCGCCGACGACGTGATCAAGTCGGCGGGCCACCTGAT
>DATIBI010000257.1:0-8346 GCA_035457605.1 Nocardioidaceae bacterium
ACCCGCCAGCTCCAGCGGAGCACGCCGACGTTGAAGTCGAAGATCGCGCGCGGGTAGTGGCCGGTGAACAGGATCGCGAAGAACGCGACCACGCTGAGCACCATGAAGGCCAGCCACAGGAAGGCCAGCACCACGTAGTGCGGGATCGCCAGCAGCCACTTGAACAGCCAGAGCCAGCGGTTGAGCCCCGGATCGAGGTCGGCGTCGACGTGGACGGGGTAGGTGGTGGCAGCCATGACTCTCCTCCGTGGGTCGGTCTCCCTCCAGCCTCGTCGTGCTCACCGGGACCCGTCAGGTGCGATGGTCACCGGGGTCGGGGACCTAGAGCCCGAACGGGTGGAAATGCCGACAGACCACGAAGGGGACCTATACCCCAGGGGGTAAGGACCTTCTGCCCTGCTCCGCCACCTCCGGCGTTCCTAGGTTGGAGGTGAGCACGAGGAGGAGCGATGAGGAACCTGGTCATCCTGGGCGGGGGCACCGCCGGCACCATGGCCGCCAACAAGCTGCGCCGCCGTCTGCCCCGCACCGACTGGCGGGTGACCGTGGTCGACCGCGACGACGTGCACCACTACCAGCCGGGCTACCTGTTCCTGCCGTTCGGTGGCTACCGGCCCGACCAGGTGACCCGCTCCCGGCACGCGTTCCTCGGCGACGGCATCGAGCTGGTGCTCGGCGACGTGGACCGCGTCGAGCCTCTGGAGAACCGGGTGCTGATGTCCGACGGTCGCACGCTGCGCTACGACTACCTGGTGATCGCCACCGGGACCACACCCCGGCCGGACCAGACCCCTGGCATGCTCGGCCCCGAGTGGCGGCGCAGCATCTTCGACTTCTACACCCTCGAGGGCGCGGAGGCGCTCGCGTCGGCGCTGCGCAGGTTCGACCACGGCCGGCTGGTCGTGCACATCACCGAGATGCCGATCAAGTGCCCGGTGGCGCCGCTGGAGTTCACCTTCCTGGCCGAGGCGTGGTTGCGCGAGCGCGGCATCCGTGACCGGGTCGAGCTGGTCTACGTCACCCCGCTGTCCGGCGCGTTCACCCAGCCGATCGCCTCCGCGCACCTGGGCTCGATGCTCGACGAGCGCAAGATCAAGGTCGAGACCGACTTCATGGTCGAGCGGATCGACGACGAGCAGAAGGTTCTGGTCTCCTACGACGAGCGGGAGGTGCCGTTCGACCTGCTGGTCACGGTCCCGCTGAACATGGGCGCCGACTTCGTGGCCCGGTCCGGCCTCGGCGACGAGCTGAACTACGTGCCCGTCGACAAGCACACCCTGCTGTCCAAGGCGCACGACAACATCTTCGCGCTCGGCGACGCCAGCGACATCCCGGCGTCCAAGGCCGGCTCGGTGGCGCACTTCTCGGTCGAGGTGTTCGTCGACAACTTCCTCGAGCACGTCGCGGGCCGGCCGATGACCGGTTCCTTCGACGGCCACGCCAACTGCTTCGTGGAGTCCGGCGACGGCAAGGCGCTGCTCATCGACTTCAACTACGACACCGAGCCGCTGCCGGGCAAGTACCCGCTGCCCGCGGTGGGACCGCTGGACCTGCTCAAGGAGACCCGGGCCAACCACCTCGGGAAGCTCGGCTTCCGCTGGGTGTACTGGAACGTCCTGCTGCCCGGCCGCCCGGTCCCGCTCCCGGCCCACATGTCGATGGCCGGCAAGGACACCGGCCCCGACCTCGAGACCAGTGACAAGGAGGAATGACGATGGCCACCACCACCATCGACGGCCACGTGGTGCACGTGGACGACGAGGGCTTCATGACCCACTACGAGGAGTGGAACGAGCCGCTGGCCAAGGCGCTCGCCGCACAGATCGGCATCGAGCTGACCGACGAGCACTGGAAGGCGCTGCGGTTCCTGCGCACCGACTACGCCGACCACGGCGAGACCCCGACCCTGCGCCGGGTGAGCACGGTCGCGGAGATCCCGACCAAGACCCTGTTCGCGCTGTTCCCGAAGAAGCCGGCCAAGAAGATGGCCTACGTCGCCGGCCTGCCCAAGCCACGCGGCTGCGTGTGACCGACCGAGGAGACACCATGACCACCACCCAGACCGCTCCTCTCGTCCCGTCGTTCGACGCGGACGCCGGCGGCCGCAAACTCGCGATCATCTGCTCCAAGGGCAGCCTGGACATGGCCGACCCCGGCCTGATCCTCGCCAACGCCGCCCTCGGCGAGGGCGTGGAGACGCATCTGTTCTTCACGTTCTGGGGCTTCGACATGATCAACAAGAAGACGATGGCCGACCTGAAGTTCACCCCGCTCGGAAATCCCGCCACGCACATGCCCCAGGGCCTGGGCGGCCTGCCCGGCGTGACCCACCTCGCCACGTCGCGGATGAAGAAGTCCATCGCCGAGCTCGACGTCCCCGAGGTGCCGGAGTTCCTGCAGCAGATCGTCGACTCCGGCGGCCACCTGTGGGCATGCCGCATGTCTGCGGACATGCAGCACCTGAGCGAGGAGGACCTCTTCGACGAGGTCGAGGGCATCATCAGTGCCGCCGACTTCATCGAGAAGACCGAGGGCGCGCAGCTGCTGTTCATCTAGCGCACCTCACCGGACTCGGTGGTGGCCGAGAGCCCGTGCCCGGGACCCTTGCCCGGGCACGGGCGTTTGCCCGGTCCCAGGGTGACGGGTGAGGGTCAGCCGGCGTCGACCACGACGACGTGCAGGTTGCGAGAACCGTGCACGCCCTCGACCCGGTCCAGCTCGATGTCGCTGGTCGCGCTGGGGCCGCTGATCCAGGTCTGGGGCCGTCGCGGGTCCAGCAGCGCCACCGCGTCGGGGACCCCGGCCACGACCTGGTCTGCCCGCACCACGCACACGTGCACGTCCGGGACGAGGGTCAGCACGCGGCGCCCCTGGCCCGGACTGTGGTCGAGGACCACCGTGCCGGTCTCGGCGATCGCCACCGCCGCGGCGGTGACCACCGCGTCCACCGCGTCGAGCTCGCGGGCGGTCAGCCCGGCGTCCGCCGCGGCGCCCGCGACGGCGAACGGCAGGTCCGGGGGTACGACGACCCGGGTGGCCGGCCCCAGCACATCGCGGACCACCCGCTCCACCTCGCCGGCCGCGCAGCGGGTGACCCCGGCCCGGTAGTCGGCGACCCGTTCCGCGAACAGCCCGACCACGTCCGTCGGCGCGGCGTGGTCGCGGTACCCCCGGGGCACGTCCGGCGACTCCGGGCGGGACGGCCCCAGCGCCCGTCGTACCCTCTGCAGGATCTCCTCGCGGGCGCTCATCCGCGGCCTCCCGTCCGCCGCCACCAAGCGCGGAACGACTCCGCCGGCGGCACCGGCAGGTCGCGGGCCTCGGTCCACGCCGCGCCGGGTCCCGGCAACCGGCCCAGCGCGGTCCTGCCACCGGGCAGGCTGCGCCGCAGCAGCCGGCCGGCCACCCGCCCCGCGACCCCGGAGAGCCGCTCGGCCCGGGCCAGCCGGGCGGCGCTGGAGAACGTCCACGCGGCGGCGCGCATCGCCAGCGCCTCGGGTTTCGGCGGCCGGTCCCCGCGGTGGGCGTCGACGACCTTCGAGCGCAGGTGCACCAGCACCTCCGGGATGTCGATGCGCACCGGGCAGGCCTCGAAGCAGGCCCCGCACAGCGAGGAGGCGTAGGGCAGCGAGTCGGTCTGCTCGTCGACGCCGACACCCTTGAGCAGCGGGTTCAGGATCGCCCCGATCGGACCCGGGTAGACCGAGCCGTAGGCGTGCCCGCCGGTGCGCTCGTAGACCGGGCACACGTTGAGGCAGGCCGAGCAGCGGATGCACCTCAGCGCCTGCCGGCCGACCTCGTCGGCGAGCACGTCCGTGCGGCCGTTGTCGAGCAGCACCACGTGGACCTGCTGCGGTCCGTCGCCGGGGGTCACCCCCGACCAGGTGGAGGTGTAGGGGTTCATCCGCTCCCCGGTGGAGGACCGCGGCAGCAGCTGCAGGAAGGCGTCGAGGTCGGTCCAGGTGGGCACCACCTTCTCGATGCCGACGACGGAGACCAGCACCTCGGGCAGGGTGAGGCACATCCGTCCGTTGCCCTCGGACTCGACCACGACCAGGGTGCCGGTCTCGGCGACCGCGAAGTTGGCGCCGGAGACCGCCATCCGCGCGTCGAGGAACTTCTCCCGCAGGTGCAGGCGGGCCGCTGCCGCCAGCGCGGCCGGCTCGTCGGTGAGGTCCTCGGGCGCGGGCCGGCCGACCTTGCCCATCTCGCGGCGGAAGATCTCGCGGATCTCGGCGCGGTTGCGGTGGATCGCCGGCACCAGGATGTGGCTGGGCAGGTCGTCGCCGAGCTGCACGATCAGCTCGGCGAGGTCGGTCTCCCAGGCGGCGACGCCCTTCGCGGCGAGTGCCTGGTTCAGGTCGATCTCCTGGGTGGCCATCGACTTGACCTTGACCACCTCGTCGACGCCGTTGGCCTCGGCGATTCCGGCGACGATCTCGCACGCTTGTGCGGCGTCGCGGGCCCAGTGCACGGTCGCACCCCGCTCGGTGAGCGCGGCCTCGAGCCGCTCCAGGTGGTCGTCGAGCCGGGACAAGGTGACGTCCTTGACCGCCGCGCCGGCGAGCCGCAGCTCCTCCCAGTCCTCGACCTCGGCGACCACACCGGCCCGCTTGGCGCGGATGGTGCCGGTGGCGTGTGCCAGGTTCGCGCGCAGCTGGGTGTCGGCCAGGGCGGCGCGGGCCGCCTGGGGGAACGCGGGCATCCCGACGAACGTGGCGCTCACCGTCCGGCCTCCTCGGCCCCGACGCCGGCCCCTGTCGCGTCGACCGGGTGCTCCTGCGCGGTGGCCTTCTCCTCGGTGGCGGCGAGCACCTCGGCCAGGTGTATCACCCGCACCCCGGTGCGCTGCCGGGACAGCAGGCCCCCGATGTGCATCAGGCAGGAGCTGTCACCGGCCACGAGCACCTCGGCGCCCGTGTCGCGGACGTGCCGGGCCTTGTCGGCGCCCATCGCCACCGAGGTCTCGGCGTTCTTGACCGCGAACGTGCCGCCGAACCCGCAGCACTCCTCCGCCGCGGGCAGCTCGACCAGCCGCAGGCCCCGGACCGCGCGCAGCAGCCGGGTGGGCCGGTCCCCAACGCCGAGCATCCGCAGCGAGTGGCAGGTCGGGTGGTAGGTGACCGTGTGCGGGAAGTAGGCGCCGACGTCCCCGACCCCGAGCACGTCGACGAGGAACTCGCTCAGCTCGTAGGTGCGCGGCGAGGTCCGCTCCACCGCGCTCGCCAGGGCGGGGTCGCCGCTGCGCCGGGCCACGAGCGCGTGCTGGTGGCGGACCGACCCGGCGCAGGAGCCGGAGGGCGTCACCACCGCGTCGTAGCCGGCGAACGCGTCGGTGTAGTTGCGGACCACCGGCACCGCCTCGTCGAGGTAGCCGGTGTTCACCATCGGCTGCGCGCAGCAGGTCTGCGCCTCGGGGAAGTCGACGTCGACCCCGAGCCGGTGCAGCAACCGGACCACCGCCTTCCCGGTTTCGGGGAACATCGCGTCGTTCACGCACGTGACCATCACCGCGACCTTCATCGTCGTCCCCTCGTGCTCGCTCCGGGTCGTGTCGTCCTGCCGTGTGAGCTGTGGCGTGTGCCCTGGTGTGTCGTCCTGGAGTGTCACTGTGGCACAGCCGTCCTGACCCGGCGCTCCGCTCCGTTAGCCACAGAGAAGGGGTACGCACCTCTATGGAGTCACCAAGGTGCGTTGCGAGCCGGAGCCTCGCCGGCGCGAACCGGGCGTCTCCGGGCGTCCTTGGGGCGTCCGGAGCCCGGAGTTGTTGCTGATCCGGCGACCGGCAGCAATTTGCAGCACCGGCAGGCCCCGCGTTGTTAGCGTGCCCCCCAAGCCGGTGGGGACAGGCCTCAGGGTCGCCGGTGGCGCAGGAGTGCAGGGGTTCTTGCGCACGGCGGCCCCGGGATGTGCATGATGGGCGCGGCACGCACGGGGGTGTGCCGCGCCCTCTTGCCTGCCTGCGAGGAGCCGACCAGTGCAGACCCGCCAGCGCCGCGGCCGTCCGCCCGGGCTGTTGTCGGACCAGACACCCCTCGAGGCCGACAACTTCGACAGCGAGATCCGGGTCGGCTGGCTGCTGCGCAGCTGGCGGCTGCACCTCCGGCCCGAGTCCAACGCCCGCTCGTTCGCCGCCGACCTCACGCGCCTCGGCGTCTCGGCCGACTCCAGCCGGGTGAGCCGGTGGGAGACCGGGCGCGTGCCGGCGCCGCTCGACATCGTCAGCGCCTACGAGCGGGCCCTCGGCCTGGTCCCCGGCGGCCTGGTGGCGTTCGCGATCAAGGCCCGCAAGCTTGCCCAGCCCGCACTGCCGGTGAAGCTCGTCCTCGACACGCACCGGGTCTCGCCCGACCGGTTCCAGGTCGCGCTCGACGCCACCGTGGACGGGGAGCCTGTCGGCGCGGACTGGCTGGACATGGCGAGCTTCGCGCTGACCCACGAGGACGAGGCGATCCTGCCCACCTCGGTGTGGCGCAGCCTGGTCACCCGCGTGGTCCGCGACCTCGGCCAGTCGGTCGGGCCGGCCTACTCCCTGCGCAGCGAGGCCGCCCTGCTGCTCGCCCGGCACCGGCACGCCCAGCCCGTGCTCCTGCACGCGATCGGCCGGTTCGTGACCATCCCGGACTCGGTCTTCGTCGCCGACCAGATCGCCCTGCTGCTCGACATCGACGGGCCCCAGGCCGGGGACCTCGTGCTGCGCCTGCTGGAGCAGCCGCCCGGTCAGACCCGCTACGGCGCGGCCTGGGTGGCGGCCGGCAAGCTCTACCGCCGCCAGTTCGACGACCGCCAGCTCGAGCGGCTCGAGCGGATCGTCGTACGTCTCGTGCGCACCTACGGCCTCGACGACGGCGGGCTGTTCAACCGGCTCACCGACCTGGTCGCGGCGCTGCCGGTGGTGACGCAGGAGCGGATCAGCCGCGCGATCACCCACGACCCCCTGCTCGCCGCCGCCCGGGAGAGTGCCACCCACACCTGGTCCCGGGGGACCATGCGGGACACCTGCGCCGCGATCGCGCGGCCCGGCGGGGAGCGGGACGACCCGATGCTCGACCGGCTCGTGGAGGAGGCGCTGTTCCACCGGCTGGCCGAGCGCCGGCTGCACTCCTCGTTGGCCCTGGCCCAGTCCCCGTACGCCGACCGGGTAGCCGCCGGAGCGGCGGGGCTGGTCCGACGTGCCGACGCCGACCCGCACCTGGTGGAGAAGGCGATGGTGCTGCTGACCTTCGTCGCCACCGACCTGCAGCGGGACCTGCTCTGCGACGTCGCCGACGACCCGACCTCCCCCAACCGGGTGAGCGCCCTGGTCTCGGTTGCGCACCTGCCGCCGGCGCCCGGCAGGGTGCGCACCCCTTCGCTGCGTGCCGCGCTCGCGGGTGACCCGCCGGTCGGCCAGCCACTCGCGCGGGCGGCGATCTACCTGGCCGGCATGACCTCCGACCCCGCGCTGCAGCAGGTCGCCGAGGACCCCGCGGTCCCGGAGTGGGTACGGCGGACCGCGGTCTGGTGGCTACGGGCGGGGCCGGCCATCCACGACCAGCCGCCGGCTCACCGGCCCACCGCGTAGCCCTGCATGCCGCGCGGGTTCGCCCCGGCGCCGAGCACGCCGGTCTCGGGGTCCCGGGTGACCGCGCACAGCCGCCCGAGGTGCCACGGGCCCGCGTCGGTGACCTCGTGACCCCGCGCGGCCAGCTCCCCGACCGTCTCGCTGGGGATCCGGGACTCGACCACGACGCTGCCGGGCTCGGTGACCCGCGGCCAGAACGAGCTCGGGAAGCTGCCGGTGTGGAAGGTGGGTGCGTCGATCGCCTCCTGCAGGCTCATCCCGCCGGCCAGCGTGCGCAGCAGGAACATCAGCTGCCACTGGTCCTGCTGGTCCCCACCGGGTGAACCGCACGCCATCACCGGCTCGCCGTCGCGGAGCACCAGCGTCGGGGTGAGCGTGGTCCGCGGCCGCAGGCCGGGGGCGAGCGAGGAGGCGAGCCCCTCCTCCAGCCAGAACATCTGCAGCCGGCTGCCGAGGCAGAAGCCGAGCTCGGGGATCGTCGGCGCGCTCTGCAGCCAGCCGCCGCTCGGGGTCGCGGAGACGATGTTGCCCCACCGGTCGACCACGTCGACATGGCAGGTGTCGCCGCGGGTCTCCCCGTCCGCCCGGACGGTGGGCTCGCCGGTCGTGGCGTCACGCGACGGCGCGGATCCCGGGTCGGTGATGTGCCGCGACATCCGCGGGACCCGCCCGTCGGGGCTGCCCGGGCGGATCTCCCGCGAGGCGGTCGGCCCGACCAGCGCGGCCCGCTCGGCGGCGTACGCCGGGGACAGCAGCGTGTCCATCGGCGTGTCGAAGCCGTC
>DATIBI010000258.1:0-15848 GCA_035457605.1 Nocardioidaceae bacterium
CGAGGCCAACATCCCGAGCTGGTCGCGGCGGACCACGACAGCGGAGCAGTCGTTCTCGATCTGCGACACCTGGGCCTTGGCCCGGTCGACCAGGTCCTGCGCGTCGTCGAAGTCCTGGACCTCCATCGACGAGGCGCGATCCAGCCGGTCGAGCACCCCAGGCAGCGCTGCCAGCCTCCCAGCAGCTTCCGCCACGAGAGCGCGCACGTCATCCGTGCACGAGGCGTGAAAGGTCCCTTCGAGCCTGTCGAGGAGACCGCCGGCGCCCCGGAGCAGCAGCCCACAATGTCTGTGCCTTGCCCGAAGAAGCTCGAGATCGCCGCGGAGACTCTCCTGCAGCTCCGGAAGCCCCGCGACCGCTTCCTGCAGCTCGTCTGCGATCGCCGATGCGGTGTCGGCGGCAACCCCGGCGTCTCCGACCCGCATCTGCCCCAGAAGCTCCTCGGCCTCGACGCACCGCTGCTGGATCCTTGGCAGGACCGCACCGTAGGCGTCGACGAAGAAACCCTGTCCGGCACGCTCCGGGAGGAGTCGGCCCACGTCCGCGACGGCCGACCGGACTCGCGCGATGCGCTCGGGGAGGCTGGCCCGCAACGACTCGAGAGCGTCCAGCAGCACCTCCACCTTCGCCACGTCCTCGGTGAGCCGTTGCATCGTCTCGGCCACCGTGCCCATGGCCTGCGCCGCCGAGCTCGCCTGGTCGACTCCCAGCCGAGCAACGCGGCGGGCGCCGTACTTCGCACTGAGGTCGAGGTACGTCGTCATCACGACAGCGATCCGCTCGTCCGTCTCAGCGAACCTGGTGCGGATCTCGGCCAGCGTCACGTCCTCGGCCTCGGGCAGCGCCGTCACCCTCGCCCCGGTGGCCTCTTTGGCCCCCTCCAGCGCCAGGAAACCGGCCACCATGGCATCTCGCGCGGTCAGGGCCCGCGCGCGCACCTGCGCTATGCGCCGCCGTCTGCGCATCGTGAGGAGTCCCGCCCACGTCAGCATGCCGAGGCAGGCCACCCCCGAGGCAACCAGGAGGACCCAGAGCAGGACGTCGCCGGAGGTCGTCGGCGACCCGTCGGCGAGAAGCACCATCGACAGCGCCGCACCTGGCCACGTGCCTGTGGCCTTGTCGAGCATCAGGGGCACCCCCGTGACCGGCGCCTTCGCTGCTGCTGCCCCCACCCTGCGCCGCTTCGGTCGAGGCGGTTGAACTGTACTGCCTGACCTGCCGGCGATCACGACCTCGCCAGAACGGGATGATCCGGACACTACGGGCGCGGCCTGCTCCAGACCGGAATGTCCCGAGTCGGCAGCGTGTTCTCCCCTACATGACGCACCTCTTCAGCCCGATCGACGTTCGAAGTGTGACGATCCGGAACCGCGCCTGGGTGGCGCCGATGTGCCAGTACTCCGCGGTCGACGGTGTTCCGAACGACTGGCACCTCGTGCATCTGGGCTCCTTCGCGCGGGGAGGTGCGGGGCTGGTGCTGACCGAGGCGACTGCCGTCTCCCCCGAGGGCCGGATCTCCCCCGCGGACACTGGCATCTGGGACGACGAGCAGGTCGAGGCCTGGAAGCGCATCGTGGACTTCGTGCACAGCCAGGGCGCCCAGGCGGGGATGCAGCTGGCGCACGCGGGGCGGAAGGCGTCCACCCGCCCACCGTTCGAGGGGCGCGGTTGGGTGCCGGTCGAGGAGGGCGGCTGGGAGCCGCTCGGCCCCTCCGCCGAGCCCTTCCCCGGCCTCGGGGCCCCTCGTGAGATGAGCGGTGAGGACGTCCACCGGGTCGTGGAGGGCTTCGCCGAAGGCGCGCGACGGGCCCTCACAGCCGGCTTCGACCTGCTGGAGATCCACGCCGCGCACGGGTACCTGCTGCACGAGTTCCTGTCGCCGCTGTCCAACCACCGTCAGGACGAGTACGGCGGCTCGTTCGAGAACCGGACCCGGCTGCTTGTGGACGTGGTCCGGGCGGTGCGCTCCGCCGTACCCGACACCACCCCGGTCGTGGTCCGGATCTCCGCCACCGACTGGGTCGACGGGGGATGGTCCCTCGACGAGTCGGTGGCGCTGGCCCGGCTGCTGCGCGAAGCCGGGGTGGACCTGGTCGACGTCTCCAGCGGTGGCAACGTGCTTGCCGACATCCCGGTCGGTCCCGGCTACCAGGTCGAGGCGGCCCGGCGGATCCGGCAGGAGGCAGGCATCGCCACCGGCGCGGTCGGCCTGATCACCGACGCCAAGCAGGCCGAGGACATCGTCGCCGACGGTTCCGCGGACGTGGTGCTGCTCGGCCGCGAGCTGCTGCGCAACCCGCACTGGCCGTTCTCCGCGGCGCACGAGCTCGGGGTGAGGGTCGGGGAGGGGATCGACTGGCCCAGCCAGTACCTCCGGGCGACGTTGGACTGAACCGCCCGCGGAACCGCGTATCGACCCCGCGAGAGCGACGAGGGGCGCCGGTCTTCACCGGCGCCCCCGCTGTGTCCGCCGAGGCCCCTCCCGAGCAGGAAGATCCGTGACGGGTGGCAGGCGCTGGCGCCTCGGCCGGACGCGCCTGTGGTGTCGGTGCCGGCGGGAGCCGACTTGAGGGCGACCCGGTGTGACCCGGACCGCATCATCACCGGGCCTGCAGTCACGGCGTGACGACGGAGCCGGTCTCCCGCTGCGTCAGGTCCACCACGGTCATGCCCGCGGCAGCGGGCGCGTGGTCCATCGCGGCCAGGGCGGCACCGGCCGCACCGAGCCCGATCACCCGCCCCACCAGCCGCTGCGGGTCCAGGGTCCCGTCGGCGACGAGGGCGAGCATGGCCGGGTAGTCGCGCGCAGCCATCCCGTGGGAGCCGTACACCTCGAGCTCCTTGGCCACCACCAGGTCCATCGGCAGCGGCGGGGTCGCGGCCGCGCCGAGCAGCAGACCCACCTGCACGTGCCGACCCCGCGGCCTCAGGCACCTGACCGAGCCGACCGCGGTGGCCGGCGAGCCGAGCGCGTCCACCGACACGTGCGCGCCTCCGCCGGTGACGTCGAGGACGGCGCCGGCCACGTCGGTGGACGGGGCGGCCAGGACGGTCGCCTCCGCACCCACCTCACGGGCCAGGGCGAGCGCGTCCCGGTTCACGTCCACCGCCACCACCCGCGCGCCCAGGGCCGCTCCGATCATCACCGCGGACAGGCCCACCCCGCCACAGCCGTGCACCGCCAGCCACCGGCCCGGTCCGACGCGGCCGTGTGCGGTCAGGGCTCGGAACGCGGTCGCGAACCGGCAGCCCAACGCAGCGGCGGTGACGAAGTCGACCTCGTCCGGCAGGGCGACCAGGTTCGTGTCGGCGGCGTGGATCGCGACCAGCTCCGCGAACGAGCCGGCGCCGGTGAAGCCGGGCTGGGTCTGGGCCGGGCACACCTGCGCCTCCCCGGCGAGGCAGTACTCACACCGTCCGCAGCCGCACACGAACGGTACGGTCACCCGAGCCCCGACCTGCCAGTCGCGCACGCCCGGTCCCACCGACGCCACGGTCCCGGCCAGCTCGTGACCGGGCACGTGGGGGAGCGGGACCGGGTCGTGGCCCCGCCAGGCGTGCCAGTCCGACCGGCACACCCCGGTGGCGCCGACCCGCACCAGCACGCCGTCGTCGGGACACGCGGGCGGGAGTACGTCGGACAGCGTCGGTGTCGCGCCGTAGGCGGCGTAGACGACGGCCCTCATCGGCCACCGGTCCCGGTCGGCCTACGGGGCGGGCTCGTGACTGTCGCGGGGAGCATGGCGCCAGTGTGTCGCACCGCCGGGCACGGACCGCACCTGCCGGCCGGGACCAGGGGCGACCATGGACGGCTCGGTTGCGACGGCTCGCGCGGCCGAAAGTGGTCAGTCCCGACGGTGTCCGGGGCCTCCGAGGGCGCCGGGAGCGACCACTCTTCGAACGGAAACGCGTCGTCCGAGCAGGCGCGGCCCGGGCCGAGCGCCGGAACGCACCTCAGACCAGGAAGCGGATGTCTCCGAGGAGGGCGGCCAGGCTCATCGTGAACACGACCGCCAGGGCGGCGCGAGCCACCCAGTGCGTCACCGGATGACTGACCAGAGCCGCCGTCACCGGAACCTGGCGCAGGGCCTGCAGCAGCAGCCAGCACGCGGCGAGGGTCAACGCCGCGGGGAAGACCGGCACCCAGCCGAGCAGAAGGATGAGTGCCAGCAGGGGCAGAGGAGCGTTCAGGACGCGCGAGCCCGGCTCCAGCCAGGGCTCCGCGACCAGGGTCAGCATCGCTCCATAGAGCGCCGGGATCAGCACGAACAGCGCGATCGCCAGCCAGGCAGGCTGGAGCAGCACGAAGTCGATGCCGTCGCGGTGAACCAGCATCGCACCGACGACGACCGCCGGGCCGACGCTGACCGAGAGGACCTGGAACCACCGTGGTCCGATCATGAGGCCACGCAGCACCAGGTAGATGCCGCCGCCGAAGACGCCGATGAAGGACGAGACCATCAGCAGGTTCAAGGTTCCCGAGGCGGTGACCTGCCCCATCACGAAGCCGTCGTCGCTCACCTTGCCGTGCGCCGAGGGGTTCAGCGCGGCGAGAAGTGACATGGCGAGCCGTCCGCCGACGCCACCCACGAGCAGGCCCACGAGGCCGCCCGCGATCGTGCATACGGCGAACCTCCTGGAGGCCGCCTCGACTGCGGTCAACCAGGGGTGGGCCGGTGCGGCTACGCCGGCGGACGCGGGAGCCGTCACGGCTCCGTGCCGTCCATCATCACCACGTGCACCCGCCCGCTGATGATGTACTCCTGGTGCGGCTGTGCCACGGCTCCTCCTCACCCCGTCGACCGAGCTCATCCGTGGTACCGAATCTGCTCCCGCAGCGCGCGGCGGTCAATGACACGTTGTGACCTGTCCGGGCCCGGAGACGGGCGGCAAGGGTTGGCTGCACGGGCATCCGTAATGGCTTAGCCTTGCCCCGTCGACACGCGCGGGGGGAGGGGACTACACGATGGGTTTCGCGACGACCCTGGTGCCGGTGCTGCTGGTGCTCGGCTTCCTGTGGCTGATCTTCTACCTGTTCACCAACGGCGCGGAGCAACGCGCCCTCAACCAGCGCGAGCGGCTCGAGCTCAACCGGCTCCGGGAGCTCGTGGACGACCTCAAGGACACCGCCTGGGACCACCGGGAGCTCGACTCGCCGCTGTCGACGATCGTCATCGACAAGATCCGTGAGCACGAGCGCCGCAGCCGCGAGCTCGGTCCCTGAGCGAGCGGCCGCCGGCCGGCCGGACGACGCACCCACCGCACCCACCCCGGAAAGACCCACAGATGAAGAGCACCCGCAAGGCCCTGTTCGCGCTCGGCGCGACCGTCGCGCTGTTCCTGCTGATCCTGCTCGTGGCCCGACCCTCGTCGATCTCCACCGGCCCCGACCAGGTGGCGTTGCACTACAAGGGCGGCGCGTTCTCCTCCAAGCGGTTCGACGACTGCATCGCGCCGTCGAACCGACAGTTCGACGGTCCCGGGGACCTGCACTTCGCCTACCCGGCCTCGCAGACCAACTTCGTCTTCGACGCCGAGGACGGCGACTCCGGCCCGATCACGTTCGTCACCAAGGACGGCATCGAGATGACCGTCGAGGGGGTGGCGAACTTCCTGCTGAACACCTCCTGCGAGCCGATCGAGATCGGGGACAACACCTACGCCGGCGGGGCGCTGCAGCGTTTCCACGAGCTGATCGGCAACCGGTACAACGCCTACATGACCGAGGACGGCGCGCGGTCCGACGGCTGGCGGCAGATGCTCAACGTCTACATCTTCCGGCCGATCGACACCGCAACGGACCGGGCCGGCCAGCAGTACACCTACGCCGAGCTGTACACCGACCCGAACAAGAAGGCCCAGTGGGAGCGGGACGTGCTCGAGCAGCTGCCGGACCTGGTGAACCGGCAGACCGACGGCGACACCGAGTTCTTCCAGAACTTCGCGATCACGTTCCAGAAGCCCGAGCCGCCCCAGTCGATCAAGGACGAGCTGGTCAAGCAGCAGGCGGCGGTGGCCAAGGCGCGCGCCGCCGAGGCGGAGGCGGCTGCTCGTGAGGCAGCGGCCGAGGCCCAGGTCGCGGTGGAGCGCGCGGAGGCGGCGAAGATCGCCGAGCGGGTCAAGGTGCTCGGCCGCGACGGCTACCTCCAGCAGTACGCCATCGACCACGGCATCAACCCGTTCCAGCCCTCCGGCGGGAGCCTGATCGTGGACGGACAGCGCCAGCAGCGCTGAGCCCCGGCGAGCTGCTCTGGCGCGTCCGGTTGGCCGAATCCCCTGCGTCATAAGAGGATTGGCCCCACCTACTCGGAGGTGGACGTTGGAGACACAGGTGCCCGCGCCGCGCCAGATCGACACCTGGCAGGCGGCAGAGCTCAACGCAGCCGCGTGGATGCGCTACTGGGGGTACGACGACGCGGTGGCCGACCCCGGGGGAGCCGACGGCGGTGTCGACATCCGCGCGACCCGGGCGCTCGGCCAGGTGAAGTACCAGGGCGCGCCGATCGGCCGACCGGCGCTGCAGCAGCTGGTGGGGGCGCGCAAGCGCGCCTCGCAGCGGCTGCTGTTCTTCACCGGCAGCAGCTACTCCAAGGCGGCACGGGAGTACGCCGACGAGATGCACATCGGGCTCATGGTCTACGACCCGTGGGGCCGCATGAGCGCCGCCAACCCGGTCGCCGAGCGCATCCTGCGGCTGCCGGCCCGGCGCACCGCGCCTGCGGTCGTCAGCACCCAGCCCAGCGGCACCCCCTCGGCGGGGCACCTCGCCCGGCACTGGGCAGCCTGGCTGGGCGCCCTGCTGGTGCTCGCGCCGTTCGCGACCACGGGGCTGGCCGGTCTCTACACCGGACCGTCGTGGCTGGACATCGTGAAGTTCACCGGGGTCCTCGCGGCGTCCTGGACCGTGGCCGGAGGTGTGTTCTGGTTGTGGCGTCACTCGCTGGCGCGGCAACGGATCTGCTGAGCCCGTCGCCGATCGGCGCGCGCCTTCGGGGATGGGTCCGGCGGACCCGACCGGCCCCCAGGCCGGGTCCGCTCAGCCCCCGTCCGGGTCAGTGGTGGGCGGGCGTGTCGACCGGCGGCACGTAGGACTTGCCCGCTTCGGACGCACGCCGCATGGCGGCGAGGCCCTGCTCCACGGTGAGCAGCGGGGTGGTCTTGATGGTGCGGAGCGAGCCACCGGCGTTGGCTGCCAGTGAGAACGCCGCAGCCTCCTCGCCACTGGGGAAGTCGGCGATGAGGACCAGGTCGTAGTCGCCGAAAGCATAGAAGCAGCTGTCGGCCCGGCCTTTGCACGCCTTGAGCAACGGCTGGATCCGGTCGAGAACGTTGCCCTGGTCGCGGACCTGGGTCTTCCACGAGTCGCTGGTGTAGGCCACCTGGAACAGGAACTGCGGCATGTCGATCTCCTTCGACCCCCGTGAGGTCGGCCGCGGCATCGGTTACCGACGACCGCTCAACCCACCTCGCATGCTCCGCTGATCCCGAACCTGCGGCAAGGGACAAAAGCCTTGCCATCCAGGCTTTCTCAGTTCGCCCGGAGAGCCCCCCGAGCGGTTGTCAGCGCCCGGTGAGGCGGTGCCGGCGGCCGGACAGCTGCGGCTGCGGGTTGAACGCCCACAGCGTGTAGCGGTTGACGCGGGCGCTCCAGGAGCGGGCGGTCGTCGTGCGGCGGGAGTGGTGCGGCTTGGTGGCCAACATGATGGCCTCCCTTCGTCGAAGTGGTACGGACATCTAGAACTGTGCACCCCGCCCGTTGCGCGGGGGTTACGCCCGAAGAACACCAGGTGACCGGGCCGGTGTTCCGCGGGGTGGCCGATCGTGGTGGACCTCACGCAAGCCCGGTCGAGGCGTCGACGTACCCCATGTTCACCTGATTGCTCCCAGTTCCACCCTGTTCGCCTCTGTTCACCGCGCCCGCGCACCGCCAGGATGGTCGCGTCCGTGTTCGACCTCTTTCTCGGGTGAGGTACTCATGCTTCGACGACGCCTGTCCGCGCTGGCCCTCTCGTTGCTCGCCGGTTGCCTGGTCGGCGGTACGGCGGACGCCGCCCATGCCGCGGACAGCTACTCCGCCCCGCTCTACACCGCGATCGCGGACCTGCCCGGCGCCACCGAGGTGCGCACCGGCTACGACCGCGACCTGTTCAACCACTGGGTCGACGCCGACGGCGACGGGTGCGACACCCGGCGGGAGGTGCTCATCGCCGAGGCCGACGACCCGGTCAGCGTCCGCTCGGGCTGCTCGCTCTCGGGCGGGCGCTGGTTCTCCTACTACGACCGGGTGTCGTGGACCGACACCGGGCGCATCGACATCGACCACCTGGTCCCGCTGGCCGAGGCCTGGGACTCCGGCGCCCGGCTCTGGAGCTCCGCGACCCGGCAGGCCTACGCCAACGACCTGGGCGACTACCGCTCGCTGGTCGGGGTGACCGACACCGTGAACCAGGCCAAGGGGGACCAGGACCCGAGCATGTGGCTGCCGCAGTACGACCGGTGCCGGTACCTGCGGGAGTGGGTCGCGGTGAAGCTGCGCTGGCGGTTGACCGTCGACAGCACCGAGCGGTCCGCGATGCAGAGCCTGTCCTCGTCCTGCAGCAACGTCACGATCACGGTCACCCGGGCGCTCTAGGGCTCCTCCTGCCAAAAAAGAACGACCGTGCTACCGTCGTGACATGGGTAAGGGAGCGCAGACCAGGGCCACGATCCTGGACGAGGCCGTGCAGGTGGCGTCCCGGGACGGCTTCGGCGGGCTGAGCATCGGCCGGCTCGCCGAGCAGGCGGAGATGAGCAAGAGCGGTCTGTTCGCGCACTTCCGGTCCAAGGAGCAGCTCCAGCTGCAGACGCTGGAGCGCGCGCGGGACCGGTTCGTCGACGTCGTGGTGCGCCCCGCGCTCGGCGCCGAGCGCGGGGTCGCCCGGCTCCGCGCGCTGTTCGACGCCTGGCTGCGGTGGACGCAGGAGTCCTTGCAGGGCGGGTGCATCTTCGTCGCGGCCTCGGCCGAGCTGGACGACCGGCCCGGCCCGCTCCGCGACGCCCTGGTGCAGAACGAGCGGGACTGGCTGGAGCTGATCGCCACCGTCGCGGGCACCGCGGTGTCCGAGGGGCAGTTCCGGGCGGAGCTGGATCTGGACCAGTTCGCCTACGAGGTGCACGGCGTCATGCTGGCGCACCACCACGCCTCCCGGCTGCTGCGCGACGAGCGCGCCGAGCAGCGCACACGGAGGGCGTTCGATTCGCTGGTCGCGGCAGCGGGCCGCGCCGAGTAACCGTTCATCGAGGGAGCATCGTCATGGCATCTTTGGCTCTTCAGAAAAGCACGACCGTTCGTTTGCTGCGCGCGGGTTTCGGTCTGGCGGAGCTCCTCGCTCCACGGGTAGGGGCCCGGGTCGCGGAGCGGATCTGGTTCACCCTCCCCGCGGCGCCCCGGCGCCGGCCGCTGCCCGCCTGCGGAACCGGCTTCGAGGTGCGGTCGCAGGCGGCGGTCGTGCGCGGGCGCTCCTGGGGCGAGGGGCCGGTCGTCTATCTCGTGCACGGCTGGGGTGGCCGGGGCGGCCAGCTGGCGGCCTACGTCGAGCCGCTCGTGCGCCGCGGCCATCGGGTGGTGCTCTTCGACGGGCTCTCGCACGGTGACTCCGACGCCGGCCCGTCGGGGCCGCGCTCGAGCAACGCCGTGGAGCTGGGCCGTGCCCTGGACGACGTCGCCGCCAGGTTCGGGCCGGCGCACGCGGTCGTGGCGCACTCCATGGGCGCGGCCGCGACAGCCCTGGCGTTGAAGTACGGCTGGCTCGGGACGGACCGGCTGGCGCTGGTGGCGCCGCTGACCCGGCTGGACACGCTGTTCGACGGGTTCGGACGGCTCCTGGGCTTCGGGCCGCGTACGCGAGGGCAGCTCGAGGCACGCAGCGCGCGTCGGGTCGGGCTGCCCGTCGCCGAGCTCGACCTCGAGGTGCTGCTCCGGGAGGTCGGCGCCCCGCTGCCGCTGGTGGTGCACGACCGGCACGACCCGGAGACCTCCTACACCGAGAGCGCGGCCCTCGTGGCCGGGCTGCCCGGTGCGCGGCTGCACACGACCGAGGGACTGGGGCACCGCCGGGTGCTGCGGGACGCGGCCGCGGTGCAGGCGGTCGTCGATCACGTCACCGCGGGTGAGCGTCAGGAGGCGCTGCCCGCGTCGGCCTGACGCGTGGCGGTGACCAGCCAGGTCGCGGAGTCGAGCTCGACACCCGTGTCGGTCTCGTGCTCGCGGAGCCGGCGCAGCAGGTCGGCCAGCGCCCCGGCGCGACGGGCGTCGTCGAGCCCCTCGAGCATCCAGCCGGCGAGGCCGACGATGAACGCCTGCGCGTCCTCGGCGTCGGCGCCGAACCACATGGAGGCCCGCAGCCCGGTCAGGACGGGCTCGGTGAACCCGGCCGCGGTCAGCAGGCGGCGCACCCGGGCGGGGTCGGCCATCGAGAGCGGGCTCGGCGCCTCCGGTGGAGGTGTGGGAACCGGTCGCCCTGCGAAGAGTGCCTCCACGATGGTGCGGAACCACAGGTTCTCCGCGGCCGGCTGCCACACCAGCAGTGCCAGCCGGCCGCCCGGGCGGGTCGCCCGCGCGATGTTGCGCCAGGCGGCCGGGGCGTCGCCGAAGAACATGCAGCCGGTCCTGCTCAGCACGACGTCGAAGTGCTGGTCGGGGAACGGGAACACCTGCGCGTCCCCGTGCTCGAACGCGACGTTGGCCAGCCCCTCCTTGGCGGCCCTGCGCCGGGCGACGGCCAGCATCTGCGAGGACAGGTCGATCCCGAGTGCCTCCCCGTCCGGTGCGGCCCGGGCGGCGTCGCGGGTGGTCTGGCCGGTGCCGCAGCCGAGGTCGAGCACCCGGTCCGACGTACCGACCGCGGCGGCCGCCATCAGGCGGTCCTGGTAGCGCGACATCGAGGCGTCGAACCGGTCCGCGTGGCGGGCCCAGTACTCGCCCTCGTCGCCGTCCCAGGCGCGCTCCTGCTCGATGTTCTCCGGTGCGACGGTGATGGTGAGGTCTTTCATGGCGACGCCTTCTCTCCGCGCTCGATCGCCAGTACCCTCCCTTTGGGACTATTGCCAGCGTGCGCCCGGAGGTGGCCCGTGTCAAGAGGTGCAACAGGGCCGTCTCCGCGGCTGACCACCACCTCGTACGCGATCTTGAGCCTGCTCGCGGTCCGGTCGTGGTCGACCTACGAGCTGACCCAGCAGATGGACCGCAGCCTGGGCCGGATCTGGCCCCGCGCCCAGAGCAAGCTCTACGAGGAGCCGAAGAAGCTGGTCGGGCACGGGCTGGCGCGCGCCCGGACCGAGTCGGTGGGGCAGCGGCCGCGCACGGTCTACTCGATCACCGCCGAGGGCCGGCGCGCCCTCGCCGCCTGGCTGCAGGAGCCGTCCGCGGGACCGGTCCTGGAGTCCGAACAGCTGCTGAAGATCTTCTTCGCCGAGCACGGCACCCGCAACGACGCGCTGGCGACCCTGTCCGCGGTCCGGGCGTGGGCGGAGGAGCGGAACGAGGGGAACCTGGCGGTCGGCGAGGCCTACCTGGCCGGCGAGGCGCCGTTCCAGTCCCGGGTCGCGCAGACCATGCTCGTCGGCCGGTTCCTGACCGACTTCTACCGGCTGGTGGCGGACTGGTCGGACTGGGCCTCGGCGCAGGTGGAGGACTGGCCGGACCGGCCCGAGGCGGCTGTCCCCGACCCTGAGGAGGTCGCCGAGACGGTGCGCCGTGCCCGCTGGGCCACGCCGGGCGGCGCCTGACCCCCGTGTCGAACCGGGTGGCTGGGGTACGCGCCAGGGTGACGAACCCGAGCACGAGGGGAATGACAATGCGAGCACTGACCTGGCAGGGCAAGCGCGACGTCCGCGTGGAGACCGTCCCGGACCCGAAGATCGTCGACCCGACCGACGCCGTGGTGAAGGTGACGTCCACCGCGATCTGCGGCTCGGACCTCCACCTCTACGAGGTGCTCGGCCCCTACCTGACGCCCGGCGACGTCCTCGGTCACGAGCCGATGGGCATCGTCGAGGAGGTCGGCCCGGAGGTCACCCACATCAAGCCCGGGGACCGGGTCGTGGTCCCGTTCAACATCTCCTGCGGGTCGTGCTGGATGTGTTCGCGGGGACTGTTCGCCCAGTGCGAGACCACCCAGAACACCGCGACGGGCAAGGGCGCCTCGCTGTTCGGCTACACCTCGCTGTACGGCGCCGTGCCCGGCGGACAGGCGGAGTACCTCCGGGTGCCGCAAGCCCACTTCGGCCCGATCAAGGTGCCCGACGAGCACCCGGACGAGCGGTTCCTCTACCTCTCCGACATCATCCCCACCGCCTGGCAGGCGGTGCGGTACGCCGACGTTCCCGAGGGCGGCACGCTGGCGGTCCTCGGGCTCGGCCCGGTCGGGCAGCTCGCCGCCCGGATCGGCCGGCACCTCGGAGCCGAGCGGGTGATCGGCGTGGACCTGGTGCCCGAGCGCCTCGCCCTCGCTCGCAAGCACGGCGCCGAGGTCGTGGACAAGCGCGACGTCGACGACGTCGCGGCGACCCTGATCGAGATGACCGGCGGCCGGGGCCCGGACGCCGTGATCGACGCGGTCGGGATGGAGGCGCACGGGTCGCCGATGGCCAAGGCCGCGCATGCGGCGGTCGGCATGCTGCCGGACAAGGTCGCCGCGCCGTTCATCGACAAGATGGCCATCGACCGGCTCGACGCCCTGCACACCGCGATCAAGGCCACCCGACGCGGCGGGACGGTGTCCATCAGCGGGGTGTACGGCGGCGAGATGGACCCCATGCCGATGATGGAGATGTTCGACCGAGGACTGCAGCTGCGGATGGGGCAGTGCCACGTGAAGCGGTGGATCGACGAGATCATGCCCGCGGTGATGGACGGCTCCGACCCGCTCGGGACGCTCGACCTCGCCACCCACCAGCTGCCGCTGGAGCAGGCGCCCCAGGCCTACGACATGTTCGCGAAGAAGTCCGACGGCTGCGTCAAGGTGGTGCTCAGGCCATGAGGCCGGTGGACTGGTCGGGACGCGTCGTCGTCGTGACCGGCGCGTCGAGCGGGATCGGGCTCGCGACCTCGTTGCGGCTCGCCGCCGCCGGCGCGAGCGTGGTCCTCGCCGCCCGGTCGGAGGCGTCCCTGGTCGAGGCCGAGAAGCGGTGCGCCGCGTCCGACGTACCGACCCTGGTCGTGCCCACCGACGTGTCCGACGGCAAGGCGGTCGACGCGCTGATGGCCACCGCCCGGGACCGGTTCGGCCGGGTCGACGCGGTGGTGCACGCGGCCGCGGTGCTGGCCTACGGCCGGTTCACCGACGTGCCGGCGGAGGTGTTCGACCAGGTGCAGGCGACCAACATCCTGGGCACCGCCAACGTGGCCCGGAGCGCGCTGGAGGTGTTCACCGCGCAGGAGGGCGGGCGCCTGGTCGTGGTCGGCTCGGTGCTGGGCAAGATCACCGCTCCGTTCATGAGCTCCTACGCCACCAGCAAGTGGGCGGTGCACGGCCTGGTACGCACCCTCCAGATCGAGGCACGGCAGACCCCAGGAGTCGACGTCACGCTGGTCTCACCCGGCGGCGTGGACACCCCGATCTACCAGCAGGCGGGCAACTACGCCGGGCGGGTGGGCAAGCCCCCGCCGCCGGTCGACCCGCCGGAGTACGTCGCGCAGGCGATCCTGGGCGCGCTCGAGCGTCCCCGGCGCGAGGTCTCAGTGGGGCTGGCGAACACCTGGATGGTCACCGGGTTCCGGATGCTGCCGTCGACCTTCGACTGGCTCGTGACGCCGCTCATGACCCGGATCGGGCTCTCCGACCGGCTCGTCGCCGAGCACCCGGGCAACGTCACCCGCTCCCGGCCCGAGGGCAACGCCTTGTCCGGCGGGTGGACCTCGCTGGCAGGGCTGCGGAAGGCGATGACGCTCGGCGCGTCCGGGGTGGCCCGGGTCCGCCAACGGCGCGGAGGCTGACCCCGGCCCGCTCCGCCCGGCAGACTGTGCCGCATGGCGACGCCGTGGGTGCTCCACGTCGACCTCGACCAGTTCATCGCCGCGGTCGAGGTGCTGCGCCGTCCCGAGCTGGCCGGGCGGCCCGTGGTCGTCGGCGGTCGAGGCGACCCGACCGAGCGCGGCGTGGTCTCCACCGCGTCCTACGAGGCCCGCGCCTACGGGGTCGGCTCGGGGATGCCGCTGCGGGTCGCCGCCCGCCGGTGCCCCGACGCGGTGTTCCTGCCGGTGGACGCGCCCGCCTACGAGGCCGCGTCCGCGGTGGTGATGGAGACGCTGCGTTCCTTCGACGCCGTGGTCGAGGTGCTCGGCTGGGACGAGGCGTTCATGGCCGTGGAGACCGACGACCCCGAGGCGCTGGCCCGGGAGGTCCGGGCCGCCGTGCTCGAGGCGACCGGGCTGCACTGCTCCGTGGGCGTCGGGGACAACAAGCTGCGCGCGAAGATCGCGACCGAGTTCGGCAAGCCCCAGGGCACCTACCGGCTCACCGAGGACAACTGGTTCGAGGTGATGGGGGACCGGCCCACCGACGCGCTGTGGGGCATCGGACGCAAGACCGCACAACGCCTGGCCGCGCTCGGCATCGCCACCGTCGGTGAGCTCGCGCGCGCCGACGCACGCGGGCTCGCCGAGCAGCTCGGGCCGACCATGGGGCCGTGGTACCGCCGCCTCGGCCGTGGCGTGGACACCTCGCCGGTGGTCGGGACGCCGTGGGTGCCCAAGGCGCACGGCAGGGAGACGACCTTCCAGCGGGACCTGAGCGACTGGGCCGACGTCGAGACCGAGGTGCGCCGGCTCGCCGCCCGGGTGAGCGAGGACATCCGGCGAGAGGAGCGGCCGGCGGTGCGGGTCGGGGTGAAGGTGCGGTTCGCGCCGTTCGACACCTTCACCCGCAGCCTCACCCTCGAGGCGCCGACGTTCGACGCCGGGCGGATCGCCGATGCCGCCGTGGAGCTGGTGAACCGGTTCCCACCGGAACGGCCGGTGCGGCTGCTGGGGGTGCGGGCCGAGATGGCGCCGCCGTCCGACGAGACCGTTCCCGAGTCGGGCCAGACCGCCTGACCTCAGCTCGCGGGTTCGCCCGCGAATCGCCGGTGACGTGCGGGTTTCGACCGATGGCCCGAGCCGGGACGCCGGCCCTAGCCTCGTCTCATGGCTCCGGTCTCGATGGCGGCGACGGGCGGCGGTCCACGGCCGTTGCTGCTCGTCGTGGACAGCGACCCGATCGTGCTGGACCGGCTGGAGGCCGAGCTCCAGCGGAGCTTCGGGAGCAACTACCGGGTGCGCGGCGAGCTCACCGCCGCCGAGGCGCTCGGGGTCCTGGACCGGGCGGCCGGGATCGGCCAGCGGCTCGCGGTGGTCCTCGTCGACCAGGCCCTCGACGCCGAGGAGCGCAGCGAGGTCCTGGACCGCGCCAGGACCCTGCACCCGGACGCCCGGCGCGCCCTGCTCGTGGAGTGGGGAGCCTGGGCCGACCGTGACATCGCGCAGAGCATCCTCACCGCGATGGCGGTCGGCGAGATCGGCTACTACGTCCTCAAGCCGTGGACCGACTGCGACGAGCTGTTCCACCGCACCGTCGCCGAGTTCGTGCAGGAGTGGTCGCGCGCGGACGTGTCGAACTTCCGGGAGGTCGTGGTCATCGCCGCGCGCAGGTCCGCCCGCGGGCACGCCGTACGCAACCTGCTCACCCGCAACGGGATCCCCAGCGCGTTCCGTGAGCTGGGCTCCGAGCTCGCCGACGCGGCGCTGCGCGACGTGGCCGCGACCGGAGCCGACGTCACCGGTGCCGAGGTCGTGGTGTGGATGCCCGTGATCGAGCAGCGGGTTCTGTGC
>DATIBI010000259.1:0-12458 GCA_035457605.1 Nocardioidaceae bacterium
GGTCGGCACCGTCCCGGCACGGGCCAGCAGGAGCATGCCTCTGAGCTCATCGTGCTCGAGGACCGGGTAGGCGGCGTGCGAGGGCCACCGGGCCAGGTCGTCGGCGAACTCCTGGATGGTCAGCGCCGGGTCGACCGTGACCAGCCGGGTCGACATGAGGTCCTTGACCCGAAGGTCCGCGAAGGCCCGCGTCACCCGGGCGGCGAGAACCTCCTGCCGCACCGCCTGGAGGAGGAACCAGCCCAGGAACACGAACCAGAGGCCGCCGAGGTCCCCGCCGACCAGGAAGCTGACCAGTCCGATCGCCACCAGGACCGCGCCCAGTGCGCGGCCCGCGGCCGCGGCATCGACGGTGGCGCTCACGCTGTCGCCGGAGCGCCACCACAAGAACGCGTGCAGCAGCCGACCGCCGTCCAGCGGCAGCGCCGGGACGAGGTTGAACGCCAGCAGCAGCGCGTTGATCCGGGCGAGGTACTCCGGCACGCCGACGAAGGCCTCGGGCAGGCCGGCCGCCCCGGCCGCCAGCGCGATCCCGGCGAAGCCGACCGCGAGCACCGCGGACGCGATCGGGCCCGCGACGACGACCCGGAACTCCGCCCCCGGGCCGGGCAGTGGCTCGTCCGCCCGGGACACCCCGCCGAACAGCCACAGCGTGATGTCCCGGACCGGCACGCCCTCGCGCAGGGACCGGAGGGTGTGGCTCAGCTCGTGCACGAGGATCGAGACGAAGACCAGCACGGTCGCGACCCCCGCCATCACCAGGTGGGTCACGCGTGACAACGCCGGGTAGTCCGCCGGGAACAGGGCGCCCGCCAGCGACCAGTAGATGAGCAGGAGCACGACCAGCCAACTCCACCCGACCCTGACCGGCACGCCTTTGACCCGAAACAGCTCCACGTCAGGACTCCCACCGGTCTGTCGCGTCCGCCCACACCGGTCGACCGAGCCCGGTCGGCTCCCCTCACGCTAGGTCGTCGCCCGCGCCGCCCGCAGCGGCTCAACGGCCCGCCTCGCGGGACCTTGGACCCGGCCTTCGCCTTTGCCGTCAACGAGCCGCGCCGGAAGTGGCGGCAAGGAGCCATCCGGTCAGCCCGTTCGGTCGCGGGCCCTGGTCATTCCTGACCATGCCCACTGGCCCCGCAGTTCCTGATGAACCCGCCGAACCCGACCGAATGCCTCATTCCGCGCTTTCCGCACGTGTTTCAGAGCCGAAGCACGCAAGGATGTTCGTGGGATCAGGCGCGGTCTGCTCTTGGGGAGGGCACGCCGGGGGGCGTGAACCGGACCTGTCGCCACTGACTGGAGGGGGTCCTTTTCGCATGCACGCAACATCTGCCACCAGGCTCGCGCGCGCCGCTGTCGTCGCCTCGGCCTGCGCGGCCCTGACACTGACCGGCGCACCGGCCCAGGCCGGCCCGGTCGCCTCGAACGACGACGTCTCCTCGCGGCTGGCGCCGACGCGCAAGATCGGCCCGGTGAACAACCTGAGCCTGGCGATCACGAAGCCGGCGGCGTCCTACCGGGCCGCCGCGGACTGGGACGCCCTGACGGGCGCGACGTCCTACAAGGTCACGCTGACCAGCGCCACCGGCACGGTGATCGCGACAACGAGGACGAGTGAGGACTCGTGGGCCGGGTCCTACGCGCTGCAGGTCGGCACGAACGTCAAGGTCACGGTCACGCCCTTCGACGGCAAGCGGCCGGGGCGAGCGGCCAGCGCCATCGCGGCGGTGCCGGACCTGACCGCACCGACGGGCAGCTTCTCGCTGCAGCAGACGGACTACTCCGTCACCGTCGAGCAGACGGCCCTGCAGGACGACCTCAGCGCCGGGGGCGACATCACGCGGTCCATCGACTGGGACGAGGGAGCCGGCTTCGAGCCGTGGACCAGCGGCACCACCGCGACCCACACCTACCCGGCGGGCTCGAAGGCCTACCACCCGTCGGTGCGGCTCGTCGACGAGGCCGGCAACGCGGCCGTGGTCCCGCTCACCGCAGTCGCGATCGACGACTTCCTCGCCCCGACCGGCGGGTTCACGTTGACGCCGACGCGCGCCTGGGCCGGCTACACCTGGGTCTCGGTCGTCCAGGAAGGGACGCTGAGCGACGACGTCAGCGCCCCCGGCGACATCGCCCGCACCGTCGACTGGAAGGACGGCACTGCCGCTACCGCCTGGACCAAGGGCCAGAGCCTGCGACACCGCTTCGCGGCGGCCGGGACGTTCGTCCCCCAGGTCACGCTCCGTGACGAGGCCGGGCACGAGACCGTCGTGACGCTGCCGGCCGTGACGGTGTCGCGGGACACCGTCGACCCCCGTGCGGTCCTGACCAAGCCCAGGGTGCGGAAGAGCTCGATCCGCTCCTGGACCCCGCTGCGCGGCAAGGCCAGCGACGCCAAGGGCACCGGTGTCCGGACCGTCCGGGTGCGGGTGGTCGAGCGCCGCGGTGACACCTGGTTCGCCTACCGCGCGCCGGGCAAGCGCTGGGTCAAGGCTGCCTCGAAGGGCGCCGCGCTGAAGAAGAGCCGCGTGGCCTACGTCCGACCGGTCGCCAACACCTGGAAGTACAAGGTGCGTGGGCTCCGCAAGGGCGTGCTCGTGGTGAAGGTGTCGGCTCGCGACAACGTCGGGAACGTCTCCACCGCGAACACCTACAGGCAGCGGCTCACCCGACGCTGACGTCGCATCCTGGCAACACAGCCCGACAGCGCGGTGCCCGGACCACCAGATCCGGGCACCGCGCGCGTTCTCCCCGCGCGGGTGACCCCGCGCGGGTGACCCCGCGCGGGTGAGGCGGCGCGGGGCGCGATGATCCGGCGGGGAGTGGGTACGACGCGGCATGGATCCCGTCACGACATCGGTCCGCGGTCTGTCCTCGGCCGGAGGCCAGGTGCTGCGTGCGGCGACTCGGACGGTGGCGGCGCTCAGGCCCGCCGCCAAGCCACTGCACCCGCGAGGCACGGTCGGCCCCGCGACCCTGCGCCGCTTCGGCTCGGACGAGCGGTCGGGCGCGGCGTGGCTGGACGGCCCCGGTGAGGACGAGGTGCTCGCCCGGCGCTCACGCGCGGTGGGCCTGCCCGGGCCGGTGCCGGACATCTTCGGGCTCGCGCTCCGCGTCCCCGTCGGCGACGGTCGGTACGGCGACCTGCTGCTCGCCTCGACCGGACTCGGGCAGCTCACCCGGTTCACCCTGACCGCGGGACGGGAGCCGCACTCTCGGCCGATGACCACGTTGCTGCCCTACCGGTCCCCGTCGGGGCCGGTGCTGGTCTGCGCGGTCTGGCGGGACGACGACTCCCTGGACCTGTTCTGGGGGCGCGCCACCGGGCCCTGGCACCGGTTCGCCGACCTTTGCCTCGGCACCGAGCCGGTCGCCGACCAGGACGCTTCGGTCTCGTTCGACCCGCTGCACAACACGCTGCCCGGCTTGGAGAACTACGGCTGGGGGCGACGGCTCAGAGAGCCGTCGTACCTCACCGCGCGTCGTTCCCGGCATGCCGAATGACCTGACGGCGCCCGCTCGGTCCCCTAGCGTGCGAGGAGCAGGCAGCGACCGGCAGTGGACACAGGCAGTGCGCACGATGGGCAGTGGAAGGGGAAAGCGATGTACACCTACAAGGTGGTCGAGGTACGCGAGAAGATGATCGGCGGGAAGATGTCCGGCGGGAAGCTGGAGGGGCTCCTCAACGAGCACGCCCAGCAGGGCTGGCGGTTGAAGGCGATCACCTCGACCGAGGTCAAGGGACGCGTCGGCCCCGGAGGCGTGGAGGGGCTGCTGGTCACCTTCGAGCGCCAGAGCTGACCGGGTCTCGTAGCGCTCCTCGGTCAGGCCGGGCGCCTGGGCCACGTCGGCGTCAGCTGGTCAGGCGCCGTGGCCCTCGTTCCGGCGTGCCTTGAGCCGGACGTTCTCCGTGCGCACGTCGGCCTGGACCGCGCGCTCCCGCTCCAGCCACTCCGGCTTGTCCGCGAGCAGCTGCTTGATCTGCTCCGTGGTCAGGGCGCCCGTGATCCCCGCGCGCTCGAGTCCCGACCGGGACACCCCGAGCTTGCGGGCGACCTCCTGACGGGGGTGCGGTCCGTGCAGACGCAGGTCCACCAGCCACTGCGGCGGGTTCGCCTGCAGCTCGTTCAGCGTCTCCCGGCTGACCGGGCCGGCGCGGAACTCCTCGGGGGCAGCCGGCAGGTAGATGCCCAGCTTCTTCGCGGCGGTCTCGGGCTTCATGGTCTGCGACGTGCTCATCGGACCAGCCTAGAGTCCGGAACCGGCCCGCCGGGCACCCGTATAGCCTGGCGCGGTGACCTTCCGCATCGCCTTCGTGCCCGGCGTGACCCCCGGCAAGTGGCTGCGGACCTGGCAGGAGCGCTCGCCGGAGCCGATCGAGGCGACGATGGTCGACGAGGGCGACCAGCTGGCCGTGCTGCGCGACAACCGCGCGGACATGTGCTTCGTGCGGCTTCCCGTCGACCGGGACGGGCTCCACGTGATCCCGCTCTACCACGAGGTGCCGGTCGTGGTCGTGTCCAAGGAGCACCCCGTCGCGGCGTACGACGAGATCCCGGTGGCCGAGCTCGCCGACGAGTACCTGCTCCAGGACCCCGACGAGGTCCCGGAGTGGCGCGACGTCTCCCCCGCCGTCCGCGACGGCAGCCGCGTCGACGCACCTCCGATGACCATGAAGCAGGCGGTCGAGACCGTCGCCGCCGGGACCGGCATCGTGATCGTGCCGATGTCTGTGGCGAGGCTGCATCACCGCAAGGACGTGACCTACCGTCCGGTGACCGGGGTGGCTGAGTCGCAGGTCGGGCTGGCCTGGCCCGCGGGCACCGACGACGAGCGGGTCGAGCAGTTCATCGGGATCGTGCGCGGGCGGACCGCACGAAGCTCGCGGGGGCAGGGGGACGAGCACGACAACGAGGACCGGTCCGGTACGGGCAAGAGCGCGCCACCGCCGGCGGGGACGCGCAAGCAGCCGAGGTCGTCCGGAGCGAAGGGCTCGACGCCCCGGTCGTCGGGACGCCGGCAGGGCTCGCACACGAAGCGGTCGGGCGGGCGCGGTCGGCGCCGATGAGCGCCTCCGGGCTCAGCTCCCGAGGACCTTCGCCTTCTGCGCAGCGAACTCCTCGTCGGTCAGCACTCCCTGTGCCTTGAGGTCGGCCAGCGCCTTGAGCTTCTCGATCGTGTCGTCGGCGGCTTCGGGTTCGGGGGCCCGCTGCTGGGGCACCTGCTCCTGGTAGGCAGTCTGCCGCTGGGCGACGATGGCGGCGTCCCGGTCGGCGAACTTCTCCGCCTGCCGGCGCTGTACCCGTCCGTTCACAGCGCTGGCGGTGCCGGCGACGACCGCCGTGCGTGCGACTCCTCGCAGTAGTCCAGGCATCGTCTTCTCCTCAGCTGGTCGGTTCGAGCGCCTCGAGCGCCTCGAGGGCAGCCATGACGTCGGAGGCGGGGATGCGGGCACTGGCGACGAGCTCGGCGCCGCTGTCGCGGGCGGCGGCCACGAACGGCCTCGCCCAGCTGTTCTCGTAGACGATCAGCGCCGCCACCGTGCCGGGGCGCAGCGCGGCAGCCGCCTCGTTCACGTCGTCGTCCCCGAGCAGCCCGGACCGTGCCGACGCGAAGTAGGTGAAACCGTCGGCGCCGGTGGGGTCGGAGAGCTCGAGGGCCTCGACGGAGCCGTCGAGGTTCTTGCTGACCACCATCAGGTCGTAGAGCCGGATGGTGCCGCTCTCGACGAGCTTCATGAGCTCGTCGCTCGCCTTGCCGGTGAGCCGGTCGCCCGGGAACTCCAGCAGCACGAAGTCGATGGGGCCGTGTACGTCGTCAGTCGTCATGAACGCTCACTCCTGCGCCGTGGTCGGTGGAGGGTCGGGTCCACTGTTCGTCGTGGGCGTAGCCCGGAGCATCACCCCAGGTGGATGAAGTCGGTACGCCGGGTGGGCGGCTGTTCCGGCCCGCGGGAATCATCCGGCCGGGACGGGGCGCAACCCCACGAACTGCACGACGCTGGGCAGGAGGGGCCCGCCGGGCGACGCGGCCCGTGGGAGGTCGCGGATGAAAACCGAACCCCGCACCGGCTCGAGCCTGGTGCTGCTCGTGCTCGCGGCGGCCCAGTTCCTGATGATCCTCGACAGCTCGGTCATGAACGTCTCCATGTCCCAGGTCGCCGAGGACGTGAACACCCCCATCACCGGCATCCAGACAGCGATCACGCTCTACACCCTCGTGATGGCGACGACGATGATCACCGGGGGCAAGATCGGCACGATCCTGGGCCGCCGCCGCGCCTTCGGGATCGGCCTGGTGATCTACGGCGCCGGCTCCCTCACCACGGCCCTGGCCCCCAGCCTGGGCGTGCTCCTCCTCGGCTGGTCCCTCCTCGAGGGACTCGGAGCGGCGCTGATCATGCCCGCGATCGTCGCGCTCGTGGCGAGCAACTTCCCCGCCGAGAAGCGGGCTGCGGCCTACGGGCTGGTCGCCGCCGCCGGCGCGATGGCGGTCGCGGCTGGACCCTTGATCGGCGGTGCGGTCACCGCCTTCGCCTCCTGGCGCTACGTCTTCGCCGGCGAGGTGCTGATCGTCGTGGCGATCCTGCTCTTCCTGCGGAAGGTCGAGGACGTGCCGGCCGAGAAGGCGAGCCTGGACTGGGTGGGCTCGGTCCTGTCGATCGTCTCCCTCGGCCTGATCGTCTACGGCGTGCTCCGCTCGAGCGAGTGGGGATGGGTCTCCCCCACCCCTGGCGGCCCGTCCCTCCTGGGTGCCTCGCCGGTGATCTGGATGATCGGCGCGGGCCTCCTCCTGCTCAACGTCTTCTTCAGCTGGCAACGACGGCTGCTCTCCGCCGGCCGGGAGCCCCTGCTCAACCCCGACCTGTTGAGCAACCCCCAGCTCACCGGCGGCCTGGGCATGTTCTTCTCGCAGTTCATGGTCCAGGCGGGTGTCTTCTTCGCGCTGCCGATGTTCCTGTCCGTCGTGCTCGCTCTCGACGCACTCCAGACCGGCCTGCGCGTCTTCCCCCTCTCCGTCGCGCTGCTGATCACGGCGGCAGGCATCCCCCGCGTCCGGCCGCAGGCCAACCCGCGCCGGGTGGTCCGGATCGGGGTGGTGCTGATGGTCATCGGCATCGGCGGCCTGGTCGGCGGGATGGACCCTGGTGCGAACGCGAGCGTCGTTGCGGTTCCCTTGCTCCTGATCGGGGCCGGGCTCGGCGCCCTCTCGTCGCAGCTGGGCGCGGTGACGGTCTCCGCGGTGCCGGACGACCGCAGCGCCGAGGTCGGTGGCCTGCAGAACACGATGACCAACCTGGGCGCCTCCCTGGGTACGGCGCTGGTCGGCTCGGTGCTGATCAGCTCGCTCACCAGCGCGGTGATCTCCGGCCTCGAGAACAACCCGGACGTGCCTCCGCAAGTGGCCAAGGCCGCTCCCGTCGAGCTCGCGTCCGGGGTGCCGTTCCTCTCTGACGCGCAGCTCGAGGACGCGCTCGACGAGGCGGGCGTGACCGACGGCAAGCAGGCGATCATGGACGTGAACACCGAGGCCCGGCTGGAGGCCCTGCGCAAGGCGTTCGCCGTCGCGGGACTGCTCGCGATCAGCTCGCTGTTCTTCACCAGCCGGCTCCCGACGACCCCACCGGGAGCGCCGAGCGCCCCGACCGCGCCCGCCACGGAGACAGCACCCGGCGCGACTCGGAAGCGGGAGGCCGGCGAGCAGGCCTGAACCCCGCGCACGACGCGCACGACGCGCGCGGCCGGTCGGCTCAGCCGGGCGGGATCGGCGCGAACGGCCGGATCTCGTCCTGCCCCGGCTGGACCACCCCGGCCGAGGACTCCGGCACCTCGTTCCACGCCCCGGCCAGGTCACGCAGCGGCTCGGAGACGACGAAACGGGTCTCGTCCCCGAGACGGTTCAACACCTCGACCTCGGGGTGCAGCTCGCGCACCCTCGTCATCTTGGTCGAGTAGAACAGCGTCCGGCTCTGGCCCTCGCTCGAGTAGCGGAACGCCCACACCGACTCCCCGTTGGTGGTGGCCACGGTCATCTGCACGGGGTTCTCGATGCCGTGCTTGCGGCCGACGTGCTCCACCAGACCGACCGCGCGGGCGACCGCGGTGAACGGGTCCTCGGTCAGCCCGAACGTGAGCGCGAGGAAGAACAGCGTCTCGGAGTCCGTGGAGCCCTCGATGTCGGCGAACAGGGCAGGGTCGACCTCGAGCAGCAGCTCACGCCGGATCTCGCGGTACCCACGGAGCGCACCGTTGTGCATCCACAGCCAGCCGCCGTGACGGAACGGATGGCAGTTGCTGCGCTGGACCGGCGTCCCCGTCGACGCCCGGACGTGGGCGAAGAGCAAGGGCGTGCGCACCTGGCGGGAGACCTCGCGCAGGTTCACGTCGTTCCAGGCCGGTTCGATGCTCTTGAACACCGCCGGCTCGGCACCCTCGCCGTACCACCCGATCCCGAACCCGTCCCCGTTGGTCGTGGTCGCGCCCATCTTCGAGTGGAGGCTCTGCTCGATCAGCGAGTGAACCGGCCGGAACAGCAGGTCCTCTGCGAGGACCGGTTCGCCGGAGTAGGCCATCCATCTGCACACACCCTCACCGAACCAGGGTGGACTGACGGGGGCGTCACCCGCGCGGGGTGATCTGCCCGTCCGGGCCACCGCCTAGCGTGGTGCCACCCGAACGGAGGAACCATGGGAGTCACGCTCAGACCGGAGCCAGCGCGGTTCACCAGCGACGACTACGCCGCCCGGATGGCCCGGGTCACCGACGACGCGACGACCGCGGGCCTGCGCGGCCTGGTTGTGACCCCGGGGCCCGACCTGGTCTGGTTGACGGGCTACCGGCCCACCGCGATCACCGAGCGGCTCACCATGCTCGTGCTCACGCCGGACAGGCCGCCGACCATGCTCGTGCCGCTGCTGGAACGGCCCGACGCGGCCGCCGCCGATGGCGCATCCGCGCTCACCCTCGAGGAGTGGGCGGACGGAACCGACCCGTACGACGCGGCGCGACGTCTGCTCCCCGCCGACGGCACCTTCGGGGTCTCGGACTCGGCCTGGGCGCTGCACCTGCTGGGTCTGCAGCGGACGCTGCCCCTCACGCGGTACGCCGCGCTCACCACCTGCATGCCGATGCTGCGCGCGGTCAAGGACGCGAACGAGCTGGCCCGGCTGGCCATGGCGGGTGCAGCCGCCGACGCGGCGTTCGAGGAGATCGTGTCGGTCCGGTTCGGCGGCCGCCGCGAGCTGGACGTGGCCGCCGACCTGGCGGACCTGCTCCGCCGGTTCGGCCACGAGCAAGTCGACTTCACCGTTGTCGGCTCCGGCCCGAACGGGGCGAACCCGCACCACGAGGCGGACGAGCGGGTCATCGGGCCCGGCGACTCGGTGGTCCTCGACTTCGGTGGCCTCATGCACGGCTACGGCTCCGACACCACCCGCACAGTGTCGGTCGGCGAGCCATCGGCGGAGGTGCGGGAAGTGCACGACATCGTCCGGCGGGCGCAACAGGCCGCCTTCGAAGCGGTCCGGCCGGGCATCGCCTGCCAGGAGATCGACCGCGTCGCGCGCGCAGTGATCACCGACGCCGGGTACGGCGAGCAGTTCATCCACCGGACCGGGCACGGCATCGGGGTGACGACCCACGAACCGCCGTACATGGTCGAGGGCGAGGAGCAGCCGCTGAGGCCCGGGATGTGCTTCTCCATCGAGCCCGGCATCTACCTCACCGGCCGCTTCGGGGTGCGGATCGAGGACATCGTCACCGTGACCGAGACGGGTGGCCGGCGGTTGAACAACACCGACCACGGGCTCCACGTCGTCCACTAGGAGCTGTCATGGCCGAGAAGCAGGCCCCGGCCCCGCAGTCCGCGGGCCAGGCGATGACCGTCCGCGGCGCCGCGTTCCTCGGCGTCGGCTCGATGGTCGGTGCAGGGATCTTCGCGCTGCTCGGGGAGGCGGGTGCCGTCGCCGGCTCCGCTGTGTGGCTCTCCTTCCTCGTCGCCGGGGTGGTCGCCTCCCTGCAGGGCTACGCCGTGGCCAAGCTCGGGGCGCGGTACCCCTCCTCAGGCGGGATCGTCACCTTCCTCATCCAGGGGTACGGCGGCGGGCACGTCACCGCGGTCACCTCATGGCTGCTGTACTTCGCCGCCCTGATCGTGACGGCGATGGTGGCGGTGTCCTTCGGCAGCTACGGCTCGGCGCTGCTGTTCGACGACTCCGGCACCTGGGCTGCGGTGCTGACCACGGTGGTCGTGCTGGCCGTCGCTGCGATCAACATCGCCGGTGCGCAGCTCATCGACCGCGTCCAGAGCGCGATCGTCATCGTGCTGCTGGCGGTGTTCGCGGTCTTCATCGCGGTGACGCTGGCGCAGCTCGACCCCGAGCTGCTCGCCCCGTCGACGTACCCGCCGACCACCGACATCGTCTCCAGCGTGGCCCTGACCTTCTTCGCCTACCTCGGGTTCACGGTCATCAGCTTCACCGGCGGAGACCTGCCCGACCCGGAGCGCAACCTGCCCAGGGCCATGTACCTGGCACTGGGCATCACCACCACGCTCTACGTGCTCATCGCCCTCGGTGTCTTCGGCACGCTCACCGTGGCCCAGGTGATGGACAACGGCGACACCGCACTCGCCGTCGCGGCCCGGCCCGCGCTCGGTGACGCTGGGTTCGCGATGATGGCGGTCGCCGCGCTGCTGGCGACGTCCTCGTCGGTCAACGCCAACATCTACGCCGCGGCGGGATCGACCAAGAAGCTGGCGGATTCCGGCCTCTTCCCACCCGTCTTCGGCCAGCTGGCCCGGGTCGGTGGGACGCGCGGGCTGGTCATCTCGGTCGTTGCCGTGCTGCTGCTGGCCAACCTGGTGGACCTCACCGCCATCGCGTCGCTGGGCAGCGTGGTCGCCCTGGCCATCTTCCTCGTGGTCTCGTTCGCCGCCTACCGGCTACGCGCGGAGACGGGTTCGAGCGCGACTGTCCTCGTCGCCGGGATCGGGCTCACCCTGGTCGTCCTGGCGGTCTTCGCGGTGCAGACGCTGCGCACCGCACCGGCCACGTTCACCGCCATGCTGGGCATCCTGGCTCTGGCCATCCTCCTCGACCTGCTCTGGAGCCGGCTGCGACGCCACCGGGCTGCAGCCGCCTGAGCTGGGGCGGGCCGCAATTCATCCAGCGCGGGTGAGTCCCGTCTCCCCCGCCTGCCCCACGATGCCCATGTATGGACATTCGCGTGTCCGGGACACGCGTGTCAGGGCAAGGGGGCGAGATGATGACGACACACACGACTCAAGGCCACCGTCGACCGCGCGCGTGGGAGCGGGCGTCATGAGTGCCATGGACGTGCCCGCCGACAGGCCGGCATCCCGCGAAGCCTCCCAAGCGGCCGCTCGGGCGAAAGCGCCCGCGGTCGCCTGGATCTCCTGGGTCGCCCTGGCGATGATGACCACCAGCTCGGTGGCCAGCCTCCGGGCGGCGCCGACCATGGCGGTGTACGGCCTGGCCTGTGTGTTCCTCTACCTGCTGCCGGCGATCGTCTTCCTGCTGCCCACCTCGCTCGTCTCGGCCGAGCTGGCCTCGGGATGGAAGGGCGGCGTCTACAACTGGGTGGCCACCGGGATATCCAAGCCCATGGGCTTCCTTGCCGTGTGGTGCCAGTTCGCGATGACGATCTTCTACTACCCGACCCTCCTCGGGTTCGTCGCGAGCACACTCGCCTACGTCTTCAACCCTGCGCTGGCCAGCAGCGGCGTGTGGACGGCCGCCGTCATCATCGTTGTCTACTGGTCGGGTGTCTGGGTCTCCTCGCGCGGCACCCAGGGCGTTGCCGGTCTCGCGAGCGGCGGCCTCATCATCGGCACCCTGATCCCGGGGACCGTCCTCGTCCTGCTCGGCATGGTCTTCCTCGGCCAGGGCAACGAGTCCGCGGCACCGATGACAGCCGACAACTTCCTCCCCGCGTGGGCCGGTCTCGCGAGCCTCGTGCTGATCGTGAACAACTTCCTCTCCTACTCGGGCATGGAGATGAACGCTGTCCACGTCTCACTTCTGAAAGACCCGGCCAAGCAGTTCCCGAAGGCGATGTTCCTGGCCATGGGCCTGGTCCTGGTGATCTTCATCCTGCCTGCGCTCGCCATCAGCTGGGTCGTCCCCGCCGAGCAGCTCTCGCTCACCGCAGGGGTCATGCAGGCGTTCGACGCCGTCTTCGCCAACTTCGGCTGGCAGTGGCTCACCCCGATCGTCGGCATCATGCTGGTGACCGCCTCCCTCGGCGGCATGCTCACCTGGCTCGCTGGCCCCTCGAAGGGTCTACTGCTGATCTCACGGCAAGAGGGTTACCTGCCGCCGTTCCTGCAGCGCCTCAACAAGAACGGAATCCAGCAGAACATCCTCGTCGTCCAGGGCGTGATCACCACGGTGATCGGACTGATGTACGCGCTGATCCCGAACGTCTCGAGCACCTACT
>DATIBI010000260.1:0-8752 GCA_035457605.1 Nocardioidaceae bacterium
CCGTCGCGCAGCTTGAGCAGGTTCGCGTCGATCTGCGAGGCGCCGTCGGTGAGCTCGATGCCGGTGTCGGCGCCGCCCTGGTAGGACTCGGCGGCGGTCTTGAACGTCGGGCTCTCCAGCGGGTTCACCGGGAGCGCGGAGATCGAGGCCCGCGGCACGAGGCCGTCGGTGATCTTCGCGGTGTAGCTCAGCTCAGCGGTGTCCGAGCCCAGCGGCGGGAACAGCGTCATTGTGAACGAGAGCTTGGTGCCGCCCTTGCCGTCGCCGGCGATGTTGGCCTTCTCCGAGCGCACCTCGGTGAAGTTGCCCGGCACGGTCGTGGTCAGCGACCCGACCATCGGGATCGGCACGCTGACGGTCTTGGTGACCGTCCCGCCCTTGCCGTCGTCGAAGGTGACCTCCTGGTCCTGGGCGGTGACGTTCTTGACGGTGTAGACGACCTCCAGCTCACCGTCCTCACCGACCACGTCGCCGGCGTCGACGCGCTTGCCGTCGAGGTAGTACTGCACCGAGACCTGCAGCGGAAGCTTGCCGTTGAAGTCGCTGACGGTGCGGAGGTGCTCCTCGCCGTCGACCTCGACGTCCGCGACCTGCTGGCCGTCCTCGACGTCGAAGCCACCGAACCCGTCGAGGTTGCGGAGGCCGTCCTCGGAGATGGGGTTGCGGACCTCCACCGAGCCGGCCCCGGTCAGCGCGAGCTGCTCGTAGACCCGCTGCGTGTCGACCTTGCCGCTGGCGTCGGTGTAGACCTGCACCGTCTCGGTGTTGACCACCTTGACGTCACCCTCGGCCGCGGCGGCGGGAAGGGCGGCCATGGCGGACACCAGGGCGGCAGTCGCCGTGACCGCCGCGATCCGCAGCGGCACCGTGAAACGACCGGTCACTTGACGTTCTCCATCTCGAACTCGTCGACGTGGCCCTCGTAGGCGCGTCGGTGCTGGCGGGGCAGGGTGGCTCCCCCGGTGGGAGCGACGAGCGCGGCGGCCAGGAAGCCGACGGCCACGTTGAGCAGCAGCGTGGTGGCGGTGCTCACAGAGGTGGAGACCACCTCCGGCGGCGCGGCCGCGTAGGTGAACTCGTAGGCGCCGGTCATCGCGGCGGTGCCGAGCAGGGTGGTCCACAGCGGGATCCGGTCGAGGCTGACCACCGCGATCGCCACGCACAGCACCACGACCAGGCCGACGGCCACGGCGCGGCCGCCGGTGCTGTCGGGCAGCAGGGCGGCCCGGACGAGGTAACCGATCCACGCGGCGACGAAGCCACCGGCGAAGCCGGCCAGTCGCACCATGGGGCTGCGGTCGGGGACGAGGGCGACGACAGCGCCCAGCGCGGCGCCCAGCAGGGCGACGGACTCGAGTTCCAGGTCGAACATGGAGCTCACGACGACGACCACGACGGCCGCCAACGCGAGCACCAGCCCGGCCAACAATGATTTGCGCATGCCGGCGCGCTCCCTCCCAGAAGCTGCCAGGATCATCTGCGGATCCTGGCGCCCTCGCTCCCTCCCACGGGGCAAGAGTCCGAGGCAGCATACCGGCGGGTAGGTAAAGAAGGCACCCATACCGGTAAAAAGATGTTCATTCGTACGTCACATTGACATGACGGACTTTTGCGACCTGCCCGCTTGGCCCCAAGGTGTCCGGCGGTCTGGTCACCCGCAGAAGCGACGTGTGTGCGCCCCCGCACTCGCCTATTGTCATGACTGACCCCGCCCTGGACTAGAGAGCTTCGATGACCCAGACCCTGCCCGCCACGAGGCTGCCCGGCTGGCTCCTCGGCAGCGGCGTGATCGCGGTGGCGATGGCCGTGCTCAACCTGAGCACCTACGCCTTCACCATCCTCGCCGCCCGCCTGCTCGGTCCGAGCGAGTACGGCGCGCTGGCCGCGGTCATGGGACTGCTGCTGGTCGTGAACGTCGCCTCGCTGGGCCTGCAGGCGACCGGAGCACGCCGGGTCTCGGCCGACCCGGACACCTGGGCCGCCACCGAGCGGGACATCCTCGCCGCGGCCTACCGCACCGCGGTCGTCCTCGGCCTGGTCGGCCTCCTCGCGGTGCCGCTGGTCAGCTGGCTGCTCCGGCTCGACGGGTGGGGGGCCGCCGCCCTGATGGCGGTGTGCTGCGTGCCGCTGACGATCATGGGCGCGCAGGCCGGGATCCTCCAGGGCGAGCGTCGCTGGCTTCCGCTCGCCGGGGTCTACCTGGCCCAGGGGCTCGGCCGGATCGTGTTCGGCACGGTCGCGCTGCTCGTCTCGCCCACGGCCACCTCGGCCATGGTCGGTGTGACCGTCGGCGCCTTCCTCCCGATCGCGCTCGGCTGGTACGCCCTGCGGTACGACGGCCGACGCGACCGTCGTACCCGCTCCGCCGCCCTGTCCCCCGGCCAGCTCGGCGGGTGGGCACCGGGCGGGGTGCTGCGCGAGGTGACCCAGAACTCACACGCCCTGCTCGCCTTCTTCGCGCTCTCCAACGCCGACGTCGTGATCGCCCGCACCATGCTGGACGACCACGCGGGCGGTCTCTACGCAGGCGGGCTGATCCTGGCCAAGGCCGTTCTGTTCCTGCCGCAGTTCGTGGTCGTGGTCGCGTTCCCGTCGATGTCGGCGGGCGGCCACCGCCGCGGGGTGCACTTGAAGGGGCTGGCCGTGGTGCTGGCCCTGGGACTCGTGGCGACCCTGGGCGCGGCGCTGCTCTCGGAGCTGGCGGTGGCGTTCGTGGGCGGCCCGGACTACGCCGGGATCCAGGACGAGCTGTGGGCCTTCGCCGCGATCGGGATGCTGCTCGCGATGACCCAGCTGATGGTCTACAGCGTGGTGGCGCGGCAGAGCCAGCGGGCCGTGCTGATCCTGTGGGCCGGCCTCGCAGCACTGCTGCTCGCCGCGCCGCTCGTGGACTCGGTGACGTTCCTGCTCAGCACCGTGATCGCGGTCGAGACCACGGTGCTGGTCGTCCTCGTCGTCCGCGGCCTGCAGCACCGCAGCACGCCAGGCACCCGGCAGGAGGTCGGGCGCGCGGCCTAGTGAGCCGCCTCGTGCCAGCTCCGACCGGTGCCGACCGACACGTCGAGGGGCACGGTCAGCTCAGCCGCGGCCGCCATCTGCGTGCGGACCAGCTGCTCCAGCCCTTCGGCCTCGCCGGGCGCGACCTCGAGCACGAGCTCGTCGTGGACCTGCAGCAGCATCCGCGACCGCAGCGACGACTCCTGCAGCGCCGCCTGCACCTTGAGCATCGCCACCTTGATGATGTCCGCGGCCGAGCCCTGGATCGGGGCGTTGAGGGCCATCCGCTCGGCCATCTCCCGGCGCTGGCGGTTGTCGCTGGTCAGGTCCGGGAGGTAGCGGCGCCGGCCGAGGATGGTCTCGGTGAACCCGGTCTTGCGTGCCTCGTCGACGACTCCGGTCAGGTAGTCGCGGACGCCGCCAAAGGTCTCGAAGTACTCGTCCATCAGCCCGCGCGCCTCGCTCGTGTCGATGCCGAGCTGCTGCGAGAGACCGTAGGCGGACAGCCCGTAGGCGAGGCCGTAGTTCATCGCCTTGATCTTCGCGCGCATCTCCGGGGTGACCGCATCGGCGTCGACCGAGAACACCCGTGCCGCCGTGACCGCGTGGAAGTCGCGGCCCGAGCGGAACGCCTCGATCAGCAGCTCGTCCTCGGACAGGTGCGCCATGATCCGCATCTCGATCTGGCTGTAGGCGGCAGTCTTGAGCGACTCGTAGCCCTCACCCACCACGAACGCCTCACGGATCCGGCGGCCCTCCTCGGTGCGGACCGGGATGTTCTGCAGGTTCGGGTCGGTGCTCGACAGCCGGCCGGTGGCGGCGATCATCTGGTTGAACGTTGTGTGGATCCTGCCGTCGGGCTGCACCGTCTTCAGCAGGCCCTCGACGGTCTGCCGCAGCCGGGACACGTCGCGGTGCCGGAGCAGCGCGAGCAGGAACGGGTTCTCGGTCTTGACGTAGAGCTGCTGCAGCGCGTCGGCGTCGGTGGTGTAGCCGGTCTTGGTCCGCTTGGTCTTGGGCATGTTCAGCTCGTCGAACAGCACCACCTGCAGCTGCTTGGGCGAGCCGAGGTTGATCTCCTTGCCGATCACGTCGTAGGCCTCGTCCGCGGCCTTCTTCACCTCACCGGCGAAGTGCGACTCCAGGGCTTGGAGCTGCTCGATGTCGACGGCGATGCCGGTCCGCTCGAGGTCGGCCAGGACGTGCACCAGGGGCAGCTCCACCTGGGCCAGCAGGCGGGTCCCACCCCGGGACTCCAGCTCGTCGTCGAGAGCCTCGGCCAGGTCCAGGATCGCCCGCGCCTGCAGCATCGCCATGTCGCCGGACGAGTCCTCGCCGAGGTCGTCGAAGGTCAGCTGGCCGGAGTCCTGCTGCTCCTGGCGCAGCTCGCGCTTGAGGTAGCGCAGGGTCAGGTCGGCGAGGTCGTAGGAGCGCTGGTCGGGCCGGGCGAGGTAGGCCGACAGCGCGGTGTCGCGCTCCAGGCCCGCGAGCGTCCACCCGCGGCTGCCGAGCGCGAGCATCGGCCCCTTCGCGTCGTGCAGGACCTTGGGGTACGTCGATGCGGCCAGCCAGTCCGCGAGCGCCTGGTCGTCCTCCGGCGTGACCTGCTCGACGTCCACCCAGGCCGCGGCACCGTCCCGCGTCGCCAGTGCGACGGCGTAGACGTCCCCGCCGCCTGCGCGCCAGCTGCCCTGGACCTGGACACCCACCCGGGCGCCCTCGACCGAGGCGTGCTCGCCGAGCCAGGCGGCCACCTCCCCCTGCGCGAGCCGGGTCCCCTCGAGCTCGAAGCCGGTCTCCTCGATCTCCTCCTCCGACTCCAAGGTGGCGAACAGCCGGTCTCGCAGCACCCGGAACTCGAGCCCGTCGAAGAGCTTGTGCACCTCCTGCCGGTCCCACGGCTGCACCGCGAGGTCGGTGGGGGTGGCGGTGAGCTCGAGGTCGCAGACCAGGGCGTTGAGCCGGCGGTTGCGGATCACGTCACCGAGGTGCTCGCGCAGCGAGTCCCCGGCCTTGCCCTTGATCTGGTCGGCGTGCGCGATGACGTTCTCGAGGCCGTCGTACTGGTTGATCCACTTCGCGGCGGTCTTCGGTCCCACCCCGGGCACGCCGGGCAGGTTGTCCGAGCTCTCGCCGACGAGGGCGGCCAGCTCGGGGTAGCGGCCGGGCGGCACGGCGTACTTCTCCTGCACCGCCTCGGGGGTCATCCGGGCCAGGTCCGAGACGCCCTTGCGCGGGTACAGGATCGTGCAGCTGTCGCTGACCAGCTGCAGGGAGTCCCGGTCGCCGGTGCAGATCAGCACCTCGAAGCCCTCGGCGACCGCCTGCGTGGTGAGGGTGGCGATGACGTCGTCCGCCTCGTAGCCCTCCTTCTCGATGATCGGGACCCGCAGTGCCGCCAGGACCTCCTTGACCAGCGAGACCTGCCCCTTGAACTCGTCCGGCGACTTCGAGCGGTTGGCCTTGTAGTCGGAGTACTCCGCGGACCGGAACGTCTCGCGGGAGACGTCGAACGCGACGCCGAGGTGGGTGGGCTGCTCGTCACGCAGCACGTTGATCAACATCGAGGTGAAGCCGTAGACCGCGTTGGTCGGCTGCCCGGTGGTGGTCGAGAAGTTCTCGACCGGAAGCGCGAAGAACGCGCGGTAGGCCAGGGAGTGGCCGTCGAGCAGGAGCAGGCGGGGACGTTGACCGGTGGAGGCGGGCTGTTCAGGCACGCCCCGACCCTATCCCCCGCCACCCCCGCTCCGAGACGGCCTCCGCACCCCTCGGAGCGGTTGCATCAGCCAACGGACACAATGGGTGCATGCACCCGAAGACCGACACCCCCGAGCACGAGCAGTTCCTGCGCGACTTCCCGATGGGTGACCTCAACGAGAAGATGGGCATCGAGATCGTTGAGGCCTCCTCGGAGCGGGTCGTCGGCACGATGCCAGTGAAGGGGAACACCCAGCCCTACGGCCTGCTGCACGGCGGCGCGTCCGTCGTGCTCGCCGAGAGCCTCGGCTCGGTGGGGTCCGCGATGCACGGCTACCCGGACCGGGTGGCCGTCGGTGTCGACATCAACGCCACCCACCACCGTTCGGCGCGGGAGGGCACGGTCACCGGGGTCGCCACGCCGGTCCACCTCGGCCGGACCTCGGCCTGCTTCGAGGTGGTCATCACCGACGAGGCGGGCAGGCGGGTCTGCACCTCCCGCATCACCTGCGCGCTGATCCCCGCGCGCACGGACTGACGGGGTCAGACCTCCGCGCGGGACTGGGCACGCCGCTGGTTCCGCCGCTGCGCGAGCACCTGCCCGACGCTGCGGTGGCTGCGGCCGCTGACCTTCGCGCACGCCGGAGGCTCGACCGGCAGCTTGGCCCGCAACGACGCCACCGTCGCCGCCCGCACGATCGCCACCTGCGCGAGGCCGAGCCGGGCCATGAACCGGTTGGCGTCGCGCGAGTGCACGTTGGCGGTGGCCAGGATGTGGGTGGTGTCCTTCTCCTCCGCCCAGCTCACGGTGGCCTCGATCAGCGCCTTGCCGACGCCGTTGCGGCGGTAGGCCTCCTCCACCTGGAGGTGGCTGATCTGGATCGCGGCGTCGCCGTGGATCGGTGAGAGGCTGGTCCGCACCAGGTGCGCCGCGGCCACCACCTTGCCCTCGATCACGCCGACCACCAGTCGCTGGTCGGGGTCGACGGAGATCCGGGCGACCGCCGCGGCGGCCTCGGCCAGCTGGGCGTCGGCGGCGAAACGCTCCGCGTGACCCCGACGGGCGAACTCCGACCAGAGTGAGAGCAGGGACTCCGCGTCTCCCGGGGTGGCATCGCGAACGTGGACCGGGACACGAGACAAGGGAGACCCCTTCCAGACAAGGCGTGGGACAGCATGGAAGGTCGGCGCAGGGGACGTCGACGCGCCGCCTTCGACGGTCCCCCGACGGCCATGCGAAGTAGGCGAAGTGAGAGATTACGCCTGTAACGGGCGAATCGGTAGAGGAGGCTCAGGTGTTCCCTGGGATCGGCACCCTGGTCAACATCATCACCGTCCTCCTCGGCAGCGTCATCGGCGTCCTGGTGGGGCACCGGCTGGCGCAGCGCACCCGCGACGTGGTCACCGACGGGCTCGGTCTGGTCACCCTCCTGATCGCCGCGCTCTCCGCGGCCAGCATCAGCGATCCTGCCTGGTCCCGGGCCGTCGGCGACAGCGCGCCGATGCTGATCGTGCTCGGCTCGCTGCTGCTCGGCGGGATCATCGGCTCGGTGCTCGGGATCGAGGACCGACTCGAGGGGTTCGGCAGCCGGCTGCAGCACACCCTGCGCGCCCGCGCCGGCGGGCGCGAGGAGAGCGCCGAGCGGCAACGCTTCATCGAGGGGTTCGTCTCCGCCTCGCTGGTGTTCTGCGTGGGACCGCTGACGGTGCTCGGCTCGCTCAACGACGGACTGGGCAACGGTCCAGACCAGCTGTTCCTCAAGGCCGCCCTCGACGGGTTCGCCGCGATCGCGTTCGCCGCCTCGCTCGGGTGGGGCGTGGCCGCCAGCGCCCTCGCCGTGCTCGTCGTCCAGGGCACCCTCACCGTCGTCGGGGCCGTGCTCGGTGACGTGCTGCCCGACCCACACCTGGCGGCGCTGACGACGACCGGCGGGCTGATGCTCGTGGGGGTCGCGCTGCGCCTGCTGCGGATCAAGCCGCTGCCGGTGGGCGACCTGCTGCCCGCCCTGGTCATCGCGCCCCTGCTCACCGCGGCCGTCATCGCGATCCGCTGAAAAGCACGGCCTTCGGGACAACTCCCCTCGCCCGGTCGCGGCGTTTCCTGATTGTTGGCGCAATCGCGCGCCCGCGACACGCCGATGGTTCTACTGTGAAAGCGGATCGTTGCGGTGTTGTCCCTGGTCTGTAACCAGGATCACCCCAGGATGCCGCTATAGTCCGCGAGACATTTACGAGCAGGCGACAGGAGTCCCATGCACACCGGCCTCAGACGCATCGCAGGACTGTGCCTCGCAGTCGTCCTGGCGATGCTCGCGATCTCGGGCACAGCCCAGGCGGCCATGGTCCCCACATCGGCAGGTGGCGAGGCCTGCGTGCTCCCGGCCACCACCGACGACGACGCGATCTCCATCATCGGCCGCGTCTGCGACACCCGGGAGACCCCGCAGGCCCCCGTCGAGGGCGTCGACATCAGCGTCGAGGACGAGTCGGGCAACCCCATCGGGGAGGCCACGACCGGCGCGGACGGATCGTTCGAGATCGTGCTGCCGGGCGCCACCATCGACAACCTGGGCAAGACGTACGCGGTCAAGATCGACGAGAAGTCGCTCCCCGAGGGCGCCTCGCTACGCAACCCCGAGGACGTGGAGCGAACCGTCCAGATCAACCTCGACAACGACGTCTCGGTGACCTTCCCGGTCGGCGAGGCCGCCGTCGGGGAGAGCACGGCGTCCCAGGCGCTCCAGCTGCTCGTCGGCGGGATCGTGTTCTCGGTGCTGCTCGCGATGGCGGCGCTGGGCCTGTCGATGATCTTCGGTACGACGGGCCTGACGAACTTCGCCCACGGCGAGCTGATCACCTTCGGCGCGCTGATCGCCTACCTGATCGACCAGCTGCCCGGCGCGATCCGCATCGGCGGCGTCAACGTGACCGTCGCCGTCGCCGTGCTCGTGGCCTTCGTGGCGTCGGGCGCGTTCGGCTGGGCCAACGACAAGGCGCTGTGGAAACCGCTGCGGCGCCGCGGGACCGGCCTGATCGCGATGATGATCGTCAGCATCGG
>DATIBI010000261.1:0-16704 GCA_035457605.1 Nocardioidaceae bacterium
TGGAGCCGCCTGTCGGAATCGAACCGACGACCTATTCATTACGAGTGAATCGCTCTGCCGACTGAGCTAAGGCGGCGAGTGCCCGCGAAGGCACGCCGGACGAGTATACGGACGCACCGCCGATTCTCCGAAATCGGGCAGCCCGCAGGACCGACCGACCCGAGGGTCACCCCCGTCGGGACACCTTCTCCAGGCCGCGCCGGGCCAGGTTGCGCGCGGTGTCCGCGGTCTTGAACAGCGGCAACCGCTCGGTGATGTACTCCGCGTAGTGGATCGAGTCGGCGCCGAAGCTCTCCTTGAACCGGGCCAGGCCGGTGCCCGGGTTGCTATTGCCGAAGGAGTAGCGCTGCATGCCGCGCACGCAGGCGTCCTCGATCGCGAGCCGGTGCAGCAGGTCGTTCGCGCGCACGGGGCCGGCCTTCTCCAGCTCCATCGCCCCGCGCCAGTAGTTGGCCATCACGCCCTGGCTGAGCACGACGATGCCGGCCACGGCGCGGCCGTCGAGCCGGGCCACCCAGGTGACGCAGGCAGGGCCCATCAGCTCCGCGACGCGCTCGAACTTGCGTAGCGACTCGAGCCGCCCGGCGCGCCACCGGGCCACCGAGGCGGGGACCCCGTCCTGCTGGGCCCAGCGCAGCACCGACAGCTCGTACAGCTCGTAGAACTCCCGCATCAGCCGCGGTCCGGAGTCCCGCTCGACGGTCAGGTCCGAGGCCTCGGCCTTGCGGACCGCCCGTCGTACCGAGCTCTTGAACTGCCGAGCCCACACCTCGTCGAACCCGTCGGACAGGTCCAGCATCTGCACCATCCGGGTCCGCGTCTTCGACCACGGGCTTCCCGCCACCCGCCACAGGTGGTCCTGCGCGGGGTTCGGCGTGATCACGGTGGTACCGACCGAGGTGCGGTCGAGGTCGGCACGGATGGCGCGTACGTCGGCCGCGGTCAGCCGGCCGTGCTCGGCGACGATGCCGCCGGTGCCCCAGCCGACCGGCAACGAGAGCCTGATCGCCATCGAGCCCGGGGTCTCCCGGCGCCGCACCATCGGCAGCACCAGGCGGCGCGCGTCCGCGGTCAGGTACATCCGGGATGCGTCGACGAACGGCCCGGCCTCGCAGATGGCCCGCAGCCACTCCGGCGTCTGGAACGCCATCGCCGACCTGTCGCTGTCCACCACCTCGCGCCAGACGCGCGTCGGTGCCGGGCTCAGCACCTCCACCATGCTTCCGCTCACGGCACCTCCTCCAGGCTGCGAGGTGAGTCAAGCATCAGTCTCCGCTCGCGCGGGGTGCTCCGCAGGCGAATGACGCCAACGAGCCGTCGGGGCCTCACCGCGAGGGCCCGACCGGGTCATGACCGATCCCCCCGTCTGCGTGGAAAGGGCCCGAAGCCGTCACCGGTTCGGGCCCTCCACGCGGCTCAGCTAGCCAGCACGTGCTCGTGACGCACCGACTCCGAGGCGGCTCCGGTCCGCCAGGCGCCGGCGGTGCCGCACCAGCAGGTGTAGAGGACCGCGATCCCCTGGTCGTCGTTGACGAGCCCGGTGATCTGGCTGGAGAAGATCAGCTGACGCCTCTCGCAGGCGGGGCAGTGGATGTCGAACACGGTGGCCTCCCTCGGCTGGTCCGGTGGTGCTGGGTCCTCTCCAGGCTAGGAAGTCGAGATCCATAGAGGTAGCCTTTCTTTCCTGGCTGACCTCTAGGAGCCACCTATGCTTTCGCTGCACCAGCTCCGGTGTTTCCTCGCCACCTACGAGCACGGCTCGCTCACCGCCGCGGCCGAGGAGCTCGGCTACGCGCAGCCCTCGGTCTCCGAGCAGGTCCGCGCGCTGGAGAAGACACTCGGCGTGACCCTGTTCCGACGCGCGGGGCGCGGCGTCGTGCCCACCACGGTGGCCGACTCGCTCCGGCCGCACGCCGAGCGCACGCTCGCGGCGGCCCAGGCCGCACGGGAGGCGGTGAGCTCGGTGCGCTCGCTGGAGACCGGCACCATCCGGTTCGGGATGTTCGGCACCGCACGGCTCTACGCGGGGGCCGCCCTGATCGCCGACGTCCTCGAGCGACATCCGGGGGTGCGCGTGGAGCTGGTCGGCCAGAACTCGAGCGAGGTGCAGGAGGACCTGCGACGGGGACGGCTGGAGGCGGCGATGATCGCGCTCCCGGTCGCCACCGAGGGGCTCGAGGTCCGTCCGGTCGCCCGCGACGAGCTGGTCTACCTCAGCATCGACCCGGACCGGCGGCGCAGCCCGGTGACCGCGCAGCGGCTGGCCCGGGCCGAGCTGGTCATGCCCGAGGCGACCTGGCGGGCCGAGGACTCGACCCGGATCATCCTGCGTCAGATGCTGCACGAGATCGGCGCGACGCCGGGCACGAAGATCGAGGTGGAGGACGTGGAGACCGCCGTCGAGGTGGTCGGTCTCGGCCTGGCCGACTCGGTGCTCCCCCGCGGCGTCGTCGACCAGCTGCTCCCCCGGCTCGCCCCGGCCGCCGGCTGGGTGCCGCTGCGCCCGCGGACCTACGACACCATCGGGATCGTGCACCGCAAGGGCGCCGTGCTGTCCCCGGCCGCGAAGCTGATGATCGAGCTCGCCACCGCCCGGATCCAGTCGATCAGCGAGCCGCTGGCCGCCGACGGGTCCCTGGCCTCGCGAGGGTAGGTCCGGGCAGGCAGCGGGCGCTCGGCGGGGTCCAGGCGCCGACGGGGGTAGTCAGCAGTCCACGTCGGACCGGGGCACCGTGCCCGAGACCAGGTAGGACTCGACCGTGTCGTCCACGCAGTCGTTGCCCTTGTTGTACGCGGTGTGGCCGTCCCCGTCCCGACGTACCAGGACCCCGGACTCCAGCTGCTCAGCCAGCGCCTCGGCCCACTCCACCGGCGTGGCCGGGTCCCGGCTGGTGCCGACGACCAGGATCGGCGCCGCTCCCTCGGCCCGCAGCCTCGTCGGCGCCTGCTCGCCCCGCACCGGCCAGCCCGCGCAGCCGGCGAGGCCCCACGCGAACACCCCGCCGAAGGTCGGCGACGCCTTCTCGAACCGGGGCAGCCGGGCGCGGATCTGCTCCGGCGGGACCGACTCGGTGCCGTCCAGGCAGTTGACCGCGTAGAGCGCCTCGACCGAGTTGTCGCTGTAACCGCCGGGGCCGCGCGAGGTGTACGCGTCCGAGAGCGTCATCAGCGCCGCCCCGTTGCCGTCGAACGCCGACTTCAGCGCCAGGTCGAGCAGGGACCAGTAGCCGTCGTCGTACAGCGGCGCCCAGATCCCCAGCACGGCGTGGCCGACGGTGAGCTCGCGGTCCCCCGACGCCGGGAGCGGGTTCTGCTCGACCTCGTCGAGGAACTGCCGGATCCGCCGGGTCCCGGCGTCCACGGAGTCGCCGAGGAAGCAGCCGCCGTCGTCGACACAGGCGGCCACGTAGGCACGCAGCGCGGTCTCGAACCCCCGGGCCTGGACCAGGCTCGTCTCCTCGTTGCTCAGGGTCGGGTCGATCGCGCCGTCAAGCACCAGCCGACCCACCCGCTCGGGGAACAGCTCGGCGTAGGTCGCGCCCAGCAGGGTGCCGTAGGAGGCGCCGAAGTAGCTCAACCGCCGGTCCCCCAGCACCGCCCGGATCACGTCGAGGTCGCGGGCGACCTCCACCGTCGACACGTGCGCGGCCAGGTCGCCGCTGCGGTCGACGCAGCCCTGCCCGAACTCGCGGATCAGCCGGTCCGCGGTGCGCGCCTCCGCCGCGGTGTCCGGGTCGGGGTCGGCGGCGACGAACTCGTCGAGCTCGTCGTCGTCCAGGCACTCCACCGGCGTGCTCTCGCCGACCCCGCGCGGGTCGAACCCGACGATGTCGAAGGCCTCGCGCAGCTCGGCGCCGAACTGCATCCCCGCCATCGACGCGTAGTCCACGCCCGACGCCCCCGGCCCACCGGGGTTCACCACCAGCGACCCGACCCGCCGCTTCTCGTTCTCCGTCGGCACCCGGAGCAGGGACAGCTCGATGATCTCCCCGTCGGGCCTCGCGTAGTCGAGCGGGACCCGGATCGTCGCGCACTCCAGGTCGTCACGGCACTCCGACCACTCCACGTCCTGCGCGTAGTAGCGGGACAGCCCGTCCTCCGGCTCCGGGGCGGCCGCGGTGGGGCTCTCGAGGGGGCTCGGGGACAGCGTCGGCGACGGCAGCGCCTCAGGCTCGTCGGAGATCAGCCCGCACCCCGCAAGGCTCGCGGTGAGTACGACGGACAGGGCGGCCGTCACCACTCGGCGGGGGCGACGAACTCGGGGCATGTCGGGCACGCCCCCACTCTAGGCGGCTCAGCGGACCCGCAAGGCCAGCATCATCGCTTCGAGGGCCAGCAGCGGCGGGACGGTGAAGTCGAGCATCTTCTCGCGGGCAGCGAAGATCGCGTCGATCCGCCGGAGGTTCTCCTCCGGCGTGGACCGGCGGGCCAGCTGCCCGATCTCGGTGCGCAGCTCCTCGTTCACCAGGTCACCCGGCGCGCCCGCCTGCAGCGCGATGGTGTCGCGGTAGACCGACATCAGGTCCATCAGGCACCGGTCGACCACGTCCAGGGTCCGCCGCCGCGCCCGCTGCTTCTGGCTCTCGGTGAGCTCGCGGAGCGCGGCCTTGTAGGCCCGCGACGACTTGGCCTTCCGGTCGTCGCCGTAGAGCGACTCCAGCTCGCGGACCTCGAGGTCGTTCTTGGCCTCGGTGATGGCCGCGGTCTCGTCCTTGGCCAGGTCGACCAGGTTGGCCGCGGCGTTCATGCACGCCCCAAGCGACGTCAGCCGGGACGGGATGGAGACGACCTCGCGACGCCGGTTGCGGGTGTTCTCGTCGGTCGCCAGCGCCCGCGCCCGGCCGATGTGCCCCTGGCTGGCTCGTGCCGCGTAGGCGGCGACGCCGTCGGGGATGCCGTGCCGGCGGACCAGGAAGTCGGCGACCCCGGCCGCGGTCGGGGTGGACAAGGTGACGTTGCGGCACCGGGACCGGATCGTGGGCAGCACGTCCTCGACGGTGGGCGCGCACAACAGCCACACCGTGCGGGGGCTCGGCTCCTCGATCGCCTTGAGCAGGGCGTTCCCGGAGGAGTCGTTGAGCCGGTCGGCGTCCTCGACGACCATGACCTGCCAGCGGCCTCCGGCCGGCGAGAGCGTCGCCCGCATGACCAGCTCGCGAATGGTCCGCACGTGGATCACCGCGGTCTCGGTGCGGGTCACGCTCACGTCGGCGTGCGAGCCGGCGAGCGCGGTGGTGCAGGCGAGGCAGTGACCGCAGCCGCCCTGCTCGCACTGGAGCGCGGCGGCGAAGGCCATCGCGGCGTTGGACCGGCCGGAGCCCGGCGGCCCGGTGAACAGCCACGCGTGGGTCATCCCGTGGCCGCCGACGGCGCGGCTCAGCGTCTGCACGGCCGCATGCTGCCCGACCAGGGTGTCCCAGACGCCACCCTGGGCGGTGTTCTGGGTGGTGTTGTCGGTGCCCGGAGCGGTCGTGCTCACTGGTCCCTCGCACGGGTGGGGTCGACCAGGGTCGGCGTCGGGTCGACCTCCACCCGATCGTCGCCCTGCCGCTGGTCGCTGTGGCTCTGCTCGCCGTGCCGCTCGACGCTGGGGCTCTGCTCGCCACGCATGCGCTCGGCGTGCTTCTGCTCGGGGTGCTCCTGCTCGCTGTGCCTCTGCTCGTCCTCGGTCCCGGACCGCTCCCGCTTGGCCTGCTCCAGCAGCGGCTCCACCCGCTCCCGGATCTGGGCGGCGACCTCGTCGATCGGCCGCCGGGCGTCGAGGACCAGGTAGTGCTCGGGCTGGGCGGAGGCCAGTCGCAGGAAGCCCTGCCGGACCCGCTCGTGGAACTCCACCGACTCGCCCTCGATGCGGTCCCGCTCGGCGAACCGGGTCAGCCCGGCCTGCGGCGGCAGGTCGAGCAGCACGGTCAGGTTCGGTCGCAGGTCGCCGGTCGCCCACCGGGCCACCCGCTCCACCTCGCGGTCGTCCAGCGCCCGGCCGGCGCCCTGGTAGGCCAGGGTGGAGTCGACGTAGCGGTCGGTGATGACCACCGCGCCACGGGTCAGCGCCGGGGCGACCACCCGGTCGACGTGCTCGGCCTTGTCGGCGGCGTAGAGCAGCGTCTCGGTGCGGTCGGAGATGTTCCCGGTCTGGGGGTCGAGCACGATCCGGCGCAGCTTCTGGCCGACCTCGGTGTCACCGGGCTCGTGGGTCAGCAGCACGTCGTACCCCGCCTCGCGCAGCCAGCCCGCCAGCCGGTCGGACTGCGTGGACTTCCCCGCGCCCTCGCCGCCCTCGAGCGCGATGAACACGCCGGTCGCCGAGTAGACACCGGGGGTTCCGGTGAAGGCGTTGCGGAGATCGTTCGCCAACGGGATTCCTTTGCGGTCGTCCATCTGACGGTAGGAGGTGACACCGACAGCGGTCATCAGGACCGCCGCGATGAGGAACGTGAAGGCCGCACCGTTGTAGACCAGCCACGGTTCGCCGTCCTCGCCCTCGGGGCCGAAGCTGTGGGTGCCGATCAGGCCGGCCACCAGCGGCGCGAGCGCCAGCACCAGCGCGAGCGAGAGCCGGATCATCGAGCCGACGAAGGCGAAGGTGCGGCCGCGCACCTCGTCGGGGACCTCGAGCCCGAGCAGGGTGTTGCCGGTGATCCAGGCGACCCCGGCGAGGAAGCCGAGCACCAGGGTGATCCCGGTGACGATCTCGAGCTGCTGCACCAGCGCCAGCGGGAACAGCAGCAGCCCGGTGCCGCTGAGCGCGAGCCCGAACAGCCGGCGGCGGGACAGCCCCTGCAGCATCCGCGGACCGCGCCACATACCGACCCCCAGGCCGAGGAACACGGTGCCGAACAGCACGCCGTAGCCGGGCTCGCCACCGCCGAGGTCGTCGACGAAGGTGCGGGCGAGCCCGATCACGACTCCGCCGGCGGAGAAGGCACCGATGATGCCGATCACCAGGCCGCGGACCACGGGGGTCTGTCCGACGTACCGCCACCCGTCGAGGACCACCGCGATGGCGTTCTCCGGGCCGGTGGCGGCGGGGCCGCGCGGGATGTGCTTGAGGGTGGAGATCACCAGCCCGGAGATGATGAAGGAGAGCCCGTTGAAGTAGAGCGCGAGGTCGATCGGCCCGTTGGGGAACCAGTCGAAGAGGTTGCGGTAGAGCTTGTCGACCAGGGTCAGGCCGGTGAAGATCGCCGCCGCCGGCAGGGCGGAGCCGTACGTCGTGGCCAGGCTGATCTGGTTGGCGGCCTCGAGCCGGTGCCGCGGGACCAGGTTCGGCACGGTGGCGTCCTTGGCCGGGCCCCAGACCAGGCTGACCGCCTCGATCAGCACGGTCACCACGAACACCCACCACAGCGTGCCCACGATGGGGATGGTCAGGAACAGCGCGCCGCGGATGTAGTCGCCCCAGATCAGCGTCCACCGCCGGTCCAGCCGGTCCGCGATCCAGCCGGCGATCGGGCCCATCACCAGCGCGGGCAGCACGCGCAGGAACAGCACACCCGCGATCGCGAAGTTCTTCACCGCGTAGGAGTCGCCGGCCAGGCTGTTGGCCATCGCGGTGAGCGCGAGCAGCCCGATCCAGTCGCCGAGGCTGGACAGGCCGAGCCCGATCCACAGGTTGCGGAAGTCCCGGATCCGCAGCACCGCCAGCATCGAGTGCGTCGGCGCATGCCGCAGCTCGTCCACCGCGGACGCGGCGGGAGGCGGGGCGGCGTGCTCGCTCACAGCGCTACCCTACGAGGACTTCTTCGCTGCAGCCTTCTTGGTCGTGCCCTTCTTTGCCGTGGTCTTCTTGGTGGTCTTCTTCGCCGTCTTCTTGGCGCCACGCTTCTTCGGGGCCGGACCCTTGGCGCGCTTCTCCGCGAGCAGCTCCGCGGCCCGCTCCAGCGTGATCGTCGCCTCGTCGTCGCCCTGGCGCAGGGTGGCGTTGTACTCGCCGTCGGTCACGTACGGCCCGAACCGGCCGCTCTTGACCGTGATCTTGTTGCCGGTCGCCGGGTCGTCGCCGATCTCACGGCCGGGTGCGGCCGCCGCCCTGCCTCGCTGCTTGGGTTGGGCGTAGATCTTCAGCGCCTCGTCCAGCGTGATCGTGAGCAGCTTCTCCTCGTCGTCGATCGAGCGGGAGTCGGTGCCCTTCTTGAGGTACGGCCCGTAGCGACCGTTCTGGGCGGTGATCTCCTCGTTCGACTCGGGGTCGACCCCGACCACCCGCGGCAGGGTCAGCAGCCGCAGCGCGTCCTCCAGGGTGATCGTGTCCAGCGACATCGTCTTGAACAGCGACGAGGTGCGCGGCTTCTGGCTCTTCGGGGCGTCCTCGGGGAGCACCTCGGTGACGTAGGGGCCGAACCGGCCGTTCTTGGCCACGATCACGTGCCCGGTGTCCGGGTCGGTGCCGAGCTCGTTCTCCGCGCCGGCGGGGTTGGCCAGCAGCTCCTGCGCCTTCTCCAGGGTCAGCTCGTCCGGCGGCAGGTCGTCGGGCACGTTCGCCCGGGTCCCGTCCGACTTCTCGATGTAGGGGCCGTAGCGCCCCACCCGCAGGTCGATGCCGTCGCCGACCGGGAACGTGGCCAGCTCCCGCGCGTCGATCTCGCCGAGCTCGGTCACCAGCTGCTTGAGCCCCTCGACGTCGCCGGTGCCGAAGTAGAACGCGGCCAGCTCGTCGTTGCGCTCGCGGCGACCCGCGGCGATCTCGTCGAGCACGTCCTCCATGCTCGCGGTGAACTCGTAGGAGACCAGCCGGGAGAAGTGCTCCTCCAGTAGCCGGATCACCGAGAACGCCAGCCACGCCGGCACCAGCGCGGTGCCCTTCTTGTAGACGTAGCCGCGGTTGAGGATGGTGCCGATGATCGAGGCGTACGTCGACGGGCGACCGATCTCGCGCTCCTCCAGCTCGCGGATCAGGGTCGCCTCGGTGTACCGCGCCGGCGGCTTGGTCTCGTGCCCCGACGCCTTCACCGAGGCCGCGGACACCGCGTCACCCTCGGTCACCGCCGGCAGCCTGGTCTCGCGGTCGTCGGCCTCGGCGCTGTCGTCGTCGGAACCCTCCACGTAGGCCTTGAGGAACCCGTGGAAGGTGATCACCCGGCCGGAGGCGGAGAACACGCAGTCCTCACCGGACGCGGCGGTGCCGCCGAGCCGGATGCTCACAGTGTGCCCCTGCGCGTCCTTCATCTGCGAGGCCACGGTGCGCATCCAGATCAGCTCGTAGAGCCGGAACTCGTCGCCGGTCAGCCCGGTCTCGGCCGGGGTGCGGAAGTTCTCCCCGGCGGGACGGATCGCCTCGTGCGCCTCCTGGGCGTTCTTGACCTTCGACTGGTAGACCCGGGCCTTGTCAGGCAGGTACTCCGACCCGAACAGCTCCCGGACCTGCTCCCGGGCAGCCGCGATCGCCGACTCCGACAGCGTGATGGAGTCGGTTCGCATGTAGGTGATGAAGCCGTTCTCGTAGAGCCGCTGGGCCACCTGCATGGTGCGCGAGGCCCCGTAGCCCAGCTTGCGCGAGGCCTCCTGCTGCAAGGTCGTGGTCCGGAACGGCGCGTACGGCGAGCGGCGGTACGGCTTGGACTCGACCGAGCGGATCTCGAACGTGGACTCGTGCAGGCCGGCGGCGAGCGCCTCCGCCTTCGCCCGGTCCAGGTGCACGACCGTCGTACCGGCCTTGAGCTCCCCCTGCGGGGTGAAGTCGGAGCCGCGGGCCACCCGCGCCCCGTCCACCGAGTGCAGCTTGGCCGGGAACATCCGGTCGTCGTGCTTGGCGCCAGCGTCGAAGGTGCCCTCGAGGTCCCAGTAGGAGGCGGCCCGGAACGCCATCCGCTCCCGCTCCCGCGCCACGATCAGCCGGGTCGCCACGGACTGGACCCGGCCCGCGGACAGCCCGGACATGACCTTCTTCCACAGCACCGGGGAGACCTCGTAGCCGTAGAGCCGGTCCAGGATCCGCCGCGCCTCCTGGGCGTTGACCAGGTCCATGTCGATGTCGCGCGGGTTCTCCACCGCGTCCCCGATCGCCTGCGGGGTGATCTCGTGGAACACCATCCGCTTGACCGGCACCTTCGGCTTCAGCTCGTCGAGCAGGTGCCAGGCGATCGCCTCGCCCTCGCGGTCCTCATCGGTGGCGAGGTAGAGCTCGGAGGCGTCCTTCAGCAGCTTCTTCAGCTTGGTGATGTGCGACTTCTTGTCCCCGGAGACGACGTAGACCGGCTCGAAGCCGGCGTCGACGTTCACCCCGAGACGCGCCCACGGCTCGCCCTTGATCTTCGCGGGGATGTCCGAGGCGCTCTGCGGCAGGTCACGGATGTGCCCGATCGAAGACTCGACCACGAAGCCCCGGCCGAGGTACCCCGCGATCGTGCGCGCCTTGGCAGGCGACTCCACGATCACGAGCTTGTGACCGACGCCGTTGGAGGCGCTCGCGTTCTTCGTTGCCACGTCCGGGTGCTCCTAGGGGTTTTGAGTCAGCGCTGACACGGTAACGCGTCAGCGCAATCCGGTTTCGAGGAACCCGTCCGCGACCAGCTCCCGGACCTTCGGCAGGTAGCTGGTCCGGACCAGCTCCTGCTCCTGCCTGAGCAGCGTCGCCAGCGCGTCGAGCACCTGCCCGACGGCCAGGTCGCCGTCGCAGGCGCCGACGAGCCCGGCCTCGAGGGTGTCGACCTGGCGGGCCCGCCGCAGGCCCCGCTGCTGCCGGAGCACGATCTGCTCCGGGTCCTCGGCGCCGGGCTGCCCGAGGGTCTCCTGCCGCACGTCCGCGCGGAGCACCGGCCGGGAGGCGAGCAGGTCGGCGTCGGTGAGGTCGGCGAGCAGGGAGGTACGGCGCGCCCAGTCGGCGATCTCCGGACCGAGCGGCTGCTCGACCTCGTAGGGCCAGTCCTCGGTCCGGCGTACCGGGTCCCGCTGCACGCCCTCGTCGTGGCGGCGCAGGTTCAGCCACCCGAAGCCGACCGCCTCCACGCCCTGCTCGTCGAACCACGACAGCCAGGTGTCGTAGCGCTCCCGGTAGTCGGGCGCGCCGTGCAGCCCGGCGTCCTTGAGCCACAGCTCGACGTACTCCGCGAGGTCGGCGACCTCCCGCTGCACCACCCACGCGTCGCAGTCATCGGTGAGCCAGCCGGCGACCCGCTCCTGCCACGGCACGCCCTCGACATGCACCCAGTTCGCGAGCACCTGGCACCAGCCGCCGGGTGCCAGGTGTGCCGGCGCCTCGGTGACCACCCGGCGGACCACCTCGTCGCCGGGCAGCCCGGAGTCGCGGTAGACCAGCCGCTCGCCGGTCGCCGGGGAGATCACGAACGGCGGGTTGGTGACGATCAGGTCGAACCGCTCGTCGGCGACGGGTTCGTAGAGGCTGCCGTCGCGCAGGTCGAAGCCGGTCCCGTTCAGCTCGGCGTTGAGACCGGCCATCCACAGCGCCCGGTCGTTGACGTCGGTGGCCACGATCGAGCCGGCGTGCTCGGCCAGGTGCAGGGACTGCACGCCGCAGCCGGTGCCGAGGTCGAGGGCCCGGCCGACCGGCTCGCGCACGGTCAGCTGCGCCAGCGACGTCGACGCCGAGCTGACCCCGAGCACGTGGTCGGGGGTGACCCGGACCCCGGCCCCGTCGAGCCCGGGCGTGAGGTCGCTGACCACCCACCAGTCCCGGTTCTCGTCCGCGTAGGGGCGTACGTCGACCCGGGCCCGGACCTCGCCCCCGGACCGCTCGAGCAGCCCGAGCGCGCACAGCGGCGCGACCAGCCCGGGCAGCGCCCGGTCGGCGTGCTCGGCGGGCACGGCCGCCTGCAACGGCCAGAGCCGGGTCAGCGTCGACAGCGGCGAGCCGTCGGCGGTGGCGCGCAGCCCCGGTGTGGTCTCGTTGCGCGAGAGCGCGGAGTGGGCGGTCGGACCGAGCAGGTCCGCGACACCGTCGTAGGTGTAGCCCGCCGACTCCAGCGCCTCGCGCAGTCCGGCGACCTGGCTCAGCTGGTGCCGTCCTTCTTGGTCGACTCCTCGAAGGTCTTGTGCCACGACTCGGGCGAGACCAGCTCGGGAAGCGCCTTCTTGTACTGCTCGGCGAGGGCCGGCCACTCCTTGGCGAGGCGGGTGTGCAGCGCGACGGAGCGCTGGAGCAGCTCGCGTGCCAGCTGCGGGTCACGCTTGTACCAGGACGCGGAGGTGCCGTCGGCGGAGGAGACCAGCGCGGAGTCGAGCTGCATCAGCTTCCACCACTTGAGGTCCAGGTGCGGGACGTTCGCCTCGGGGTACTTCTTCGCGAACTCGCGCACCGGCAGCACCTGGCGCACCGCGCCCTTGGCGACCGTCTTCAGCTTGCCGACCGGGCCGACCGGCGCGGAGGACACCTTGCCCTTGCGCGGCGGCTTCTTGCGGCGCGCGGGCGGGAAGCTGTCGAGGTCGGGCTGGGCCTTGGAGTCGTCGAAGCCCTTGCGCAGCTCACGCAGCTCGGGCAGGCGGGCGAGCACGTCGCGGTGCATCCGCTGCGGCCCGTCGAGGATGTCCTCGATCGCCATCAGGCCCATCTCCGCGGGGCTGTACTGCATCGACAGCAGGTGCCTGACCTGGGTCTGGAAGCTCTCCTGCACCATCTTGCCGCCGCGCTCGTAGGGCGAGTGCAGCAGCGCGGCCACGATCCGGTTGCGGCGGTGGAAGTAGGCCTGCCAGTCGATGGTGTCGTCCTTCTCGTGCCACGGCACGTGCCAGACAGCGACACCGGGCAGGGTGACCGTCGGGTAGCCGGCCTCCTGCGCGCGCAGCCCGAACTCCGAGTCGTCCCACTTGATGAACATCGGCAGGGACAGGCCGATCTCCTTGATCACCTTGGTCGGGATCAGGCACATCCACCAGCCGTTGTAGTCCACGTCGACGCGGCGGTGCAGCCACTTGGTGTCGCGCAGCGACCGGGTCGCGAAGTTGTGCCCGTGCTTGGTGTTCGGGGCGGCGCCCCAGAACCAGCGCCACCGGTCCACGGTCTCGCCGTACGCGTGCAGCACGGAGCGGTCGTAGAGGCTGAACATCTGGCCGCCGACGATGGTCGGCTGCTTGGCGAGGTCGCCGAACGCGACCGCGCGCAGGATGCCCTCGGGCTCGCAGACGACGTCGTCGTCGAGCAGCAGCACGTAGTCGGCGTCACCCTTGGCGGACGCCTCGTCCATGGCACGGGAGAACCCACCCGAGCCACCGAGGTTGCCCTGCTCGATCAGCCGCAGCTTCGGGCCGAGCTTCTTCGCGACGTCGGCGTAGCGCGGCTCGTCGGTCACCTTCTGGGTGCCCTGGTCGACGACGTAGATCTCGTCGAGGACCGCGAGCACCTCGGGCTCCTCGGACAGGTTCACCAGCTGGTCGACGCAGAAGTCGGGCCGGTTGAAGGTGGTGATGCCGATCGAGACGGTGCCCTGCCGCACCTTGTCGGTGGCGAAGCCCCACTCGCCGCTGAGCAGGACGGCCTCCTCCTCGCCCGCCTCGAGGTCGAACCAGTACCACCCGCCGTCGATGAACGGCTTCAGCGGCAGCTCGAAAGTCAGCTCCTGCTTGTCCTGGGTGTGGAACGACTCGGAGTCCGCGCGCTGCACGTGGCCCTTGGCGGTGGAGCGGTAGACGCTGAGCGTGCCCTCGCCACGGACCACGACGCGCAGCCGGACCGACGCGAAGTCGGTCCACCGGCGCCAGTAGCTGGCCGGGAACGCGTTGAAGTAGGTGCCGAAGGTCATCCGCTGGTGCGGCAGCACCTCCGCGCCCTCGTCGGTGATCTTGCCGAAGCCGCTCAGGCCGGTGACCGGGCTGGTCGAGGCGGACTCGTCGTCGTAGAACACCGCGTCCCCGGCGTCCTCGGACGCGCCCGAGGGACCGGCCATGGCCGCGGTCGTGAACCCGCTGACGCCCCCGACGTACAACGGTCGGATGTCGATCTCCTGGTCGGGACGCAGGATGGTCCGGTGCACGACGCGGAAGCCAGACTCGGTCTCCGTGGGTGACGTGGTCGGGGCAGCCAGCGTCTCAACGGTGTCAGTCAAGGTGTGTCCTCTTCGACGGGGAAGGTTCCGAACAGACTGGCTTACGGTACCAGCGGAGCGCACGTTCACCGGCCTCGCGTTCGGCCCCCTACGATGGCGTGCGTCCGACGACAGCACGCGACTCCCGAGGAGCTCCGGAGATGGCTGAGGCCGTTGCGACGGGGGTGAAACGTGTGTACTTCCACGTGGGGGCGCCGAAGACCGGCACGACGTACCTCCAGCAGGTGCTGTTCCAGAACCGGAAGGCGCTGGCCGGGAACGGCGTGCTCTACCCCTACGCCCGGTTCGGCGACTCCTTCCGCTCCGCCGTCGACTTCGTCGGGGAGGGCTGGGGCTCGAAGCCGGCCCGCTCGTTCGCCGGCTCCTGGGACGAGGTGGCCACCCGTGCCCGGGAGTGGACCGGGTCCACGGTGATCGTGTCGAACGAGCTGCTCGGAGGCGCCAGCGCCGACCGGGTGGCCGCTCGCCTCCAGGAGCTCGGTCCAGCCGAGGTGCACGTGGTGTTCACCGCGCGCGACCTCGCGCGGCAGCTGGTGTCGGACTGGCAGGAGCACGTCAAGCACAAGCACACCGTCCCGCTCGAGCAGTTCGTCGGCGACCTGGTCGAGCGCGGGTTCGACGCCCCCGAGCCGTTCGGGCGGATGTTCTGGGGGCTGCACGACCCGGTGCACGTGCTCGGCCGGTGGGCGCCCGCCGTACCCCCCGCGAACGTGCACGTCGTCACCGTGCCGCAGCCGGGCGCGCCCGCGGACACGCTGTGGCGCCGGTTCTGCGCGGTCACCGGTCTGGACCCCGAGTCGTACCAGACGTCGGTACGACGGGCGAACAGGTCGATGGGCGTGGCCGAGACCGAGCTGCTCCGGCGCATGAACGCCGACCTGCGCTCGCTGCGCGACGACCTCTACAGCACCCTGGTCCGGGTGCACCTCGCGGAGCGGGTTCTCGGCGGGCGGTCGGCGCGGCTCACCCTGCCACCGCAGTACCTGCCGTGGGTGACAGAGCGTTCCCGGGAGATGGTCCGGGACCTCGCGGACGCCGGCTACCGGGTCGAGGGCGACCTCGCCGAGCTGCTGCCGGTGGCGGAGCAGCACCTGGACCACGTCTCCCCGACCGACCTCAGCGAGGCCGACCTCGCCCCCGCGGCGGTGCGCGCCGCGAGCGGCATGGTGCAGCACAGCGCCCGGCAGCGCGAGCGGCTCGAGCTGCTCGAGGCCGGCCGCGACCCCGACTCGCCCCGTGAGCGGGCCCGGGCCGCGCTCGCCCGCGGCCGGGCACCGGTCGGCCGCCTGCTCCGGCGCGTCGGGCTGCGTCGCTGACGGGCGGGACCCGCGCGCGTCGGTACAGTCCACCGGGGACGGAGGGAGCCGACCGATGACCAGCAGGGTGTTCGTGCACATCGGGGCTCCGACGAGCGGCTCGGCGTTCCTGCGCGACACCCTCAACCGGCACCGCCGCAGGCTCACCCGGGTGGGCCTGCTCTACCCCGCCAGCCACTTCGGGCACGACGGGGGGCAGCTCGACGCGGTGCTGGACGTGCTCAACCTGGCCACCAGCGACCACGCCCCCGCTCAGGGTGCCTGGGACCGGCTCGCCGACACGGTGCGGGACTGGCGCCGCGGCACGGTGGTGGTCTCTCACGAGCTGCTGGCCGACGCGGGTCCTGCCCAGGTGGAGCGGATCGTGTCGTCCTTCGGCGGCGTCGAGGTGCACGTGGTCTATGCCGCGCGGACCCTCGGCCGGCAGATTCCCTCGGCCTGGCAGCAGTGGGTGCTCAGCGGAGGTACGGCGGCCTACCCGGCCTACCTCACGCGCATCGTCTCCCGGGACGAGCACCGGGTCAGCCGCGTGTTCTGGCGCTCCCACGACGTCGGCGACGTGCTGCGCAGGTGGGGCGCGACGGTCCCGCCGGACCGGCTGCACGTGGTGACCGTCCCCGACGGGATCGACCAGGACGCCGTGCTGTGGTCCCGGTTCGCCCGGCTGGTCGGCGTCGACCCGCACCGGTTCCGCGCCGGGCGCGACGAGCACGGGTTCCGCGGTCTCGCCGAGATCGAGGTGCTGCGGCTGCTCAACGTCGAGCAGCGCCGGCGGGCCGGGGGCACGGGCGCCGCACGGGTGCACTCCCTGCTTCCCGCGCGCGGCGACGAGGTGCCCTTCCCCGCAGAGCACGCAGCATGGCTGACCGCGGAGACCGCCCGGATGGTCGCCGACGTCGAGGCGGGCGGCTACGACGTGGTCGGCGACCTCGCCGAGCTGCTCACCGCGCCGGCGGTCATCGCGCCGGCGGACACGGCGGTCGCCCCGTGCGACGCCGACGTCGTGCACGCCCAGACCCGGTTGATCGCGGCCCTCGCCGGCGCCGACCGGGACGCGAAAGGACCCGCCGGCCTGGGCCGACGGGTCCTTCCCAGTGCGTCGTTGCGGCTGCCCCGCGTCAGGAGACGGTGACCGCCCGCGCGTTCTCCGGAGTCTCCGGCGCCTGCTCGCCGATGGCGACCGGGCGACGCTTGCTGATGTAGACCGCGCCCGCGATGATCAGCGCGGCGACGACCGCGATCGCGACCCGCAGCGGCGTGTTCTCGGCGTCACCGACCGACAGCGCCACAACGGCCGGCGCGATCAGCAGCGAGACCAGGTTCATCACCTTGATCAACGGGTTGATCGCCGGGCCGGCGGTGTCCTTGAACGGGTCGCCGACGGTGTCGCCGAT